>DASWVN010000152.1:0-12286 GCA_036401215.1 Vicinamibacterales bacterium | reverse complement strand
AATTGAGGCGCTGGCGGGGGAGATCCAGCCGCCGGGCGAGCCCGGCGGCCGAATCAGGCTCTTTCAGTTCCGCGAGGATACGGCGGCGGATGGGCTTGAGGGCCACCGCGGCGCGTTCGGGTGCGCTGATGAATTGGAGGTCCGCCACCCAGCGGACTGTAGCTCCGACAAATTATTTTATCAAGACAGTCGAATCCTGTCGGATATGCGCGTCCAGAGGGTGGACGACTACTTGGCCGCGCTCCCCGGCGGCACGAACAGCGCGTCGTCCATCGGGACGTTCACTTCGATCTTGTCGGTGTAGATGGCAAACGATTGGGTGATCGGCCCCTCGATCCGCTCTTCGTCGATCGAGAACGGGAACTTCACGCCGTTCACGTCGCGGTAGTCGCTGAACACGATGGTCGTGGTGTAGAAGCGATGGTCCTTCGTTCGGGGATTCAGCGCCGGGAGGCGCACCCTGCCGGTGACCTGCGACTCGAGAAACGTGTTCGCATCGAGGTACACGTCCCGCACCGTGCCTCCCTTCGTCGTCACTTTCAGCCGGTGCGCGTCGTTCAGGCCGACCTTGTCCTTTCCCTCGTAGGTGACGGTGTGCCCCTTGGCCTTCCAGTCCACCAGGAGCCCGTCGAAGTCGCCGTCGATCTCGCGTCCTTCGGTCGCGACGACGTCAGGACGGGTCACGACCTTCCCCTGCGTGACGTCCCAGGCCGCCTCTCCATTGATGCCGCGGACGCTGCTTTCTGTCTGCCCCTTCGGGGTCTGTTCGATTCGCAGCAGGTTCGGACGCTTCTTGAACGTCACGACCTGCACGCTCGTGAACGGCGTCGCGATCGTGCGCGTGATCTTGATGCTCTCGATCGCTTTCAGTTTTTCCTCGCCACCGCGCGCGGCGATGTGCTTTGCGACGAGCTCGTCCACCGTCTGCGCCGAGACTGCCGTCGCTCCGAGTATCGATACATACGCCGCCAGCGCACATGCCGCGCGCGCCTGACCACCCCACACACCCATTCGACCCTCCACGATCCGGTTCCGTCGAGGTCGAGATTATGCCGTGAAAGGCCGGCCGGGAGACGACTCCAGTGACGAACGCCAGTTATGATTCATGAAACATGTCTACCGAGGGCCATGTCGTCCTGATCCACGCCTTCCCGTTGAACGCGAGCCTGTGGGAGCCGCAGGTGGAGAATGGGCCTGCGGGCATTCGTTTCCTGACACCGGACCTTCCGGGCTTCGGCCGATCGGCCGGCGCGCCGGTCCGCTCGATGGATGAGATGGCGCGCTCCGTGCTGCGTACCCTCGACGAGAAGGGGATCGATCGCGCGGTGATTGGCGGCATGTCGATGGGCGGCTATGTCACGCTGGCGCTGTATCGGATGGCGGCAGAGCGCTTCGCGGGGATGATCCTCGCGGATACGAGAGCGACCGCGGACAACGATCAGCAACGTGACGCTCGCCGGAAGATGATCGCCACGGTCCGCGAGCGGGGTCCGTCGGCGGTCGCCGACGAGATGCTGCCGAAGCTGCTGGGCGCGACGACGCACCGGCTGAGGCCCGAGCTGGCAACCCGCGTACGCGCGATGATCGAGGGGAACTCACCCGAGGCCATTGCGGGCGCGGTTGAAGCGATGATGGGCCGTCCCGACTCGACCTCGCTGTTGCCCGCGATCTCGGTCCCGACCTTGATCCTCTGCGGCGAGGAGGACGTGCTCACGCCTCCGTCCGATTCCGAGGCGCTGCGCGCCGGCATCGCCGGTTCGCGCCTGGCGATGCTGGCTGGTGCCGGTCACCTGTCGAACATCGAATCGCCGGAGGCGTTTTCGCGCGAGCTGAACGCGTTTCTGGCCGACGTCTGGTCATCACACTGAGGCAGCCTGCATGCGAAGATTCGTCAGTGTTCCGCTCGTCCTGGCTCTTGCGTCCGTCCTGGTCCCGTTCCCGCTCACCGCGCAGCAGACACCCTCGACGGCCGAGCCGATCCATCGGCCGTTCGACCAGATCCTCGATCTGTACGTTCGTGACGGTCTCGTCTACTACAACGCGGTGAAGGCCGAACGCGGGCGGCTGGATCGCTACGTCGCCTCGCTGGACGTTCCGGCCGCGACGTACGAGCGGTGGTCCGACGCGCAGAAGCAGGCGTTCTGGCTGAACGCCTACAACGCGATCGTGCTGCAGACCGTGATCAACCGCTATCCGATCCGCGGCAAGGCGCCGGAGTATCCGTCCAACAGCATCCGGCAGATCCCGGGCGCCTTCGACAGGATCCAGCATCGTGTCGCCGGACGTTCGGTGACGCTCGACCAGATCGAGAAGGACGTCCTGCCCGCGTTCAAGGATCCACGGATGTTTCTCGCGCTCGGGCGTGGCGCCATCGGCAGCGCACGGCTGCGCAGCGAAGCCTTCAGCGCGGATCGTCTGAGCGAGCAGCTCGAGGCGGTCGCCGCCGACTTCCTGATGCACGACCAGATGATCAAGATCGATCGCGACGGCGGCGTGATCTCGCTCACGCCGATCGCCAGCTGGCGGGAGGCGGAGTTCGTGGCCGCCTACGACACGGGAAGCAATGGCCCGTTCGCGCAGCGCTCGCCGATCGAGCGTGCGATGATCGCCTTCATCCAGCCGAGCCTGCTGCCGCTCGAAAAGGAGTTCGTGCAGAAGAACGCCTTCCGCATCGAGTTCCACTCGTTCGACTGGCGGCTGAACGATCTCAGCGGCGGACGCCCGGACTGACGCTGGCGCCCGCCCGGAGGGAGTCTCTCGAAAAGCATGAATTTAGAACTGACTGACAAAGTTGCGGTGATCACGGGCTCCAGCCGTGGTCTTGGACTGGCGGGTGCGAAGGCATTGGCCGCCGAGGGCGCGCGCGTGTGTCTCTCCGCGCGGGGCGAGGAGCGGCTGGCGGAAGCGGCGCGTGAAGTCGAAGCGGTCGCCGGGACGCGCGAGCGCGTGCTCGCCGTGCAGGCGGACGTATCGACCGCTGAAGGTGTCGACCGCGTGATCCAGAGGACGGTCGACACCTTCGGCGGTCTCGACATCCTCGTCAACAACGTCGGCCGCGCTGGCGGCACCGACATCGTCGATACCACCGACGCCGAGTGGCATGCGGCGTTCGACGAGACGCTGTTCCCGGCGATCCGCGCGTCCCGCGCCGCCGTCCCGCACATGAAGGCGCGCGGCGGGGGCGTCATCCTCATGATCGCGTCCATCTGGGGGCGCGAGTCGGGCGGACGCATGACCTACAACGCCGTGAAGGCTGCCGAGATCAGCCTGGCGAAAGCGATGGCGCAGCAGCTGGCGCCGCACAACATCCGCGTGAACAGCATCGCGCCCGGGTCGATCCTCTTCCCCGGCGGATCGTGGCACAAGCGCCAGCAGGCGGATCCCGAGGGGATCGCCGAATTCGTCAAGCGCGAGCTGCCGTTCGGACGCTTCGGGCGCGCCGAAGAAGTCGGCGACGTCGTTGCGTTTCTTGCGTCCGCTCGCGCGAGCTGGATCTCGGGTGCGTCGGTCACCGTGGACGGATGTCAGAGCCGGTCGAACATCTGACCCGCAGTTCACCATTCCTCCACCATCGCGACTAGAATTCCCCCATGCCGCAGCTCGCCGATCTGATCCAGTCCACCGCCGACTGGCTTTTCATCCCGGTGCTCGTCATCGTGCTGTTCGGGACGGGGCTCTTCCTGACCCTCCGCCTGGGTGTGGTGCAGGTGCGGCGGTTCGGCGAGGCGTTGCGCGCCTTTTTCGGCGGACGCGGCGGGACGGGCGGAGGCGTCCTCTCGCCGTTCCAGGCGTTCATGACCGCGCTCGGCACGACGATCGGCACCGGCAACATCGCGGGGGTCGCGGCCGGGATCGTGTCGGGAGGGCCGGGCGTCCTCTTCTGGATCTGGTGCTACGGATTCTTCGCGACGGCGATCAAGTTCACCGAAGCCGTCCTCGGCGTGACGTTCCGCGAGACCGTGGGGCAGGCGACCGTCCGCTCCGGGCCCATGTACTACCTGCGCGACGGCTTGAAATCTCCTGCGCTGGCGATGACCTACGCGGTGGTCGCGGGGATTGCCGCCCTCACCACGACGCCGTTCACGCAGACGAATTCGATTGCGCTGGTCGCGAACACCGAGGTCGGGATCCCGCTGTGGGTGTCGGGCGTCGTTATTGCGGTCCTGACGTGGCTTGTGATCATCGGCGGCATCAAGTCGATCGGCGCCGCGTTCGAGAAGCTTGCGCCGGCGAAGGTCGGGATCTATCTGATCGGCAGCCTGATCGTGATCGTGACGTTCGCGTCGCGGATCCCCGACGTGTTCGCGATGGTGTTCCGCGAAGCGTTCACGACGGAATCGGCGATGGGGTTCGGCATCTTCACCGCGGTCCGCTACGGGCTTGCGCGCGGGCTGTATGCGAACGAGGCGGGCTACGGGACCGCCGCGGTCGCCTACGGGACAGCACGCAGTGAACGTCCATCGCAGCAGGGGCTCAACGCCGTGATGGAGACGTTCATCGTGTCGTTCGGCACCTGCACGCTGACCGCGATGGTGGTGATGGTGTCGGGGGTCGTCGACTGGAGCCTGCCGCTGGCGGAGCGCGCGACGAGCACGGCGGCCGTCGGCCTGGCGTTCGATGCGGCCATGCCGGGGATCGGCGGCTATCTGCTGGCCTTCTGCGTGTTCCTCTTCGGGTATGGGACGCTCATCGGGTGGGCGTACTACGGCGAGCAGTTCCTCGCCTACTGGATGGGCCCGAAGGTGGTGATGCCGTACCGGTGGATCTACTGCCTGCTGATCCCGTTTGGAGCGATCGCGCGCGTGAACCTGGTCTGGGCCTGGGGGGACCTGATGAACGCGCTGCAGATCTTCCCCAACATCGTCGGCGTCCTGCTCCTGAGCGGCCTCGCCGCCAAAGCCGCCCGCGAAAAAGGGGACAGTCACCTTTTTGCTAAGTCGTTGAAAAATCAGGACGTGTGACAGTCGCACCCGGAAAAAGGGGACAGTCACCTTTTTCGCCGGCGACCGGCAGGCCGTCCAGGGGGTGCGCTGTGAGGGTGAGTGTCTGCGTCCCAGTGGAATCAACGACTTAGCGAAAAGGTGACTGTCCCCTTTTTCTCCTTTGCCCTCTCTTCGCCTTCCTGCTAACATCGTCCCGCATTCCCTGCTGGGTCAACGACTTCCATGGCTTCATCGACCCTTCCCGTCGTTTCCGGTGACAAGGACCGTTCGCTCCAGGACGTCCTCAACCGGCTGACCCGGACGCGCGCGCCGCTCGGCGCGGACGCCGATCCGGTCGTCACCGCCATCCACAGGATGCCGGCCGTGGACGCCCAATACGGACCCTACCCGGCCAACGTGGACGACCGGCTGGTCCGCGCGCTTGCGACCCGCGGGATCCAGCAGCTCTACACGCACCAGAGCGAAGCCTTCGCGCACGTCCTCGCCGGACGCAACGTCGTCACCATCACGCCGACCGCCTCGGGCAAGACACTCTGCTACAACGCCCCCGTGCTGGACGCGATCCTGAAGGACCCGTCCACCCGCGCGCTGTATCTCTTTCCAACCAAGGCGCTCGCACAGGACCAGCTCGCCGAACTGCACACCCTGTCGCAGATCGTCACGGCCGACAGCGACCGGCAGATCGGCGTCTTCACCTACGACGGCGACACCCCCTCGGACGCGCGCCGCGCGATCCGCGGCAAGGCGCACGTCGTGCTCAGCAACCCCGACATGGTGCACTCGGGGATCCTGCCGCACCATCCGCGGTGGGCGAAGCTGTTCGAGAACCTCCGCTTCGTCGTCATCGACGAACTGCACGCGTATCGCGGCGTCTTCGGCAGCCATCTCTCGAACATCCTTCGAAGGCTGCAGCGGATCTGCCGTCACTACGGATCGGATCCGATCTTCATCTGCTCCTCGGCAACGATCGCCAATCCGAAGGAACTGGCCGAGGGTCTCACGGGACAGCCGTTCGAGCTGGTGGAGAAGAGCGGCGCGCCACGCGGCGAGAAGTTCTTCCTCTTCGTGAACCCGCCGGTCGTCAACGCGGAACTCGGGATCCGCCGCTCGTACCTGCACGAGGCACGACGCGTCGCGATGGAGTTCCTCAAGCAGAACCTCCAGGTGATCGTCTTCGCGCAAAGCCGTCTCGCGGTCGAGATCCTGACGACGTATCTGAAGGACACGTTCCACGGCCCGCCAGGATCGAGCGAAATGATCCGCGGCTATCGGGGCGGGTACCTGCCCAACCGCCGCCGCGAAATCGAAAAGGGACTCCGTGACGGTGCGGTGCGCGCGGTCGTCTCGACCAACGCGCTCGAGCTTGGGATCGACATCGGTGCGCTCGACGTCTCGGTGATGGCCGGCTACCCCGGAACGATCGCGGCGACCTGGCAGCGCGCCGGACGCGCGGGACGGCGGAACACGCGATCCGCCGCGGTGCTCGTCGCAAGCAGCGCGCCCGTCGATCAGTTCGTGATCCGCAACCCGTCGTACTTCTTCGACGCATCGCCCGAGCACGCGCTGATCAACCCCGACAACCTGCACATCCTCGTGGACCACGTGAAGTGCGCCGCGTTCGAACTGCCGTTCACGGACGCCGAGCAGTTCGGCCAGGAAGACGTCCAGCAGGTGCTGAGCGTGCTGTCGGAGCAGGGCTTCGTCCACCACGCGGACGGGCAGTGGAACTGGACGAACGAATCGTATCCAGCCGACGCGGTCAGCCTCCGATCCATCTCGTCCGACAACTTCATCGTCGTCGACATCACCCACGGCGAGCGCGTGATCGGCGAGACCGATTTCACCAGCGGTCCGTCGACCCTCCACGAGAAAGCGATCTACATCGTCGAGGGACAGCTGTTCCAGGTGGAGAAGTTCGACTTCGACGGACGCAAGGCCTACGTGCGCTCGGTGGAGTGCGACTACTACACCGACGCGATCACGTATACGAAGGTCACGATTCTGGATACGTTCGAAGCGCGGTCCGCGGTGAGCGGTGCGCAGTCCGGGAATCCGGATGCGATAGACGAGCTCCTGGTTCCTGACGGACCGCGCACAGCGCACAGCGCACAGCGCTCCCACGGCGAGGTCCACGTCGTCTCGCGCGTCGTCGGCTTCAAGAAGATCAAGTTCTACACGAACGAGAACATCGGCTCGGGCGAGCTGGACCTGCCCGAACAGCAGATGCACACGACGTCGTACTGGCTGACGATCCCGTCGTCGACGATCCAGGCGCTGCCGTACGGCGGCGACGATCGGCGGGACGGCGTGATCGGGCTGGCGTTCGCGATGAAGAACGTCGCGCAGTTGCTGCTGATGTGCGACGGCCACGACATCGGCCTCTCGGTGGACGGCGGATCGCTCGATCGGTCGACGCGCACCGGAGGGATCGGGAGCATCCCCGAAGCGCTGGCCGCCGAGCCGAACATCTTCATCTACGACAACTATCCGGGCGGGATCGGGTTCAGTCGCCCGCTCTACGAGATGCACGACCTGCTTCTCGAACGGACGCAGGAGCTGATCAACAGTTGTCCCTGCGGATCGGGTTGCCCGTCGTGCGTCGGACCGGAAGGGAACACCGGCCCGTATGCCAAGCAGGTCGCATCGCTGATCCTGCTTCACCTGCGCTCGAAGGGTGTGCACGAGATGGAGAGGGCGCCGTTCTGATGGACTTTACCTCCAGGCTGCGCGCGGTCGTGACCGGCGGGTCGCCGGCATCGAAGCCGCTGCGCGAGCTGACCTACGAGCCGGACGACGGCTACCGGAACGCGGCGCCGGTGAATCTCGATCGCGCCGCGGAGATCCTCGGCGGACGACGGGTGTCGACGCGGTTCGGCGATTGTCTCGTGATCGATCGCCGCTACGAATCCGACCGCTGGCACGGCGACATCCAGATCGGCGACTGCGAACTCGACGACGTCGACTCGCTCCGTCTGCTGGATCCTTCTCTGAACCTCCGTAGGGCCCCCCTTTATGGGGGGCCGGATCCCTCACCGAAGACCGTCTTCATCGACCTCGAAACCACCGGACTGAGCGGCGGCGCGGGCACACTCGCGTTCCTCGTCGGCTGCGGCTACTTCGATCTCGGCGCGTTTCAGGTGCGGCAGTTCCTGCTTCCGAGCCACTCCGCCGAGCGTGCGCTCCTCGCCGCGGTGGCCGACTTCTTCGACGAAGCGGACCTGATCGTCACCTACAACGGCAAGACGTTCGACGTGCCGGTGATGGAGACGCGGTGGTCGTTCCACAGGATGGAACTGCCGCTGGACGGCGTGCCGCACTTCGACATGCTGCATCCGGCGCGGCGGCTGTGGAAGAACCGGCTCGGCGACGGATACGTGGATGCGGGCTGCCGGCTCTCCACGCTGGAGCGGATCCTGTTCGACGTGCAGCGTGTTGGCGATGTGCCCGGGTTCGACATCCCGCAGCGGTTCTTCGGCTTCGTCCGCAGCGGCGATCCGCGTCCGCTGGAACCGGTGCTCGAACACAACCGCATCGACCTCGTCTCGCTTGCGGCGGTGACCGCGCGCGCCGTCCGCCTGACGCAGGATGGCCACGATGCCTGCCGGGACTGCGCCGAGGCCCTCGCGCTCGGCCGCGTGTTCGAGCGCGCGGAAAGCTTCGAGCGCGCCGAAGCCTGCTATCGCCGCGCGTCCGAATCACCCGAAGCGCCGGTCCGCGGGGAGGCGCTCTACCGCCTCGCCGTCCGCCTGCGGCGCGCCCGCCGCTTCGAGGACGCCGCCGCACGCTGGCGCGAACTCGTCGATCTTACCGAGCCGCGCTATCGCCGCCGCGGTCCGCTCGGCGAGCTGCGCAGGATCGCGATCGAAGCGCTCGCGATCCACCACGAACACCGCGCCAGGGACCTCGCCGGCGCCCGAGAGCTTGCGCTCGCGTTCCTCGATGAGTCCAACGGACCCGGGGCCGCGGAGAAGGTGCGCCACCGTATTGCGCGGCTGGATCGAAAGCTCGCGAAGAAGCAGGACGCACAGCTGTTCCTCTAAGCGGCGGCAGACACAGTGTGGAATTCGCGGCAACGGGGTGACTTGCGGCGAGTGTCCCAAGGCCTCACCGCGGAGGACGCAGGGGGCGCAGAGGTTTCAGTTTTTGTCAGTGCTGGCTCGATGGCCTGAGGTGAAGCCGGCAATCGGGTCGCTTGCGGCAAGTGTCTCGACGCTTCACCGCGGAGGACGCTGTGGGCGCAGAGTTCTCTTTGTTGTGGCTCGTTCGATGGTCCTGAGCCGGGGCGGGGGACAGCCACTCCGCAGGTTGGGCGTCAGTTTCGAGTTGGTTCGTTCTCTCGCGGACCCTTCACAGATTCTGGGGTTCGATCTTCCTCCTCGTAGTTGTTCACGACCCGCTTGATACCGCCATCTACCAGCTTCGTCACGTTGAAGTTGATGATCAGCCCGAGCTGAAGGTTCATCAGTCGCAGGTAGGTGAGCAGCTGCGCCGTGTGGATCGGAGCAATCTTCGAGACGCACTTCACTTCGACGATCACCTGCCCCTCGACGAGCAGATCGAGAACGTAGGCGCGGTCGATTGTCAGGCCCTCGTGCTGAAGGCTCAGTGCCTTGCCGATCTCGACGTCGAGCCCTTCCGAGACGAGTTCGTGGCCGAGACACGGCGTGTAAACCGATTCGAGCAGTCCAGGCCCAAACTTCTTGTGAACCCGAATGGCTGCCCCGATGATTCGTCCGCTGATTGCATCGAGTTCGTTCATGCCACACCGGCTGGTTCGCAAACTGCGAACCAGCCGGGTGTGATCGAAATTCCACGGAGATCGAGAGCGAAGCCCTGGACTGTACGCTGATTCTGCCGCCTGTCACCTTCGAAAGGATCGCAGAATCTGCGGAGGCGTGTTCGGGACAGCGGTGACTTGGAGCTTATTGCCGGCACCATCCGGTGCCAAAGAAAGAACCCTCTGTGGCCCCCGCGAACTCCGCGGTGAAGCATTGGAACACTTGTCGCTATGAGCTCGTTGCCGTGACTTCAGGCCTGTGGCTGCCGCCACAACAACGAGCTCAGAGCCACCCCTTTTGGCGCGCGATCCGCGCCGCCTCCACCCGGTTGGCCGCACCGAGCTTGCCGATCGCCTCCGACAGGTAGTTGCGGACGGTTCCCTCGGACAGTTTCAGCTGCCGGGCGATGAATTCGCCGGTGCAGCCTTCGTCGGCGAGGCGCAGAACCTGGCGTTCGCGGTCGGTGAGGGGATCGGGCTCGGTCCACGCTTCGGCGGCGAGATTCGGATCGATGGCGCGGCCGCCGGCGGCGACGCGGCGGACCGCCTCGGCCAGCTGCGCGGACGGGGCGTCCTTGAGCAGGTAACCCGCGGCGCCGACGTCGAGCGCGCGGCGCAGGTAGCCGGGACGGGCGAACGTGGTGAGGATGATCACGCGCGCGGTGCTGCCTTTCGCGCGCAACTCGGCGGCCACATCCAATCCGGTCAGGCCGGGCATTTCGATATCCGTGAGCAGCACGTCGGGACGCGCACGCATGACGAGGGCCACGGCGTCCGGGCCGGTGCCGGCCTGGCCGACCACCTCGATGTCGTGCTCGATCTCGAGCAGCGCGGCGAGCGCGCCGAGGATCATCGACTGATCCTCCGCGATCACGACGCGGATCACGACGCCACCTCGTGGGGAGCGATCGCGCCCGGCGCCACCGGAACCGTCATCTCGATCCGCGTGCCGCGGCTGCTCTCGCGCAGGACGTGGCCTCCGACCTGCGCGAGCCGCGTTCGCATGCCCGACAATCCGGCGCCCTCGGGCGCCCGGCTTCCGATCCCATCATCCTCGACGATGACGCGAACCAGCGAGTCGGTCCGCTCGACGCGGACGGCGCAGCGGCTGGCGCGCGAGTGGCGGAGCACGTTCGTCAGCGCCTCGCGCACGGCGAGCACGAGCGCCTGCTCGACCTCCGGTTCCACGCCGAGCGGCTGGATGGTGGCGTCGAGCGTCATGCCGGCGGCGGCGAGCGCCTTGCGGCCGTTCTCGATCTCCTGTTCCATTCGTCCGCCGCGGTACCCGTGAATCGCTTCCCGCACTTCCTTGAGCGCCTGCCGCGAGATCTGCTCGACGTCGCGGATCTCCGCCGCCGCGCGCTGCGGATCACGATCCGCCAGCTTGGCCGCAAGCTCCGATTTGATCACGATCACCGAGAGCGTGTGGCCGAGCAGGTCGTGGAGGTCACGCGCGATCCGCTCGCGCTCGGCGATCGCGGCATGTCGCTGCGCTTCCTTCTCGGCCGCGAGCAATGCGGCTTCCTTCCGGCGCACCTCGCCGAAGTGGATGTTGGTGCCGCCGACCAGGAGCGAAAAGGCGATCCCGGGCGCCCAGGCGATGGCGTGCAGCGGCAGCAGCCAGGCTTCCAGGGTGAGGATCGCGACGATCAGCAGCAGCCATCGGACGGCGATACGCGGACGCGCCGCCTCTCCGAGGAACGCCGCGCCATAGATGAAGAACGCGCTCGCGCCGGGGTTGAAGGGGACCAGGACGACTCCGAGGCCGACGATGGCGAACGAGATCGCCACGAGTCGATCGCCGCGGGTCCAGAAGGCAGGGAAGTAGAGCGCGAGGAACGCCAACAGACCGAGGCCGTTGAGGGTCCACTGCGCTGTCGTCCGCGAGGTGCTCACGGCCCAGGCGACGTAGAACGAGAGGTAGACGAGCCAGGCGTACGGCGTCCACCCCATGTGCGACTGTGGCGGCAGCAGGCGGAAGCGCATCTCGAGTCCCCGGCGATGTTACCGCAGCCGCACGGTGTCGATCGCGAAGCGGAACGAGCCGGGTGTCGCGTCCGCCGAGAACAGGATCCCTCGCAGATCGGAGCCGTCCACGCCGAAGGTCTTCAGCGGGACCACATGCTCACGCCACTCGGCGCTGGGCGTGAACGTCTGGGTGGCCGGCATGTTCCCGAGCCCGGTCGTGAAGACCATCAGGGTGTATTCGCGTCCGTCCCCCCGTGCGTGGAACACGATCTCCTTGAACTTCGACACGTTCGCGGGGGACATCGGGGGCGAGGCCGGGAAGAACATCGCGCCCGCCCACGGGAACGGCGCGCCCGGCTTGATCGTGCCCGTGATTTCGAGCGCGCCCGCGGATCCCTCGGCGCCAGGTTTCACGAGTGTCATCTTCGCTTCGGAGGATCCTCCGAGGAGTGTGTCGGTCGAGATCTGCCAGCCGTCGCCGAACGCCGCCGTGATCTGGCCGTCGTCGAAGTCGCTGATGCGACCCGAGGCCGTCGCGTCCGCGAGTTCGGTCGCGGTGGGCGCCGGACGGCGGTCGAGGCGGATACCGCCTTTCCAG
>DASWVN010000151.1:0-22782 GCA_036401215.1 Vicinamibacterales bacterium | reverse complement strand
GGCGCCGCGCCGCGACGCTTCCCTCCGGCCGCTCGCTCGGGCCGCAGGCGCTTTCAATGCGCGTGGGGCCCCACCCCCACGCGCGCCCGCGAGCGAGCACGCCGACGCTTCAGCGCTTCAGAACGTCGCCGTTCACGCCGGCCTCCTGAAGCTGCTTTCGAACCACGCTCAACCCCTGATAAAGCCGCGTCTTCACCGTGCTCAAGGGGCAATCCAGCAGTTCGGCGATCTCCTGAAACGTCAGGCCGTGGTACTCCTTCAGGATGATCGCCGTGCGCTGCTCCTCGGGGAGCATCGCCATGGCCTTGCTCACCGCCCGCCCGAGCTGACGACGGCCAACCAGCTCCTCGATGGTCTCTGAGGGCGTCTCCTCGCCCGCCAGCTCGATCAGGTCCACCCCTTCGGGCATCTGCGCGATCGGCGTGCGCTTCTCGCGCCGGATCCAGTCACGGCACAGGTTGAGGGTGATCCGGTACAGCCAGGAGGAGAATTTCGCCTGACCTTTGAACCCCTTGAGCGCGCGGAACGCGCGAAGGAAGGTTTCCTGGGCGACATCGCGCGCGTCTTCTTCCCGGCCGATCACCCGGTATGCCAGGGCATAGATCGGCCGCTCCCAGCGCACTACGAGCTGGTTGAAGCTATCCAGGTCACCCTCCTGTGAGAGGGTCACCAGTTCTTCATCTGACGACGCCATGCCGTTGTCGATAATTTAGACGCCGCGGGCCTGCCGGCAGTCGGCCGGGTCCCGGCAAAAGGGCCATCCTCAATGATAAAGTGAAGGTTCGGCTCCCGCGGAAATCCATGGACGATGCATTCCTGACGACCGAGGAGGTCCTCGAGTACCTCCAGGTCAATCTTCGGACGATCTACCGGCTGATCAAGGCCGGCAAGATCCCGGCCGTGCGCGTCGGGCGGCAGTGGCGATTCCGCAAGCGCGACATCGACGCGTGGCTCGAATCGCAGCGCACACGCGCCGCGAGAGCCGCGGTTTCGCGGGTCACGACGCCGATGGCCAACCGCGCCCGGGTGCTCGTCGTCGACGACGAGGAACCGATCAGGGATCTGCTGTCGAGGACGCTCTCGCTGGCGGAGTACGAAGTGGATGTGGCGCCCGACGGGCCGAGCGCGGTCGACCGGATGCGGATGATCCAGTACGACCTGCTGATCACCGACCTGCGCATGCCGGGCGTCGACGGCCTCAACGTCATCCGTGAGGCGCGGCGCCTCAAGGCCGACATCCCCGTCATCATCGTCACCGGCTACTCCAGCGAGGCCGCCGCGATCGAGGCGATCAACCTCGGCGTGCAGGGATATCTCACCAAACCATTCCGTGTGCCGCGCGTGCTCGCCGCGGCAGCCAAGGCGCTGGGCGAAGCCGTAAGTTGATTCAGCTCGTTTCCTTCAGCAAGGCTTTCGGCGGTCGCGTGCTGCTCGAGAACGTGAGCTGGCAGATCGACGACCGCGAGCGCGTCGGGCTTGCCGGCCCCAACGGCGCCGGCAAGACCACGCTGCTCAAGATGCTCGCCGGCCTCGACGAGCCCGACACCGGCCACGTCGTCAAACCCGCGGGCCTGACGATCGGCTATCTCCCACAGGACGGTCTCGATCACAGCGGCCGGACCCTCCGCGAAGAAGCGAGTCTCGCGTTCAAACCACTGCTCGAGATGCGCGACGAGATCCGCTCGCTCGAGGAGCGGCTGGGCGACGACGCGCACAGCGATGCGGACCACGCCGCCATGCTGGAGCGGTACAGCGAACTCCAGGACGACTTCCGCCGCCTCGAAGGCTACAGCATCGACCTGAAGGTCACGACGGTGCTCCGGGGACTGGGCTTCAGCGAAGAGGACCTGGACAAACGCACCGAGACGTTCTCGGGCGGATGGCAGATGCGGATCGCGCTCGCCAAGCTGCTGCTCAGCCGTCCGGGACTGCTCCTGCTCGACGAGCCGACGAACCACCTCGATCTCGACGCGCGCAACTGGCTCGAGGAGTACCTGTCTGAGTATCCGCACGCGGTCATCCTCGTCTCGCACGACCGTTTCTTTCTCGACGCGGTGGTCACGCGGATCACCGAGATCGGCCTGCGCAAGCTGACCGACTACACCGGCAATTACAGCGGCTACCTGCGCGAGCGCGACGCGCGGATGGAACGCCTCCGTCAGATGAAGCGGGAGCAGGACGAAGAAGTCGAGCGCATGCAGGCGTTCATCAACCGGTTCCGCTACCAGGCGACCAAGGCCTCGCAGGTGCAGAGCCGGATCAAGATGCTCGAGAAGATCGTCCCGATCGAGATCCCGCCCGAGCGCAAACGCGTCCACTTCACGTTCCCGCCGTGCGCGAAGAGCGGACGGATGGTGCTTGAGCTGAAGGACATCCGGAAGGCGTACGACGGCCGCGCGGTCCTCGACGGCGTGGGCGTCCACATCGAGCGCGGCGACCGCATCGCGCTCATCGGCCCGAACGGCGCCGGCAAGTCGACCATGATGCGGATGCTCTCGGGCGTCGAGCCCCCCGACTCCGGCACGCGGACCGAAGGGCACCAGGTGATCATGCAGTACTTCGCGCAGGACGAAGCGACGCGCCTGGACCCGACGCTGACCGTCTACCAGACCCTCGCGGGCGACGCGCCGATCCACATGGTGCCGCACATCCGCAACATCCTGGGCGGCTTCCTGTTCTCGGGCGACGACATCGACAAGCCGGTGCGCGTGCTCTCCGGCGGCGAGCGCACGCGTCTGGCCGTCGCGCGCATGCTGCTGCGTCCCTCGAACACGCTGCTGCTCGACGAGCCGACCAACCACCTCGATCTCGATTCGAAGGACGTCCTGCTCGACGCGCTCGAAGACTTCGGCGGCACGCTCATCTTCGTCTCTCACGACCGCTACTTCGTGGACAAGCTCGCCACGAAGATCATCGAGATCGGCGGCGGACAGGCGCTCATGTATCCGGGGACGTACGAGGAGTTCCTCTGGAGCAAGAAGAACGCCCAACTTCCAACGGCCAACTCCCAGGGTGTTCAGTCGTCCGATTCGCGGTCACAGCCTGGCACGCCCTCACGGAACCAGAAGGGCGTGCCAGTCTCGCCGAAGTCCGCTCATCGCTCCGCAGGAGCGCACGCGGACGAAGGCGGACCGCAGACCGACGGGGCCACCCGGAAGCGCGAACACATCTCCTTCGAAGAAAAGAAGCGCCGCGAGGCGGAAGCCCGTAAGGCGCGCAAGGCCGAGGACGCGCGCCGGCGCAGGATCGAGGAACTCGAGGCCCGGATCGCGGAGCGCGAAGCGGAAGTCAAGACGATAGAAGCCCAGATGACCGCCCCGGGGTTCTACGACGACCACGAAGCCGCCAAACCGGTGATCGACCGGCATCAGGCCCTGATGTGGGAAGTCGGGGACCTGATGGGCCAATGGGAAGCCCTGCAGGAGCAGTCGGAAACTCCGAACTAGGAAACTCCGAACTATGAACGCCGAACTAAGAACCGAACCAGTTCATAGTTCGGAGTTCATAGTTCATAGTTTCCTCCGCCCCCCGGACTCCGGACCCCGGACTCCGGACCCCGGACCGCGCGGCCCGCTAACGTTTCTGTAATCCAACACCGATAACTGTAACGACACCAGGCGAAGCGACGCACAAATCTGTGCGCAAATCGGCCTGAATGGGCCTGTCGTGCGCCCCAAGGGCCGGGGCATACCCTTTGCCCCCACGGTCTGGACAGGCCGATTACAAACATGGAACCCATGACCACGAAGCGCCCGCGTGCGGCTGACGCGCCATCCGTAGTTCGCAAGCCTGCTCGACGCCCCGGCCCGGACGTGGAGGAGGATGCCGCCGTCGCGGAAAGCTTCTACCGCGACCTGGTCTGGAACCTTCGCAACGGCGTGCTCGCCGTTTCGCGCGACGGACGCATCGCGGTCATGAACGAGGTCGCGTACCGGATTTTCGGCATCGAGCCGAAGCGGTCCGACATCGGCCGTCCCTACACCGAAGTCCTGAAGTCCGTGCCCGACGTCTGCCGCATCGTCGCCAGCGCCTTCGAGCTGTCCCACCTCCCCAACCGCGCCGAGCACCGGCTGAAGCGCACCAACAAGGTGATCGGCTACACGCTCTCACAGGTCCGGGACACGCGCGGGTTCGTGACCGGCGCGACGCTCTTCTTCAAGGACCTGACCCGCGTCGAGCAGCTCGAAGAACGCGAGCGGCTGCGCGACCGGCTCGCCGCGCTCGGCGAGATGGCGGCCGCGATCGCGCACGAGGTCAAGAACCCGCTCGCCGGCATCGAAGTGATGGCGGGCCTCCTGAAACGTCAGCTGGCCGGCAACGACGATGCACTCTCGATCCTCAACGACATCATCAAGGAAGCCAAGATGGCCAACGCCATCGTGATCGAGGTGCTCGATTTCGTGCGCCCGATCCGGCTCGAGGTGGACCACGTCGGCCTCGCCTCCGTCGTCCGCGATGCGATCTCGATGGCCGAAAGCCACGTGCCGCGCGGCGCGATCGACGTCTCGGTCTCGATGCCCGACGACCTGCCCGACATCCAGGGAGATCCCCACCAGATCCGCCAGATCTTCACGAACCTGCTCACCAACGCGTTCGAGGCGATGGAGGGTCGCGGCGAGGTGACGATCACGGCGGCGCTGGTTCCGGCTGAAGAGGAAGTCGCGGTGGGCAGCGACGTCAAGCCGGTTCCGACCGTGCAGGTCGAAGTCGCCGACAACGGTCCCGGCGTCACGCCCGAAGTGATGGAGAAGATGTTCAGCCCGTTCTTCACGACCAAGGCGCGCGGGTCCGGGCTGGGGCTGTCGATCGTCCGCAAGATCGTCGACGCGCACGACGGACGCATCGATATGAGCGCGCGTCCAGGCGGGGGCGTGCGCTTCAGAGTCACGCTGCCCGTCACCGGTAATCACGAACTGTTCAAGTGAAGTTGGGAATCAGAAATTGGCGAGTTGGGAATTCACCACTCGCAACTCGCCATTTGCAGGTAACACGAAAGAGGCCACACGCATGGGTCGCATCCTAGTCGCAGACGATCACGATTCACTCCGCCGGGGCATCGCCCGCGCGCTCGCCGACGCCAAGCACGAGGTCGACGAGGCCCCGAACGGCAACATCGCCATCGAAAAGCTGCACGAGGGTCAGTACGACGTGATCCTCAGCGACCTGAAGATGGGCGGCAGCGACGGCCTCGAGGTCCTCAAGACGGCGAAGGCCATGCACCCGACGACCGCCGTCATCCTGATGACCGCGTTCGGCTCGATCCACACCGCCGTCGAGGCGATGAAGATCGGCGCGTTCGACTTCGTCCAGAAGCCGTTCGAGATCGAGGAGATGGAGCTGAAGGTCGAAAAGGCCATCGAGCACCGCCGCCTCAA
Source organism: Vicinamibacterales bacterium (assembly GCA_036401215.1). Lineage (GTDB taxonomy): Bacteria > Acidobacteriota > Vicinamibacteria > Vicinamibacterales > 2-12-FULL-66-21 > JACDCA01. The sequence continues at coordinate 17,407 of DASWVN010000151.1, read as the reverse complement.
GCACGAAATCGAGTACCTGCGCCATACGCAGAGCGACATCTATGACTTCGACCGGATCGTCGGCGCCAGCGGCGCGCTCCAGTCGGTGCTCGCCGTCGTCCGCAAGGTGGCCAAGAGCAATACGACGGTCCTGATCCGCGGCGAAACGGGGACGGGCAAGGAGTTGATCGCCGGCGCGATCCACCACAACTCGCTGCGGGCGGCGCGCAACTTCGTGAAGGTGAACTGCGCGGCGCTCCAGGAGAACCTCCTCGAATCGGAACTGTTCGGACACGAGAAGGGGGCGTTCACCGGCGCCGACAAGCAGCGCGTCGGCCGCTTCGAGCAGGCCGACGGCGGCACGCTGTTCCTCGACGAGATCGGCGACATGTCCGCGAACACGCAGGCCAAGATCCTGCGCGTGCTCCAGGAGCACGAGTTCGAGCGCCTGGGCGGGACGCGGACGCTGCGCGTGGACGTCCGGCTGATCGCCGCCACGAACCGGAACCTGCCGCAGATGGTGGCCAACGGCCAGTTCCGTGAAGACCTCTACTACCGCCTCAACGTCGTCTCGATCGAGACGCCGCCGCTGCGCGAGCGCAAGGAAGACATCAACGCGCTGGCCACGTTCTTCCTGCGCCGGTTCGCCGGCGAGTTGAAGAAGCGCGTGGACGGGCTGTCGAACGACGCGCTCAAGCTGTTGATGCGCTACAACTGGCCGGGCAACATCCGCGAGCTGGAGAACGCGATCGAACGCGGCGTGCTGCTGACCGAAGGTCCGCACCTGACGAGCAGCGACCTGCGGCTCGGCGAGCTGTCGACGACGCAGCCGTCCGGCGATGCGAGTCCGGTGGTGAAGATCCCGCCGACGGGGATCGCGCTGGAGGAGATCGAGCGCCAGGCGATCGTCGAGGCGCTGAAGATGTCGAACTGGGTCCAGAAGGACGCCGCGGAGCTGCTCGCGATCAGCCCGCGCGTCATGAACTACAAGATCAAGACGCTCCGCATCGACTACGCCCGCGGCGGCCGCCGTCCCGTCGTCCAGCCGCAGCCGTCCGACGAGTACGCGAACATGTAACTTCGCGTGTCAATGCTCACGTGATTCTTGTCAGAACGGCAGCATTGACGCCGCCCATCAGGCTTTCGGATGGGCCTTCTTGTACGCCTCCATTAATTGCGCGGCGTTGACGTGCGTGTATCGCTGCGTCGTGCTGAGGCGCGCGTGGCCGAGCAGCTCCTGGATGGCGCGCAGGTCCGCGCCGCGCTGGAGCAGGTGCGTGGCAAACGAGTGCCGCAGCGCATGCGGACTGATCCCGAAGCGCGTGCTGCACGCCGCGACGTACTTCCTGACCAGCCGATCGACGCTGCGCGTCGACAGCCGTCCACCGGCGTAGTTGAGGAACAATGGATCGCCCGTCTGCCTGCGTTGGCGCGCGGAGCGCGACGGCGGACGAGCCCCACGCCGCGTCCCGGAAAAGGGGACAGTCACCTTTTTGGCGATCCGGCCAGAAAAAGGTGACTGTCCCCTTTTTTCTTCGGCCGCGAACGCCGCGTAGCTCTCCCAATCCTTCAGCCACGCTCTGAGCGCCGCCTTGGTGGACGTGTTGAAGGGGACGAGCCGTTCCTTGCGTCCCTTCCCCATCACCCGCACCACGCGACTCGACAGGTTCACGTCGTCGATATCCAACCCGACCAGCTCGCTGAGGCGCAGCCCGGACGCGTAGAACAGCTCGAGGATCGCGCGATCGCGCCGGCCGAGCGGATGCGAGGTGTCGGGCATCTCGAGGAGCCGCACCATCTCCGACTCGCCGAGGTGCGCGGGAAGCCGATGCTCGCGCTTCGGCGTCCCGACGAGCGCCGAGGGATCGCCATCGAGCACACCCTCGCGCCGGAGATAACGGGCGAACGTGCGAAGAGCGGCGAGCTTGCGCGCGGCGGACGATCTCGACATCCCGCGCTTCTGGAGTTCTCCCATGAACGCGCGGATGTTCAGATGCGTGAAGTCGTCCAGGGTGAGATCGATCCGCCTGCGTCCGGCGGCCTTCGCCACGAACGAGACGAACTGGGTGAGATCGCTCTCGTACGCACGAACCGTGTGCGCCGAGGCGTTTTCGTTCAGCAGCAGGTGTTCAAGGAACTCGCTGACTTGTTCGTTCATCGTGAGCCTTCAGCCAGGCGTCCAGGTCGTTCAACGCACGCCGCGACAGCCGCTCGTTGCGTTCCGACTTTTTCTTCGGCACCCTCGGACCGCCAGGCTCGCGGGTGAGCGGCGGCACGATGCCGAACGTGATGTTGCTCGGCTGATAGTGTTTCGGCTCGGCGTGGGACACGTAATAGGCGAGCGCGCCGATCGCGGTCGTCCTTGGAGGGGTCGAGGGGGCCTCGCCGCGCACGAGGGCGGCCGCGTTGCGGCCCGCGATCAGCCCCGACGCGGCGGATTCCACGTAGCCTTCGACGCCCGAGATCTGGCCGGCGAAGAACAGGTCATCGCGTCCGCGGACCTGCCAGGTTTCGCGCAGGACCGTCGGTCCATTGATGTAGGTGTTGCGGTGGATCATCCCGAAGCGGACGAATTCCGCGTTCTCGAGTCCGGGGATCATCCGCAGCACCCGCGCCTGCTCCCCCCACTTCATCTGCGTCTGGAAGCCGACGAGGCTGTAGTGCGACGCGGCCAGGTTGTCCTGCCTGAGCTGGACGATGGCGTAGGCCTCACGCCCGGTGCGTGGGTCGGTGAGGCCGACCGGCTTCATCGGTCCGAACCGCAGCGTGTCCACCCCGCGCGCCGCCATCACCTCGATCGGCAGGCAGCCCTCGAAGAACTTCGGGTCATCGAACTCCCGAAGGGGCGCCTTCTCGGCGCTCATCAGCGCCGCGTAAAAGGCCTCGTACTCCTCCCGGGTGAACGGACAGTTCAGGTAGTCGCCCTGCCCGTCATCAACGCCACACGCTGCCTGGGGGTCCGCTGCCTGGGGGTCAGCGCCGTCCCGGGGGTCAGACTCAACTTCGACTCGAGTCTGACCCCAGTCTGACCCCGGTCTGACCCCAGTGACCCCAGCGACCCCGGTCTCAACTTCGAGTCGAGTCTGAGTCGAGTCTGACCCCAGTCTGACTCGAGTCTGAGTCGAGTCTGACCCCAGTCTGACGCCGGTCTGACCCCGGTTTGACCCCTGGATCTGGAGGCTGCGGCCCCACCGGGAGGCGCGGAACACCTTCGACATGTCGAGGGTCTCGGCCAGGACGATGGGACTGATGGCGTCGTAGAAATAGAGATGCTTGTTCCCGACGAGGGAGGCGATTTCGGCCGACAGCGCGTCGGAGGTCAGTGGGCCGGTCGCGATGATCAGCGGACCATCAACCGACGGGATCGTCGTGATCTCCTCGCGGCGGATCGTGATCAGCGGATGCGACGAGACCGCGCGCGTGACCTCGTCGGAGAACGTCTCGCGATCCACCGCGAGCGCCGCGCCCGCCGGCACACGGGCCGCATCCGCGGCGCGCATGACGATCGAGCCGAGCCGCCGCATCTCCTCCTTCAGGAGGCCGACGGCATTATCGAGCTTGTCGCCGCGGAAGGAATTGCTGCAAACGAGTTCGGCCAGGCGGTCCGTCTTGTGGACCGCCGTCGGACGCACCGGCCGCATTTCGTACAGAGTGACCGGAACACCAAGAGAAGCCGCCTGCCACGCGGCCTCAGAGCCCGCGAGACCGCCGCCTATTACGTGAATCATGTGTCAATGCTGCCATCTTTCAGCATTCGTCATTCAGCATTCAGCATTGACTGCTGCCCGAGCGAACCCCTAAGCCGGAGCCAGCTCCTCCGACCGAACGTACGAACACTCTTCGTTATGACAGATCAGCTGCCTCCCGTGGCGCTTGGTGATCTTCTCGACGAGGAACGGCGCCTTGCACTCCGGGCACGGCTCGGCGATCGGCTTGTTCCACAGGGTGAAGTCGCAATCCGGGTAGTTCGCGCACCCGTAGAACACTTTCCCGCGGCGTGACTTGCGTTCGACGATGTCGCCGCCGTCCTTGGGACAGAGCACGCCCGTAGACTTCTGCTTGACGTACTTGCACGTCGGATAGTTCGTGCAGGCGGTGAACTCGCCGAAGCGCCCCTGCTTGATGACCAGGTTCGAGCCGCACTTCGGACACTTCTCGTCGAGGATCTGGTCCGGCTTCGCCGCGGTCATCCCCTGCTTGGTCGCGATGATCTTCCGCGTCGTCTTGCACTCCGGGTAGCCGGTGCAGGCGAGGAACTGGCCGAACCGGCCGCGCTTGACCGCCATCGGCTTGCCGCAGTTCTCGCAGACCTCCTCGAGACCTTCCCCTTCCGCACCGGGTTCGGGCGTTTCCAGCTCGCGCGTGTTCTCGCACTCCGGGTAGCCGCTGCAGGCGAGGAACAGGCCGAACTTGCCGGCCTTGATCACCATCGGCTTGCCGCACTTGTCGCACTCGACCGGCGGGTCCGGCTGGAGGCCCTCCTTGAGGTTGGGCATCTCCTTCTTGCCGCGCTCGAGGTCCTTCTGGAACTTCTTGTAGAAGCTCGCCAGCGTGGAGGTGTAGTTCTCCTTGCCCTCCTCGATCTTGTCGAGGTCCTCTTCCAGCTCGCGCGTGTAGTTGACGTCGAGGATGTCGTCGAACGCCGGGCTGAGCAGGCGATCCACGAGCATCCGCCCGAGCATCGTCGGCTTGAACCGCCCTTCGATCTTGTTCACGTACTCGCGCGCCTGGATCACGCCGATGATCGACGCATACGTGCTCGGACGGCCGATGCCGTTCTCTTCGAGCGCCTTCACCAGCGTCGCCTCGCTGTAGCGCGGCGGCGGCTGCGTGAACTTCTGCTCGGGCTTCAGCTCCTTCAGCTGGAGCGTGTCGCCTGCGGCGAGCGGCGGCAGCACGCCGGCGCCTTCTTCGTCCTCGGCGCTCACGGCATCGGGACCGGCGCCTTCCGTTCGGACTTCGGCGACGTCCCGTTCGTAGACGGCCGTCCACCCGGCGAACTTCGGCACGGATCCCTTGACGCGGAACAGATACGCGCCGGCCTTGATGTCGACCGTCGTGTCGTCGTAGATCGCCGGCAGCATCTGCGAGGCGACGAAGCGGTTCCAGATCAGGCGATACAGGTAGTACTGGTCCGGCGTGAGGTGCGCGCGGATCGATTCCGGATCCCACTGCATCGAGGTCGGGCGGATCGCTTCGTGCGCGTCCTGCGCGTCTTTCTTCGCCTTGAAGAAGTTCGGCTTCTCCGGCACGTAGTCGGGACCAAACTTTTTGCCGATGTGCTCGCGCACCTCGGAGAGCGCCTGGTCGGAGACGCGCGTCGAGTCGGTACGCATGTAGGTGATGAGACCGACGGATCCTTCACCCGGCAGCTCGATGCCCTCATAGAGCTGCTGCGCGATCATCATCGTCTTCTTGACCGGGAAGCGCGACGCCTGCTGCAGCCGCGACGTGATGTACGGCGGCAGCGCGTGCTTCTTTCGCTCCTTGGTCGTGACGGAGCCGACGACCCAGTCGGCGGCACGGACGTCGGTGAGGACCTTGTCGGCTTCGTCCTTGTTGCCGACCTTGATGTTCGCGCCGTCCTTCTTGACGAGCCTGGCGTCGAACTCCGGCGGAACCGGACCGGCGAGCCGCGCCGTGATGTGCCAGTACTCCTCGGCGACGAACGCTTCGATCTCGCGCTCGCGGTCGCAGACCAGCTTCAAGGCCACCGACTGCACGCGTCCGGCGCTGAGGCCGCGGCGGACCTTGTCCCAGAGGAGCGGCGAGATCTTGTAGCCGACGAGCCGGTCGAGGACGCGCCGCGCCTGCTGCGCGTCGACCATCTGCTTGTTGATGGTCGTCGGGTTCTCCAGCGCCGAGAGCACACCCTTCTTGGTGATCTCGTTGAACATCAGGCGGCGGATCTTCTTCTTGTTGCCGCTCCCCAGCTCCTCGGCGAGGTGCCAGCCGATCGCCTCCCCTTCGCGGTCCGGGTCGGTCGCGATGAAGATCTGGTCGGCTCCCTTGGCGCCATCTTTCAGCTCTTTGAGAACCTTTTTTCTGCTTGCGATGACCTCGTAGGAGGGCACGAAGTCATCCTCGACGTCGACGCCGAGTTTGCTCTTCGGCAGGTCGCGGACGTGCCCCATCGAGGCCACGACCTTGTAGTTCCTCCCGAGATATTTGTTGATCGTCTTCGCCTTGGCGGGCGATTCGACCACGACGAGTGCCTTTGCCATGTTCCTGAACCTACGTAATCAGCCTACCCTTATCACGGGTGCCGGCCGGATGAAGCGGCCGCCGCCCGGCGCTTCGATCAGTCCGAGCAGCTCCAGCTCCATCAGCCGGGGCAGCAGTTTCGATGCGGAAATGCCGGTCGCCGCCGCCAGGTCGTCGAGCCGGTACACTTCCCCGATTTCCATCCGGGACAGTAAAGGGTCATCGGTCAACGATTTAGAGGATCGTTTGCCGCTGCCGCCGGACCGGGGTCCACAGCTCATCCATGCCATGTCCTCCAAGATATCGTCAGCAGACTCGACGACCTTTGCTCCGTCCTTCAACAATCCGTGCGAACCGCGGTTGCGTCCGGTCAGGACGCTCCCCGGCACCGCCATCACGTCCCGCCCCTGCCGAAGGGCGCAGGCGGCCGTGATCAGCGATCCGCTCTTCTCTGACGCTTCGACTACGACGACGGCGAAGGAGATCCCGCTGATGATGCGGTTGCGGAGCGGAAAGTGCTCCGCGAGCGGCTTCGCGCCTGGCGCCAACTCGCTGATCACCAAGCCTTTAGCCGAAATCCTCCGGGCCAGCGCCTCGTGCTCTCTCGGGTAGAGCCGGTCATGCCCTGATCCGATCACCGCCACGGTCGTGCCGTCGGCCTCGAGACAACCCTCGTGGGCTGCCGAGTCGACGCCGCGCGCCAACCCGCTTACGACCACGATACCGCGGCCTCCAAGCTCAGCCGCGATCCGCCTGCCGACCTGGAGGGCGTACGGGCTTGCGGCCCTCGACCCTATCACGGCGACGGCCGGCGCCTCGAGACAGGCCGGCTCTCCACGAAGCCAGAGCACGGGCGGGGGATCCGGGATGCAGGCCAGAAGAGGAGGATAGCGTGAGTCGCCAAAGGGGACGGCGTCAAGCCCGACCGTGGATCGGGCCTGGAGCGCCTGGTGGGCCCGTTCCAGGGCGAGCGCGACCGCGTCCCTGCCTGCCTGGGAGTGGGCGGGAATGCGGCACGCCTCGAGGACGCGCTGCAAGGGTTCCCGCGCCCCGGAGTGGACGGCTTCCTTGAAGGAGGCCGCGGCCCTGAGGCGCGACACCGGGAGCATGGAGACGGCAACGGCGGTGAGAAGGTCGTCCATCGGGCACCTTCACGCCAGCTCCGGTGTCCAACACAAAGAGGTCGGACCACGGCTGCTGGCAGCAGTGCGGCTCGACCTCTGACCTCAATTATAGGACAGACCGTGTCTCCTCCGGCAACGCCGCTTACGCAGTCTGGCGACAGCCTTACGTAATGCGGCGGGATCCGTCGGGAAATCGGCGGTATTCTGGGCTGGAGGCTGGTACGTGCATTGCTGAACGACACTCGTTCCTTGAAGCGGGGAAACCAGTTGCGACCCGCGGGTCGGGTCGCTATAGTGAGCGCATCTGACATGGTCCTTCGAGCCCTTCTCATCGCCGGCCTGCTTTTGAGCGCCGCGCCAGCCGCGTTCGCCGACAACGAGCGCGACGAGGCGAAGGCGCAGGTGGAGTTCGGCATCAAGGTGGCGCAGAACGGGCTCTGGAAAGAAGCCACCTACCGGTGGGAGAAAGCCACGCAGATCGATCCGACGTACGCGCAGGCGTGGAACAATCTCGCGATCGGCTACGAGTACGCAGGGAGGTTCGAAGACGCGGAAGCGGCATATCAGCGGGCCCTGAAGCTGGAACCGAACAACGCGATGATCCAGCACAACTACGAACTCTTCAAAGAACTCAATGAGCGCACGAAACGTCGCCGCGATCGCTAGCCTCGCGGTTTTAACCGCGACGGCTGCCTGCACCAACTTCTACGAGGTGCCGATCGAAACACCGATCCAGGCCAAGCTGGATGTCTCGGCGTTTCGGCGGGTCCTCGTCGCGGGCTTCATCTCGGGCGGATCCGAAGAAGTCGATGCGAACATGGAGACGGTCCGGCTGCTCAGGAGCCAGCTCCGCACGAAGACGAATCTGCGCGTGATCGAGGCCGAGGTGTTGCCGCTCGTCGAACTGGCGGGCGAACAGTCCCGCGCGAGCGCCACCGACGGAGCGGCGATCCCAGCGGTGGCCGACGTGAGCACGTCTCAGCCGCAGCCCGTGCCGCCGCTGCCAGGAACGCAGGCTTCAGGCATGACGCCGGCGGCAACCTCGGAAACAGGAACGGGAACCATCCGCTCGCGACGCGAACTCGAACAGTACGAACGCATCTTCGCGGATGCGGCCTTCTGGAAGAAGCTCGGGGAAGAGTACGAGAGCCCGCTCATCATCACCGGCACCGTGATGTTCACGCCGCAGCAGACCGCTGGGTGGGTGAACCAGACTCAGGAGCGCTACGACCAACTCGGCCGCCGCGTCGTCGTGCCGGTCCGCACCTACATGGAGCGGAAAGGGTTCGTGCTCGAGCCGAAGTTCGTGTTCATCGACGGGCGCACGGGCGCGACGCTCTACTCCGAGACCCAGCGGCGCGAACGGCTGTATCCCGCGACGCAGTCGGTTCCGGCGCTCGCCTCGTACTTCGAACTGATGGACGAGCTGATCCCGGACTTCCTGGGCGCGCTGAGCACCCAGCGGGTGAAGGGCGTCCGGTACCTCCTCCGCTAGCGGCCCGCACCGGCCGCCGGCTCCCCTTGCGCCTTGCCGGTCACGGCGTCGCCGTGTTACCCTTATCCCTTTGCATAGAGCAGTTAAGACTGCCCCGAGGGGGCTGTCGGAGGGTTCGAACGTGTTCGCAATCATTCAGAGCGGCGGCCACCAGGTCAAGGTCACTCCCGGCTCCGTGATCACCGTGGATCGCTTCGAGGCTGAACCGGGCCAGGAAGTCGCGATCGACCAGGTGCTCTTCGTCGAGAAGGACGGCGGCGAGGTGCTCGCCGGCGCGCCGTTTGTCGCGAACGTCAAGGTCAAGGGCGTCGTGGATGGCGAGGAGCGCGGCCCGAAGATCCGCGTGTTCAAGAAGCGCCGCCGCAAGGGATACCGGAAGACGCAGGGGCACCGCTCCACGTACACCCGCGTCCGCATCACCGGCATCGAAGTCTAGGAAACGACAATGGCATCAAAGAAGGGTCAGGGCAGTTCACGAAACGGGCGCGACTCGAACGCGCAGCGTCTCGGCGTGAAGCGGTTCGACGGCAACTTCGTCACCGGCGGATCGATCCTCGTGCGCCAGCGCGGCCGCCGCTTCAAGCCGGGCCTCAACGTCGGCCTCGGCAAGGACGACACGCTGTTTGCGAAGACCGCGGGCGTGGTCAAGTTCGCCGATCACGGCGCCCGCGGCCGCACGATCAGCGTCCTGCCAGCCGAGGAGTAGGCCGCTGAAACGCCGAACGATGAACTCCGAACTTAGAAACGTCGAGTTCGTCATTCGGAGTTCATAGTTCGGAGTTTCATCGCCTCTCCATGTCATTCGTAGACGAAGTCGAGATCCACGTCGCGGCCGGACACGGAGGCCGTGGCGCCATGAGCTTCCGCCGCGAGAAGTTCGTGCCCCGTGGCGGTCCGGACGGCGGCGACGGCGGGCCCGGCGGATCGGTCTTTCTCGTCGCGAACGCGAACCTCAACACTCTCCTCAACTTCCGTTATCAGAAATCCTTCGAAGCCGGCCGCGGCGGGCACGGCGAAGGTTCCAATCGCACAGGCAAGGCCGGCAGGGACATCGCACTCGAAGTCCCCATCGGCACGGTCGTGTACGAACGGCGCGACGACGAGTTCGTGCAGGTGGCGGACCTGACCGAGAACGGCCAGCGCGTGCTGATCGCGAAAGGCGGCCTCGGCGGACGGGGCAACGCAGCGTTCGCCACCGCGACGAACCGCGCGCCGCGCAAGACGCAACCCGGTCTGCCGGGTGAGGAGAAGGACCTTCGGCTTCACCTGAAGCTTCTCGCCGACGTCGGACTCGTGGGATATCCGAACGCCGGCAAGTCCACGCTCATCTCGCGGATCTCGGCCGCGCGTCCGAAGATCGCCGACTACCCGTTCACCACGCTCACGCCGAACCTCGGAGTCGTCGGGCTGTCAGGCGACCGCACGTTCGTCGTGGCCGACGTGCCCGGCCTGATCGAAGGCGCGCACGCAGGGCACGGACTCGGCACACGCTTTCTCAGCCACCTCGAGCGGACCAAGGTCCTCGTCCACGTGGTGGATGTCTCGTCGGCGACCGGACGCGATCCGGTGGACGACTACGAGATCATCACGCGCGAACTCGGCCTCTTCCCCGGGCGCGATGCGTCAGGCGAGCGGCTCGCGGACAAGCCGGTCATCGTCGCGGCCAACAAGATCGACGTGCTGGATGAAGCGGACCGGCTCGAGCGGCTGCGCGCGCATTTGCAGGAGCGCGGCGTTCCGCTTTACGCTGTGTCAGCCGCGACCGGCGCCGGGCTGAGCCCGTTGCTGGAAGCGGTGTGGCGCGAAGTGGCGGCGGCCCGTGAACGCGCGGCCGCGGACGTCGAAAACATGAACGATCCCGTCACCGACTAGCCGGGGAATGCACGAGGGCTCGCGCATCGGCATCCTCGGGGGCACGTTCGACCCGATTCACCTGGGCCACATCGAGGCGGCTCTCGCGGCGCGCGAAGCGCTGCGCCTCGAGCGCGTCATCATCGTTCCGGCGCACATTCCCCCACACCGCTCGCAGCCGGCGGCCTCGGCGTTCCATCGGTTCGCGATGGCGGCGCTCGCGGTCGCGGGGGTCGACGGCCTGCTCGTCAGCGACGTGGAACTGCTGGCGCCAGGACCGTCGTATACCGCCGACACGCTCGAACACGTCGCGCGCGAATACGGGCTGGAGCGATCGCAGATTTTCTTCATCACGGGGGCTGACGCGTTCGCGGAAATTGAAACCTGGAAGCGTTACCCGGACGTGCTCGATCTCGCGAACTTCGTCGTGGTTTCCCGTCCGGGCATGTCGCTCGTGGACCTGAGGAGCCGGCTCCCGCAGCTGCGCCAGCGCATGCGCCTGCCGCTCGGCAGGGCGCACAGCGAGATCACGCCGGCCGGGGAAACCACGATTTTTCTGGTGGATGCGCCGACACCTGACGTCTCCTCGACCGGGATCCGTCGTGCGATCGGCCGCGGCGAGCCGGTGATGGGCATGGTGCCCCCGGCGGTCGAGCAACACATTCTTCAGCACGCGTTGTACGTGCAACGGACCGCGATACCTTCAAGGGCAGAGCACTTGCATGGCGAAAACAGAACGTAAACGAACGGACGTCACGCGGCGCAGCGCAAAGGCGCTGTCGACGACGCGCGAGAACGCGGCGCAACCGGCGAAGCCGAAACGTACGGCGCCGGCGTCGAGGAGCCGGAAGCTCCCGGCGGAGATCACGCGCGCGGTGAACGCCGCGCTCGACAAGAAGGCGCATGACGTCGTGATCCTCGACCTGCGGAGTACGCCGGCGTTCACGGATTTCTTCGTCCTGTGTTCAGGGTTGAACCAGCGGCAGGTGAAGGCGATCGCCGATGGGGTGGAGGAAGCGCTGCGCGCGGCGAAGCTGCGTCCGGCGCACGTCGAAGGCTACGATCGCGCCGAGTGGATCCTGATGGACTACTTCAGCTTCATCGTCCATATCTTCACGCCGCAGACGCGTGCGTTCTATGCGCTCGAGCGGCTGTGGGGGGACGCGGAGCGGATCGACGTGACCGAGGAACAGGCGAAGCGGGCCTGAACCGCGGTCCGCGGTCCGCGGTGCGCGGTCCGGGGTCCGGGGTCCGCGGTCCGCGGTGCGCGGTGCGCGGTCCGGGGTCCGGGATCCGGGGCTGAGGGGACAGAGACCGCGGAGAGAGGGTGGGCCGGTGATCAGGGCCGTTGCGGACGCGCTGACCTCGGTCATCCTTGCGCCGTGCTGTGCGTGCTGCTCGGGGCGGCTCGAGTCCCCGACGCGCGGGGCGGTCTGTGCGGCGTGCTGGTCCGCGATCCCGCGACCGGCGGGTCCTCTCTGCCGGATCTGCGGCGATGCGCTGGTGAGCTGGCGTCACGTCGATCAGGACCATATCTGCGCCCGTTGCGCGCGCAGTCAGAGGCTCATCTCGATCGGGCGTTCCATCGGTCCGTACGAAGGCACGCTGCGCGACATCCTTCACGCGCTCAAATACGATGGACGGCGGTCCGTCGCAATGCCGCTCGCGGCGATGATGCGCGGCGCCGGCGCCGAAGTGCTCGACGGCGCCGACGCGGTCGTGCCGGTCCCCCTGCACTTCCTCCGGCAATATTCGCGGGGCTTCAACCAGGCCGCGGAACTCGCGCGTCATCTCGATCGTCCCGTGATCCACGCGCTGCGGCGAACGCGCGCGACCATGACCCAGACCGACCTGCCCGAGACTCAGCGTCACGCCAACGTCCATGGCGCGTTCACGCTGCGCCGAAACATCCCGGCGGGCTCCGTGCTCGTGGTCGTCGACGACGTGAGCACGACGGGAGCGACGCTGGATGCGTGCGCGAAGGTCCTGCTGGATGCGGGAGCGAAAGAGGTACGCGGGCTTACCGCCGCGCGAGCAGCGGCGCGGCTGCCGTGAGCACGTTCGCCGACACGTCGGGTTTCGAGCGTTCGCCGTCCAGCAGCAGCCAGCCGCGCTGCTGCGCCTGGCGCCGATAGCTCTCGCGGACGCGCGAGAGCAACGCGAGGTCCCGTTCGAAGCGATCGCGTCCGCTGGCTTTGCGCGCGACGGCCGTCTCGGGCGCGATGTCGAGGACGATCGTGAGGTCCGGCTTCGGCAGGTAGCGCTGGATGTCGGTCAGCCATCCCGGATCGAGGTCCTGCGCTTCGCCGTACGCGACGCTCGAGGCGATGTAGCGGTCGCAGACGACGATCGCGCCCGCGGCGAGGAGCGCCTCGATCGCTTCGCGCTTCTCGTAGCGGTTCGCCACGTAGAGCAGTTGCATCGTGTCGGCGGCGTAGTGGTGCTGCCCCTGCAGCGCCCGCGCGATCTCTCCGCCGATCGCGGTCCCGTAATCGGGGAACGACAGCAGCCGGCACTCGCGCCCCTGCGCGACCACGTGGTCGCGAAGCCCTTCGGCCTGCGTCTGCTTGCCGCTCTGGTCGAGACCCTCGAACGCGATCAGGGCGCCGCGGACGTTCATGCTTCGAGCGCCAGCAGGTCGTCGATCGTTTGACGGCGCTTGATGACCTCGGCGCGATCGCCGCCGACGAGCATCTCCGCGGGCATGAGCCGCCGGTTGTAGTTCGACGCCATCACGGCGCCATAGGCCCCGGTATCGCGGACCGCGAAGAGATCGCCCGGTTCAGGACGGGCAAGGCGGCGGTGCTTACCGAGCGTGTCGGAGGTCTCGCAGAGCGGCCCGACGACATCGCAGACGATCTCCGGACGGTCGACCGCCTCGACGTGCTCGATGCGATGGAACGCGTTGTAGAGCATGGGGCGGATCAGCTCGGTCATCCCGGCATCGAGGATCACGAACACCGGTCCGCCCGGCTGCTCTTTCACGTCGATCACCCGCGACAGCAGCACGCCGGCGGGTGCGACGATGTTGCGCCCCGGCTCCAGGATCAGTTTCAACCCGGAACCCTGGACGGCCGGCAGCAGCGCCGCGGCATAATCGGTCGCCGAAGGCACGGGCGACCCGTCGTACGAGATCCCCAGCCCTCCGCCCAGGTCCACGTGGTCGATCGCGACGCCGAGGTCGCGCAGTTCGCGCGCGAGCGCGACGATCGCTTCGGACGCCTTGCGGAGCGGTTCGAGATCGGTGATCTGCGAGCCCACGTGGATGTGCAGGCCGACGATCTCGACGCCCCGCGCCTGGGCGAAGCGGCAGCAGATGTCCTTCACGGCATCGATCGGCACGCCGAACTTGTTCGTCTTGAGACCGGTCGAGATGTGCGGGTGGCTCTTCGCGTCGATATCGGGGTTCACCCGCAGCGCCACCCGGGCGCGGAGCCCGCGCGCGGAGGCGAGCGCATCGATCCGCTCGATCTCGCCGGCCGACTCGCTGTTGATGGTCATGACGCCGAGCTCGACCGCCTGGACCAGCTCCGCCGTCGTCTTGCCGACCCCGGTGAAGACGATCTGCTCGGGGATGAAGCCGGCTCGCAGCGCCACGTCGATCTCGCCGCCGGAGTTCGCGTCCGCGCCGGCGCCGAGGCTCCTGAGCAGGCGCGCGACCGCCAGCGTCGAGTTCGCCTTCAACGCATAGTGCAGCGAATGCGGATACGAGGCGAACGCCTCGGCGATCGCCCGGTAGCGTTCAGTGATGATGCTGGCGCTGTAGACATAGAGCGGGGTGCCCTGGTCCGCCGCCAGATCCGCAAGCGGCACACGATCGCAGTAGAGCGCCCCCGAGTGGCGGTGGAAACCTGTGTCCTGCACGATGGATGCGACAATGTTATCCCGCCTTCGCCCCCATGGCGAGTGTCGGCGTGGCAGGCAGAATCGCGTGATATATTGACGATTGACCCGCCTGAGCCTGATTGACTTTGACGCATGTCCGTTGATTCGCCCGCCGCGCAGCCGGCGACGACCGATCGCCTCATCGAGCAGTGCCTGAGCGGTGACCAGGCGGCATGGGAAACCATCGTCAAACAGAACTGGCGGAAGGTTTTCAACGTCGCCTACAAGTTCGTCGGCAAGCACGAAGAGGCCGAAGACTTGACGCAGGAGATCTTCATCAAGATCTTCAAGGCGCTCGGGACGTTCGATCGCCGCGCGAACTTCCAGACCTGGATCGTCAGCATCAGCCGGAACCTCTGCATCGACCACTACCGGAGCGTGCGGAAGGAACGGCAGACGATTGCCCGTGAGGTCGATACCAGCGACCTCCAGCCGGCGTCCACCGACCGGACGCCGGATGCCGCGGCCGAACATCAGGACCTGCGGGCGACGCTCCGCGAAGCGCTCCAGACGCTGCCGGCCACCCTGCGGACGGCGGTGATCCTGCGCGACCTGCAGGAGCTGTCGTACCAGGAGATCGCCGAGCGGCTCGAACTCCCCGAAGGCACGGTCAAGTCGCGCATCAACCGGGGACGGCTGGAACTGGCGCGTCAGCTGAAGCGCCTGCAGGATAAACAAGCGGCCATGCGCAGCCGCGGGGTTCCGTCGAGCCACCGCCGGCGCCGGGCGGCGCAGCCGGATGCGCCGTCCGATCGAGGAGTGCAGGAATGAATCTGAACACGGAAAACGCCAACGGGGTTTCGATCGTCCGCGTCGGAGAGTCGCGGCTGATGTACCCGCTCCTCTCCGAGTTCTCCACGGCGGTCACGCAGCTGATCTCCGCCGGCGAGAAGAAGATCATCGTCGATCTGTCGAGCGTGGGGTACGTGGACAGCGCGACGATCGGGTGCCTCATGGACCTGTACCGCCAGGCCTCGGCGGCTGGCGGGGCGTTGAAGCTGGCAGGCGTGCAGAAACGCGTCGAGACGATGTTGACGATGACCGGCGCGCAGAATTTCATCGAGGTACACCCGGATGAGCCCAGCGCCGTCAAAAGCTTCGGAGCCTAGCGCCATGCGCACGATCAAGCTGACGACCGGGTCCGACATTCCGCTCGACGGGGACCTGCTGACCGTTCTCGAGACGCTCTACCTGGAATTGAGCGCCAAGCGGGAACTCGAGCACTCGTTCGAGGACACCGTCCGCGAGATCCAGCAGATCATCGAGCAGATGACCGAGGAGGAGCGACGGCAGTACTTCTCCGAGAGCCTGTTCCTGAACTTCGTCTCGTACGAGAACGAGCGGCTCGGCGCCTATATGAAGAAGCTGGCCGAGACCGAAAGCGAGACCGCGCCGGACTCCGCGGAACAGTAATGGCGCCGTGCGCAGGCCGCACTCTGCGATCGATGACGGCGCAGCTGCCGGCACTCTGCCCCACGAACCTCCACCTCACAGATCCTGGGCCGGCGCGAGCGAGCGCAGCGAGCGCCACGCGATCGGAGCGCGCCGGCGAAGCGGCGCGCGAGAGCGTGTCGGGGAGTCCGAGGGGCGAAGCCCTCGGTGAATAATGTCGCTTAATTACCTCGCGACCCGATTCACCTGCTCATGGCCGTGGACGACCGCCACGCTGCTCTGCGATGGCCGGATCGTCTGCGGCTGCGCGGACCCGTACGCGAAGCGCGTCCTCGGTGACGCGCGCGTCACGACCGTGTCGCAGGTGTGGACCGGCGAAACCGCCTCCACGCTCCGCCGCGAGATCGCCGGCGGCGGATCG
Organism: Vicinamibacterales bacterium; assembly: GCA_036401215.1. Taxonomy (GTDB): domain Bacteria; phylum Acidobacteriota; class Vicinamibacteria; order Vicinamibacterales; family 2-12-FULL-66-21; genus JACDCA01. Next base: position 1,056 of record DASWVN010000151.1, on the reverse strand, counting down.
AAGTTCTGCGGCGACTGTCCGCTGAAACTGCCGCTGAAGAAGGACGAAGCGCCGCCCCAGCGTCCGCTCGACGTGGGTCCGCTGCCCTCGCGGCTGTACGTCGAGTGCACGGCCGCCTGCAACATCTCCTGCGCACAGTCCTGTTGTGCTCCGGAAACGGGTATCACGCGCACGCGTCAGGCGGGGATGCTCGATTTCGAGCTGTTCAAGCGCGTGATCGACGAGGCGGGCCCGTCGCTCGGCCGCGTGGACTTCTTCAACTACGGCGAGGCATTCCTCCACAAGCGCGCCGTGGAGATGTGCGAGTACATCAAGTCGAAGTATCCGCACATCTATCTCTACACCAGCACGAACGGCCTGGCGTTCACCGAGGACGCGGTGAAGCGGCTGGTGCGCTCCGGGATCGACGAGGTCACCTTCTCGATCGACGGCGCTTCACAGGAGGCCTACGTGAAGTACCGGCAGCGTGGCGACTTCGCGAAGGCGATCCGCAATCTCGGGACCGCCGCGCGCGAAAAACGCGAGGCCGGACGCGACCTCCCGCAGATCAACTGGCGCTACATCCTCTTCACGCACAACGACTCGGACGCGGAGATGGACGCGGCCCGCAGGCTCGCCGACGAACTCGGCGTCGATCGGCTCTGCTGGGAACTCACCGATCATCCCGAAGACATGTTTTCCCGCCGCTTCCTCCGCGGCACCGCGGACCTCGAACGGATCAAGCACGAAGTGTGGGACGCGAACAATCTCGGGAATGCGATCCCGGGCGCCACACCCCGCGCGGAGATCTCGGTGCACGCGCCGCTCCGGATGCTGCCGATCATTGCCAGGCGGGGGCGGAAAACCACGGTCCGCGCCATGGTGAGGAACGCCTCGAGCCGTCCGTTCCGGGCACAGGCGAGCTACGGCCGTCGGCTCGTCCGGCTCGGCGCGCAACTCTGCGACGCCTCCGGCAGCGTCGTCAATCGCGACTACGAGCGCGCGTGGCTCCCCCACGACCTCGCGCCCGGCGCGAGCGCGGAAATCCCGATGACGATCACGCCGCCGGAGAAGCCG
>DASWVN010000150.1:0-36869 GCA_036401215.1 Vicinamibacterales bacterium | reverse complement strand
TCTGTGGAAGCTGCCAGAACGTTGGACGCTGAAGAACGCGTCCACCGTTCTTTGGAAAACGCACAGAACGCGTTTCCCACAGCTCCCACCAGACGACAACCATTTGTCAGAATGGTACAAGGACGGGTGGGGCTGTTCGCGCCGGGGGCCCCGCGCACCCGCTTTACATCTCACGTGTACGCTCCGCTCGTGACGAGCGATTCGAGGTCCTCAGGACAGCCGATAGAAGGCGCCGAGGATCGCGCCGTACAGGAGGTGTGCGGCGACGGTCACGAGCGGCGTCCGGCGTCCGTAGTTGAGGGCGAGGAAGCCGGGCGGCTGCAGCTGGCGGTTCGGCGTCGGGCCGAAGTATTCACTCACCATCCGCGGGTGCAGGGCAGGCAGGGTCGGCATCCCCACGGTCAGCACGAACGATGCGTGCACGAAACCGGTCAGCGCGCCGCGCCAGGCGCTGGCGCTGCCCCAGCTCTCGAATGCCAGGGCGTACAACAGCGCGAACAGCCACCCATTGACGATGTGCACGAGCAGGCCGTAGAGCATTGCCCGGTCGCGGTTCGGGGTCAGCATGGTGCCCAGAAGAAACGGCAGGCTCATACGCGTGAAGCCGAGGCTCTGACTGGCCGACAGGACGATCGAGAGCACGATCGTCGCGACAAAGCCCCAGAGAAGAATGCTCCCCGGATTCATGCGCGCGCCGCGGCCTGTTCCTGCTGCTCGATCGTGAGCACGGCATTGATCAGTCCCACGTGTGTGAACGCCTGCGGGAAGTTTCCGAGCGCGGCACCGGTGGTCGCGTCCATTTCTTCCGCGAAGAGACCGAGGTCGTTTCCATACGAGAGGACCTGTTCCAGTTCCGCCCGGGCGGTCGGCAGATCCCCCTCGAGCGCACAGGCCGCCACGCCCCAGAAGCTGCAGATTCCGAACGCCCCTTCGTGCCCGGTGAGGCCGTCATCCTCGTCGCGGTAGCGATACAGCAACCCGCCATCACCAAGGCGCTCCCGCACGCGCCGGAGGGTACCGCGCATGCGGTCCGATCGCGGATCGCTGTAGCCGAGCAGCGAGAGCATCAGCAGGCTCGCGTCCACCGCCTCGCCGCCGAACACGCTCACGTAGCTGCCGAGACGCGCATTGTATCCGTGAGTCTCGATGGCCTCTCGCACCTCATCGCGCACGCGTGCGTAGCGATCCGCATCCCCGCGGACGATCCCCCGTTCGCACAATCGCGCGAGCCGATCGAGCGCGATCCAGCACATCGCTTTCGAGTGCGTGTGGTGCTTCGCACCGCTCCGCGGTTCCCAGATGCCCTCGTCGGGGTCACGCCAGCGGCGGATGACCGACTCGCCAAACCCCGCCAGCGCACGAGCGGTCGTCCGGTCCAACCGACCTCCGCGTTCCGCGTACTGCCAGGCGGCATCCACGACTTCGCCGTAGGTATCGAGCTGCAATTGATCCGCGGCCGCGTTTCCGACCCTGACGGGAACCGAGCGCTGGTAGCCGCTCAGGTGATCCAGGTGACGTTCGGGAAGCCTGGCTTCTCCATAAACGTCGTAGAGCACCTGCAGTTCGGGCCAGGTCAGTCGCGTCGCATGGAGCAGCCATGAGATGAAGGCTTCGGTCTCGGTGGCGAATCCCAGATCCGCGAACACCCGCAGCGTCAGCGCCGCGTCACGCAGCCAGCAGTAGCGATAGTCCCAGTTGCGCTCGCCACCGATGGCCTCGGGCAGCGACGTCGTGGGCGCCGCGATGACCGCACCGGAGGGCGCGTAGGTCAGCAGCTTGAGCGTGATCGCACTGCGCCGCACCTGTTCGCCGTACGGCCCGTCGTAGTGGCATTGATTCATCCACCCTTCCCACCACTCGACGGAACGTGCAATCCGGTCCGACGACGCCGCGCCGCCTGAGGGCAGCTGGACCAGCGGCAACGACTGGTCGTAGGTGACCGACAATGTGCTGCGCTGACCCGATCGCAACTGGATACGACCACTGAGACCGCCTCCGGGTACGACCGTGAGAGGCACATCCGTCCGGAGGCCGATGACCTGGTTGCCGCACTCCCAGACCCAGCCAAAGGTTTTCTGGTCCACGAGACGGGGGACAGTACGGCCGTAGTTCGGGCGTGGATCGAACAGGACATCGAGATCAACGGTTCCTGCGACGCACTCGATGTCTCGCAACAGCTCGTGATCGGGCCACAGGTTGTGGGCCTTATCGCTTTCCGATGCCACCGGCATGAGGTCCGTGAGACGGGCGATGCCCGAACCGGTTTCGAACGTCGTTTCGAGGACCGCCGAATCGCCCACGTAACGCCGCGAGACCGTGAACGGTGACGCGGGCGAGATGCCGAATCGGCCGCCGGCGCGCGGATCGAGAATCGCCGCGAACATCGAAGGGCTGTCGAACCGCGGCCAGCAGAGCCAGTCGATCGACCCGGTCTTCGAGACCAGTGCCGCCGACCGGCAGTCCCCGACGATCGCGTAGTCCTCGATGGCCATCCACATAAGGAGTCCGGCCAGGGCAGAAGGTGACGGGACGCCAACCGCCAGACGGGATAGGATACGCGCATCGGACACATCTGGAGGATCTGCATGCGTGCGCACCTCGCCCTCCTCGTGCTCGCCGGGACGCTGGCGGCCGGTCCGGGCGCCTACTCGCAGGAAGCGAAGCAGGCGCCGCCCGAGACTGGCACGAGCGCCATCAGCGGCGTGGTCACCGATGGCGTCACCGGCCGTCCGATCGCGGGGGCGGTAGTCTACGCCGGCATCACGGGCGGCGGCGCGTCCGGGAGCGCCGGCGGGCAGATCACCGATGCCAGGGGACGGTTCGTCTTCGTCGACCTGCCGGCACATGATCAGTACTTTCTGAACGCCAGCCGTTTCGGCTACGTGAACGGCGGTTATGGCCAGACGCCCGTTCGGCCATCGCCGACGCGCATCAGGCTCGCCGAAGGGGAATGGTTCAAGGACGCGCACATCCAGCTCTGGCCTCCCGCGGCGGTGAGCGGACGCGTGCTCGATGAGCGCGGGGAGCCGGTCGTCGGCGTCCCGGTCCGCGTGCTGGCGCAGATCCTCGTCGGCGGACGGCCGCAGATCGCGGCGGGGCTGACGGCCATGACCGACGATCGCGGCGCGTACCGCATCGCGGGACTGCGCGCGGGCCGGTATTTCGTGCAGGTGCCGTCCGTCCAAAGCTCCGTTCCGGCCGGCGTCGATCCAACCGCGGCAACAGGAAGGGCCATCAATGCGGCGGCGACACCGCGTGCAGCGATGGACATGCCCGGCGGTTTCCGTTACGTCCTCGGCGACTACGCGACGCCTCCCCCGCCGTCCCAGCGCGCGCTCGTCTATCCGATTGCGTATCATCCAGCGGCGCGCACCCCGTCCGAAGCGGTCGCGATCGACCTGCGCGATGGCGACGATCGGCGGAACGTCGACATCACGCTTGCGCCCGCCCGGGCTGCGACGATCTCCGGCACGGTGGACGGGCCGCCCGACGCATTGTCGGGACTGCTCCTGCGCCTCCTGCCTGAGGGGGCGCACGACATGGGCGGCGGCAGCGAGCAGGCGACAACCATGCTCGATACGAACGGCCGCTTCGCGTTTCTCAACGTCCCCTCGGGTTCGTACGTCATCGATGCGCGACGCACGATGACGGAGTATCAGTTCGATCCGCCTGGCGTATCGGGCGAACCGCTGCCGCGGCCGCCCGGCTTCAACTTCACCGGCATGTCGGCGGCGTCTGTGGACTCGGGACCGCCCGGCACCAGCCTCTCGACACGACGGATGAGCGGTGCCGCTACGTATTGGGGACGCACGCCGGTCACCGTCGACGGCGCCGACGTCACCGGTGTCGCGGTGATGATGCGGCCCGGCGTCACGCTGAGCGGCCACATCGTGTGGGAGGGACACGAAGGCGCGCCGAAGGATGTCACCCGCGCGCCTGCCGTATGGGCGGAGCCGGCCGATGGCAACGCCGCGCTCGGCATGCCGACGAGCCCCTTCCCGGGTCCGCTCAACGAACCATTCACGATCCAGGGATTGCTCCCCGGCCGCTACACACTGCGTGTGGTCTTCCAGGGCAGCTGGCAGGTGAAGTCGATCATGTGGAACGGCGAAGACCACACCTACACGGGATTCGACGCATCCGCAGGGCGCAACTTCGATGGTGTCGTCATCACGCTGACCGACAAGCACCCGCAGCTCACCGGCAGGCTGACGACGGGCAGCGCGACGCCGGCGCCGGGCTCTGTCGTCATTGCCTTCCCGACGGACCCCGCGCGCTGGACGACTTACGGCATCACTCCCCGGAACATCCGGACCGCGAGGGCCGACACCGCGGGCGCCTACCGCTTCACGTTGCTGCCTGCCGGCGAGTACTTCCTCGTCGCGGTCGAAGAGGATGAGGCGGATGGCTGGCAGGATCCCAGCTTCCTCGAGCAGGCGCAGGCCCGCGCCGTCCGCGTGTCGATCGGCTGGGGAGAGGCGAAGACGCAGAACCTCCAGGTGGGACGGGTGCGATGACGACGATCCTCGTTCAGATTCTGCTCGCCGCGCTGCTCGGCGCGCCACCGCAGCAACCGCGCGACGGCGCGCGTCCGGCGGCCACCGGAACATCGCGCATCTCTGGCGTGGTCGTCACCGCCGACCGGTCGCCGCAACCAGTGCGTCGAGCGATCGTCACCATTGCGGATGCTTCCGGCGGCGTGAGCCGGGCCACGATCAGCGACGACAACGGTCGCTTCACGTTCGACCGGCTGCCGGCCGGACGCTTCAGCGTGACCGCCGCGCGCAGGGCGTACTTGACGTCCGAGTACGGCGCCCCGTATCCCGGCGCCGCGGGGACCCGGGTCACACTCGGCGAAGGCGCATCGGCCGACGACCTGCAGATCATGATGCCGAAGGGGGCCGTGCTCACCGGCATCATCACCGACATGACAGGAGTGCCGGTTCCGACGCTGGAGGTCACGATCTACCACGAGACCGCAAGCCGGTACGAGGCGGCAGGAGCCGATGTCACGGACGATCGCGGCGTCTACCGTGTCTACGGACTCCCGCCCGGCGAGTACATCGTCAGCGCCGCGCCGCGTTCGAGAGGCAATGGCGATATCGCCGTCAGAAGCGAGCGCGACGTCGACGCGCTGTTGAGCGCGCTCGAGCGGCGCGGAGCCGGCGGCGCCGCACGTCCTGGCGACACGAGCGAGAGCGCAACGCCGGCGGCATCACCGGGCCGCTACAACTTCGCCCAGTTCTATTACCCGGGCACACCGGTCGCGGCCGACGCGGGACGGATTACGGTCACGGCCGGCGAGGAACGAAGCGGTCTCGATTTCGCGATCGGGGTCGTCCCGACGGCCACCATCTCCGGCACGGTGATGGGATCCGACGGCCAGCCCGCCGCTGACATCCAGGTTTCGATGGTTCCAGTCGGTCCGCCGGTCACCATCCTGGTCGGCGCCTCGTCTGCGGGTTCGGCACGCACGGCGCAGGATGGATCCTTCTCACGCTCGAGCATCACACCGGGGACGTATCGCCTCCTCGCGCGGCGATCCCCTCCCGCTCCGGCGTTGACGGGACGCTTCACGTCGGCTCCTTCGGCGGGCTCCGGCGCGACGACCGAGTGGGCGATGACGGAGATCACCGTCAACGGCACCGACGTCCACGGCGTGTCGCTCACCCTCCAGCCAGGATTGCGCGTGACGGGACGGATCGTCTTCGAAGGGACGTCCGACATCCCGCCCAAACTTTCGGCGATCCGCGTCGCACTCACTCCGTCGACCGCCGCGGCACGGACGGTCAACGTCGCGGCGGTCCCCGCGAAGGCGGAGGGCACGATCGAGATCACGAACCTGCTTCCGGGTTCGTATGACGTCGGCCTGATGCTTCCAGCGGACATTGCGAAAGACTGGTGGCCGCGTTCGGCCGCGAGCGGCGGCCGCGACCTGCTCGACGTGCCGCTGGACCTCTCGCCGGGAGCCACGCCTGAAGTGGTGTTCACGCTGACGGATCGCCGGCCCTCGCTCACCGGCGCCGTCGCGGACGCCGACGGCCGTCCGGTCACCGATGCCACGGTCGTCGCCTTCTCAGCGGATCGTGCGCACTGGCGGCGCGAGTCGCGCCGAGTCCGCACCGCACGCCCGGCCACTGACGGACGTTACGAGATCGCCGACATTCCTCCTGGCGAGTACTTCGTGGCCGCGGTCCAGGAGATGAGATCCGACGCGTGGCACCAGCCCGCCTTTCTGGCGCGGCTCGCCACCGAAGCGGTCCGAATCTCAGTCGCCGAAGGCGAGCAGAAGACTCAGACCGTCCGGGTGAGCGTCCGGCGTTGATCAACACGCGCCTGAGCCGGGATACCCAGGGGCCGGAGGTGAGCGTCTTGCATCGCCGTACCGAAAGCCATGAATCGTCGCCTCATCCTCTGGACCGGGCTCGGCGCCGCGACGCTCTCGATCGTTGCTTTCGGCGGATGGCTGATGTCGCTTCCCGAAGCGCCTGAGGCTGATGGCGCGCCGTCTGTTCCTGAAGCAGAGGCGAACGCGATCGTCGATTCGCTGCGGCCGCGCGAAGCCGAACGGCCGCTGATCGCGATTATCGGCGTCAACGACGCGACGGAAGTCACCGACTATCTGATGCCTTTCGGCGTCCTCCGGCGGGCGGACGTCGCGGATGTGCTTCTTGTGGCGACCGGGCCCGGCGCCGTTCAGCTGTATCCGGCCCTCGCAGTCGAGCCGAACACCACCATCGCGAACTTCGATGCGCGGCACCCCGCAGGCGCCGACTACGTGATCGTTCCGGCGATGAGCCGCGACGACGATCCGGTTGCGCTCGATTGGATTCGAACGCAGGCGAAGAAGGGGGCGACGATCGTCGGTGTCTGTGCGGGAGCGAAGGTCGTCGCCGAGGCAGGGCTGCTCGATGGCAGACGCGCCACCACTCATTGGTATTACCTCGAGGAGATGCTGGAGAAGCATCCCACGATCCGCTACGTCGCCGATCGGCGCCTCGTCGCTGATGGGAGTGTCGTGACGACGACCGGCGTGAGCGCGTCGATGCCGGCGGCGCTCACGCTGGTCGAGGCGATCGCCGGCCGCGAGAAGGCCGAGCGAGTTGCAGGAGCGATCGGGCTGCCGCACTGGAGTGCGCAGCACGACAGCAGCGCGTTTCAGTTCACGCGTCCGTTCGCGACGACCGTCACCGCGAACACGATCGCGTTCTGGAACCGGGATGAATTCGGAATCGAGCTGCACCCAGGGATCGACGAGGTCTCGCTCGCGCTCGTCGCGGACGCCTGGTCCCGCACCTATCGGTCGCGGGCGCTGACCTTCTCTCGAACGGAAGGTGCGATCGTGAGCCGGAACGGCGTTCGCATCATCCCGGACCGCGTCACACCCGATTGGAACAGGGCGGATCTTCTGCCCGCGATTGGTGACGGGCCGCCTGCCCAGGCACTGGACGCCGCGCTCCGGGGGATCGCGGCGCGGTACGGCACGCGGACGACTGCGGTCGTCGCCATGCAGCTCGAGTACCCGAGGGCAGACGGCGCGCCCTGGTAGATCACCCCGCCTTGCTCGACGAGGCCTCCGGCTGAAACAGCACGCGCTCCACCTTCAGGCGGCGCGTGCCTGCCGGCACTTCCCACTCGATGACATCGCCGGCGCGATAGCCGAGAACGGCCGTGCCGAGCGGCGCCAGGACCGACACCTTGCGCTCCTCCATGTTGGCTTCGTGCGGAAAGACGAGGGTCATCACGATGTCTTCGCCGGTGCCCAGATCCCGCAGCGCGACCTGCGAGTTCATCGTGACGACATCCGGAGGGATCTCGTCCGCAGACACCACACGAGCCCGATCGAGTTCGTTGTCCAGCTGTTCGACGTGCGCCAGATCCTTGAAACGTCGTTGGCGGACCCCGGTGAGGAGCTGCGTCAGCTTCTCGTGGTCCTCCTCCGTGATGAAAATGTCTCTCTCAGCCATACGCCTCCTAGGCAGTCGCGGCGAACGAACGCGAGCGGCGTCCGATGAGGGACACCGGCGTCGCGGCTGGATCGCGCACCACGATGGGCGGTCCGAGCACTTCGGCCGCCACCTGAATGAACTCGCGACAGTCGAGGTCTTCCACGAAGTGTATACCTCGCTGCCGGCCAAGTTGCGACCATCCTGCGAGGACGCCCGCCGCCACCTGAAGTTGCGTGGCGTTCGTGCCGAATGTCAATCCCGCCGCGACCGCGGTGTCGAAGCCCATCCACAACTCGCCGAAGCGGCGGCTGCACAGAAGCACGCCGAGGCGATCGTGACCGGTGAGCCTGTCGGTGGTTGGCGGGTACAGCTTCCGCGTTGCCCAGTTCTGGGCCAGACGCCGCTCCGGATGGGCCTTCAGCGCCCGCCGGGCGGCCGGCGGCAGCCGATAGATGAACCCGATCTCCACAGACGGGAACCGCTGCGCAAGCGTCACGATCTCTTCGTGGGGGACCGCCATCCCTTCGATGAGGCGATCGCCGCATCGAGCTTCGTACCAGCAGGCGGTCGGTTCATGCCCGAGACTGTGCACGCGGCCGTTCGACGCGGCAAACGAGGCCGGCTCGAACATTTCCTCGAGACAGTGCCACGGACTCCACGTCATCGCGAACACGTCCGACGATCCATCGTCGTCGAGTTCGACGGTGGTGTCTTCTTCGGTGATGAGAATGGCATACAGGTCCAGCGCGGCGACGGACGGCGCGACATCGACGCGCGAGGCGAACTCCTCGATCGCCTCGAACGCGAGCGCGTTGACGATACCGGGATTGGCCCCGCTCCCGACGAGGTAACTGCCCCGTTCGAGCACCGGACGGTGTTCCGGCAACAGGCGCGCGATCGCCGCATCAGTTGGCAGCGGATTGTGACCCGCCCACTCCTCGATGCTGGTGCACAGGAAATTGGCCCCGAGGTCATCGCACACGCGCGCGCAGTCGATCGTGTCGAGGGACGAGAGATCGATCACGTCGGTGATCTGGTGTTCCCGGATCAACCGGGCCAGATCGTCACCGGAGCGTATGGATACCGGAGGCAATTGCACTCCGCTGCGCAGCGGCACCGGGCCGTGCGCAGGGACGCGGTCGGCGAGGACCACCGCATCGAGGTCATCGAGCAACTGGCGACCGACATCGGTCCGATCGAGAAGTGTGAGCACTGAGCGCCCCACTCCCCCCTGGGAGCCGAGGACGAGCGCACGCCTGTCTTTCTTATGCATTCACCAAACACCTTCCATATCGTTCATTGATTCACTCAGCTGCCATCACGAGGTGCAGCCGGTTGCGAGCGATCGCGCGTGTCGTCGCTCGCCTCTCCGGCGACCGCCACGCCAGGCGTCCACGAAGGAGGATCGCTGGCGGGGAACGAGTCGGCGAGAATTCGATCGATATCCATCTCATCGGGAGACGGCGTCCCGCTCGCACGAGCGGCAATCCTCTCCTCCCGCTGTGGATCGTCGATGCGCTCCATGGTTGTCTTCCTTTCAGATCAGAGCGCCGCCCGGGACCGTGAGCCGCCCGTTCGTCCCGCACTCGATCCGCCGACCAGCGGGACCGCGAGCAGCGGACACGTGGCCCGATCGAGAAGCGCCTCGGTCTTTCTGAACGGACGCGAATGCGGCCGCGGACGAACGCCGAACACGAGCAGTTCAGCGTCGAGCCGTCTCACGGCACGGGAGATTTCACTGGCGGGCTCGCCCGTCGCGACGTTTGCGAGCACGATGTCCCGCTCCGGCGCCGGGATCTGGCGCTGGAGACGCCGAAGAGCCCGGCCGGCGGTTTCATCCAGACGCCGTCTGCCGGCGTCAGCGCCATCGGCGTCTTCGCCCGGCGTCACGTGGAACAGGTTGATGCGCGAGCCGTCGCGCGCGGCCAGCATGCGTGCCGCATCGACGACCGCGGGAGAACCCGACGCGAGGTCGACCGCGCAGACGACTCGCCTGAACCCGAGCGCTCGGGATGGATCACGGAACGGCACCAGCAGCGTCGGCCGGTCCGCGAGGCGGAGCACGGCCTGCACGACCGACGCGCGACGGTCGGTGCCCCGGCCGGACGTCCCGAGGACGATCAGGTCGACGCCGCGATCGGCCGCCTCGGACGCAATGATGCTTCCGGGGTCCCCGTGCTCGACACGAACGCGCACATCCACTCGCGCCGCCTCGGCGAGGGCGCGGAAATGCCGGAGCCGCGCGACACGTTCCGTGGCGCCCGTTTCGAACGGCCGTCCGGCCGGAACGACGTGCAGCACGACGAGCGCGGCGTGATGCCGGCGGCAGAGCCACAGCGCATCCGCGAAGACTCCTTCGGCGGCATCGTCGATGTCCACGGCACAGAGAACGCGACGCACATCGGTCATCTCTGTTTTCAGTGCAATTCCACGTCCGACGCAGAAGCCCGTGGTCCCCGTCCTTTTTGAGGTCACAGCAATCCTAGCTATTTCACTCTGAAAGGCACCATTTCCAACGGAAATAACTCATGCGGTTTTTACGCGGCGTCTTTTTCGCGCTCGTCACTCTTCGGCGCAGCGGCGTAACGGCGCCCCGTCCGCGATCGCGTAGGATTTCGGGCACGGCGTTGCGGCAGATTTCGGCAGGAATGTACAGGGCCGTACGGATTGTGTACGGAATATCGGCGGCTCATCATGAGATGGTCGCCAGCAGTCCGAGGCCGCAGAAGAAGAGGACGATGATCGCGAGCGAGTCGTAGCCCATACGCATCACCGTGGGATTGCGCCGCTCGAGGAGGCCGATGACCAGCACGCCGGTAACGGTCGCGCCCAGCAGCGCCGAGAGAACCTCGAACCGGCCCAGTTCGTTGATGACCGGGCCTCCCGCGAAGCACAGGTCCGACAGCAGAATCAACGCGAGGTTGATGAAGTTCGTCCCGAGCACCTGGCCGAACGCCATCTCGTAGCGGCGGATCCGGAAGGCCGCCGTGATGGCGCTGAGTTCGGGAAGCGAGGTCGCGATACCGATCAGGGCGAATCCCACCATTCCGCTGCCGATGCCCGTCTGTTCGGCGATCGCATCTCCGGTCTGCGACAGCGAATAGCCGGCGGCGAAGATGATCACCGATGCGATGGCCGTTCTCCACACCAGGGCAGCAAATGAGAGTTCGACCGCTCCGGGTTCCCCGCGCCGGCGGGCGCCACGATCGCGAACGACCCACGGCGCTCTCTTGTCGTACTCTGCTGCCATCCAGAAGAACACGATGCTCGCCGCGCACAGGAGGACGGCGCCGAGACCCACACCGAAGATCGGCACGTCACCAACCACCACGGCAGCGGCGACGGCGATCAGCAGCAGCGTGCAGAGCGTGCCCATCATCAGCGTCGACGGATTCACGACGACCGACGTCGCCGCGTCGCGACCGACAAATGCGTCGACGATCGCGAGCAGCAGCACGTTGATGGCGGCGCTCCCGAGCAGGTTGTTGATCCCGAGGCCCGGGTTCCCGATCACGGCCGAGGTGGCGACGTTGGCGACTTCAGGCAGCGATGTGATCGTGCCGAGCAGCAACATGCCGAGTACCGCATGGCCGAGTCGCGTCTGCCCCGAGATCCCGTCCACGTAGCGCGCGAGTCGAGTGCCGGTTGCCCAGACGATCACGCCCGCTCCGGCAAACACCGCGGCATTGCCCCAGAACGGAACATCCTGCGCGTTCCAGAGAGGCGTCATGCGGTTGCGTTCTGCAAGATCCGTGGTGGGAACTGCTGGCCGCGGTAGCCGCTGCCAGCCCGACCTGCGACACAATGTGGCGTGCCAGGATCAGCTGCCGACGAGTACGCGGCCCGCATCGCCGCCCGGACCGCCACCCGTGATGCCCTGACCGCCGCGGACGCGCGATATGCGCAGGCCCGCCTCGCGACGTTCGCCGGGTTCCTTCTTCTTCTCTTCTGCGTGTGGCGGTTCGGCCTCGGCTTCTGGTCTCTCGCGATCCCCGCCGTCGTCTTCGTGCAGCTCGTTCGACGTCACGACGTCGTCCTTCGTGCGCGGGATACCGCCGCTCGGGCGATCGCGTTCTACGAACGCGGCCTGGATCGACTGGCCGATCGCTGGGCGGGCACGGGTGAAACCGGCGAGCGGTTCCGCAGCGACACGCACGTCTACGCCAACGACCTCGATCTCTTCGGCCACGGTTCGCTGTTTCAACTGCTGTCGCTGGCGAGAACCGCCGCCGGCGAGGCCACGCTGGCGCGCTGGCTCACGACGCCGGCCGGGCCCGGCGAGATCAGGTCGCGGCAGGCGGCGGTCGACGAGTTGACTCCGTTGATGGACCTCCGCGAAGGACTCGCCATCGCCGGCGCCGATCTTCGCACCGTGAAGACCGATCGCCTGCTCGACTGGGCGGAGTCCCCGGTCCCGGAAGCGCGGACCCTTCGTGCATTCACGCGGATTTTCACGCTGGCGGTTTTCGGAGCGGCGGTCTACACCGTCGTCACCGCGACGTGGTGGACGCTCGCCGTGGTGTTCGGCCTGCAGGTCCTCGTACTTCGACAGCTCCGTCATCAGATGAGCGCCATCGTTTCGGGGCGTGATCCGGAGACGACCGCCGACTTCGTCGGCGACGCTCTCACACACCGGACGAGAGATCTCGACGTGGCCGCCGGACTGTTGAAGCATCTCGAACGGCAACCGTTCCACGGCCAGCGGCTTCGTTCGCTGCGCGATCGGCTGACCGCGGACGGCATGGCGGCATCCGAGGCCATCGGCCGTCTCGGACGCCTCGGTCAGCTGCACGACTCGACGAAGAACACGACCCTCATCCCGCTGGGACTGTTCCTCCTCGGTTACCTCGAGACGGCCCTCGTCGTGGCTGCTACGCTGCAGATGGTCCAGCCGCACGTGGCGCTGGCGGTGAGCCGATGGCGGCATGCACACGGTCCACGCGTCCGCGTCTGGTTCGACACGATCGCCGAGTTCGAGGCGCTCGTCTCGATCGCGGGATACCGGTTCGAACATCATGACGATCCGTTCCCCGAAATCGCCGACGATGCCGATGGCGATCGTCCGTCAGCGTTGTTCCACGGGACGGCGATGGGACATCCCCTGTTGCCCGCCGCCGAAATGGTCCGCAACGACGTTCATCTTGATGAGGGGACGCAACTTCTGATCGTCAGCGGATCGAACATGTCGGGCAAGAGCACGCTGCTGCGCACCGTCGGCATCAACGCCGTGCTGGCGCTCGCGGGCGCGCCCGTGCGCGCCGGATCCCTGCGTCTGTCGCCGCTCATGCCCGGCGCGACGCTGCGCATCCAGGACTCGCTGCTCGAAGGGCGTTCCCGTTTCTACGCCGAGATCACGCGGATCCGTCAGCTCTCCGACATCGCCGCCGGTCCCGTGCCGCTGCTGTTTCTGCTGGACGAGCTGTTCCACGGCACCAACTCGCACGACCGCGTCATCGGGTCCGCCGGCGTGCTGCGCAGCCTGCTGGATCGCGGGGCGATCGGCCTCGTGACGACGCACGACCTGGCGGTGACCGCGGTCGGCGACCAGCTCTCGCCGCGGGCAACCAACGTCCATTTCGACGATTGGCTCGATGGCGACGAGATCCGGTTCGACTACCGGATGAAGCCGGGACCCGTCACGCGCAGCAATGCCCTCGCCCTGATGCGCGCCGTCGGCCTGGACGTCGCCGCGTCCGGCTGACTTGACGCGGACCGGTGACGGTGTTATTTCTATCGCACGTAAGGTGCGAGAAAAATAACACATGAGCCGCCGACTCCATACCGTCCTCACCCGCCGCGAACGGCAGATCATGGACATCCTCTTCCGCCGCGGTCGCGCGACCGCAGCCGAGGTGATGAACGACCTGCCGGGCGAACCGACCTACTCGACCGTGCGCACGCAGCTGCGCGTCCTCGAACAGAAGGGGCACGTGCGCCACGAGCAGGACGGCCTTCGCTTCGTCTACATGCCGGTTGTCGCCCGTCACGCCGCCCGAAAGTCGGCGCTGCGGCACGTCGTCGAAACCTTCTTCGACGGGTCGCCGGAGAAGGCGGTCGCGGCGCTGCTCGGGGGCGAAGCCGCGAAACTCTCGGCTGAGCAGCTGGACCGCATTGCCGGCCTGATCGCGAAAGCGCGAAAGGAAGGACCCCGATGAGCCTCCTCGCCGCCACCGTCATCGATGCGACGGTCGTTCTCGCACTCGGGTTGGCCGCCACCGTCGTGGTGCGAAAGCGGTCCGCCTCGCTGCGTCACGCGATCCTCGCCACCGCCATCGTCGCGGCAGCGGCCATGCCCGTATTCGAGCTGCTTCTGCCGCAGGTTCCGATCGTTCGCCTGCAGCAGCGGATCACGTCCTTCTCGTCCGGCCTTGTGTTTACTTCCGGCACGATCACCGGCGCCACGATGGCTGACACCATCACGGCGAACGACGAAGGCCTGCCGTGGGCTGCCCTCTTCGTCATCGTCTGGGGGACCGGAGCGCTCGTCATCTTCTCCGGCCTGGCGGCCGGTCTGCTCAGACTTCGGCGTCTGCGATCGCAGTGCACCGTCGTTGAAGGCCGATGGCGTGAGCTGACGGACGAACTCGCGCGCGAGTGCGGCGTGCGGCGGCACGTTGCCGTGTTGCGAAGCGCGGCCCCGTCACTCCTCGTCACGTGCGGTGTGCTGCGGCCCGCGATCATCCTGCCGGCCGGCGCGTCCCGCTGGCACGAGGACCGCGTGCGCATCGTCCTTCGTCACGAGCTGGCGCACATCCGCAGGCACGACGCCGCGATGCAGCTCGTGGCAGAGGCCGTGCGGATCCTGCATTGGGTCAACCCGCTTGCCTGGATCGCCAGCCGCCGTCTCCGCCAGGAGAGCGAGTATGCCTGTGACGATGCGGTGCTGCGGGAAGGGGTAGAAGGGACGGAATACGCCACGCACCTGCTGGAGGTCGCACGCCAGCTTTCCGGACGTCCGTCATCGTGGGCTTCGGCTCACGCCATTGCGCACTCATCAACGCTCGAGAGGAGGATCGTCGCCATGCTGCAGCAGCGAAATCGCACATCCCTCAAACGCCGTGACTGGATCGTCGCGGCGCTCGCCGCCGTGGCCGTGAGCATTCCGCTCGCCGCGGCCGGCATCGCCTCACCGGAGTCGTCGCCGCTAACGCCTGGACCTCACGACACGCACATCCGGGTGGAAGCGGCAGTGCCGGGCACGGCGATCGACGACACGGGCGGACGCTCGCCGCGTTCCGCCGTCAGCCCTCAGGCGCCCTCCGAGATTACGGGACGGGTCCTCGATCAACTCGGCGGAGTCATCCCCGGCGTGCGCATGACCCTGATCGATCCGCGCAGCGCCACGCACCTGAGGCAGCAGACGAACGCGGCCGGCGTCTTCACGTTTCGCGATCTGCCGCCGGGAACCTATGAACTGATCGCAACCGCACCCGGCTTCACGAGCATCAGCAACGTCTTGACGGTCGGATCGGGAGACACCGTCCGGCGTACGATCACGCTGCCGCTCGGGACGTTGAAGGAGACGATCATCACGGCCTGCTCGATGCCGCCGCTGGCGCGCGTCGTGAGTGCGATCGGCGCGGGCATGCTTCCGGTCGTCCACGCGCAGGAGGCGCCGGCGCCGGCGCGCGTCGGCGGCAATCTGAAACCGCCGATCAAGGTGAACGACGTGAGGCCGGCCTGCCCGGCAACGGTGCCGGCCGGCGAGACGGAAGTCACGGTGACCGCGCGAATCGGCGTGGACGGGTTCGTCAACGACGCCAGGCCCGTTCCCACCCATTCAGGCAGTGACGTGCCGGCGGCGCTGATCGAATCGGTTATGGACGCGGTTCGTCAGTGGCAGTTCACGCCGACGCTGCTCAATGGGCAGCCCGTTCCGGTCGAGATGACGGTGAGCGTCACGTTCAGGAGGTAAACCGCGGTCCGCGGTGCGCGGTCCGCGGTGCGGGGGTGCCGGGGTGCCTGCCCTGAGCGAGCGTAGCGAGTCGAAGGGCGGGGTGCCTGCCCTGAGCGAGCATAGCGAGTCGAAGGGCCGGGGTGCCTGCCCTGAGCGAGCATAGCGAGTCGAAGGGCCGGGGTGCCTGCCCTGAGCGAGCGTAGCGAGTCGAAGGGCGAGGTTCAGTCACTGCGTCCGGCTCGGCCGGCTGATCGTTCCTTCGAGAATGAACTGACCGACTGTGCCGGCCGCCGAACCGGCATAGGTGCCGGAACCGGTCCCGCCTTCGAAGCGGCCCGTACCACCGATCACCACCCACGTACCCTGGAACGTGACGGGATCCGTCGCCGCCGGTCCAGAGAACTCCGCCGTCCCTTCGAACGCGATCACGATCGTATCGCCGTTGGCGGCCGTCAGCGTGGAGGTTCCCGTTTGCGTGCCCTGCAGCACGTCCACTTGCGAGGGCCCCTCGATCACGGTCCGCCCGAGGTGCGTCGCTCTCCCTTCGCCGCCGATCTCGAGTTCCAGGCACGAAGGCCCGCATGCCCCGACGACGATCGGCTCGCTGTCGATGACGGCGCTGAAGGGAACGAGGGCAGCGGCCGCGACCGGGAACGCGAGCAGCATCGTCAACGTGAGCGTCAGGTGCAGAATTCGAACTTTCATGTTCCGCCTCCTTCGTACACCAGCAAGGCGGCGGATTCTACGCCTGGTCCACGCGCAAAGCGATTGTTATTTCATCGGTGACAGAAAGTCTTTTGTGTTTCCGTGTTTCTCCTGTGTCTCTTCTGTGGCCTGTGTCTCTTCTGTGGCCTGTTTCTTCTGTAGCTAACGGAGCAGGTCTAGATGCGTCATCAGTTCGGTGGCAGCGGCGCGGCCGGCACGATTCGCACCGATCGTCGATGCCGAGGGGCCGTAGCCGGCGAGGTGGATCCGCGGGTCCTTTGCCACTTGTGTGGCGAGCCGTCCGGTCATGACGATGCCGCCCGTGGGTTCGCGCAGCATGAGAGGGGCCAGGTGATCGAGCGAACTGCGAAAGCCGGTGCACCACAGGATCACGTCCGCGCGCAGCGTCGTCCCATCGTCCCAGCGGACGCCGTCCTCGAGAATCTCGCTGAACATCGGCCGGCGGATCAGCACCCCTCGCGTGCGCATCGCCTCGATCCTGGGCGTGACCGGGATCCCGGTCACCGACACGACCGATCCAGGCGGAAGTCCGCGCCGGACGCGATCTTCCACGATCGCCACGGCCGCGCGTCCTGCCTGCTGATCGAACGGTCCCTCGCGGAATATCGGCTCTCTCCTCGTCACCCAGCTCGTCGTCGTCACCTGTGAGATCTCGTCGAGCAGCTGGATCGCCGAGATGCCGCCACCGACGACGATGACGTGCTTGCCCGTGAAGTCGCTGGCGGTTCGATAGTCCCGGGTGTGGAGCTGGCGTCCGGCGAAGCGTTCGCGTCCCGGGTAGTCGGGGATGTATGGACTATCCCATGTGCCGGTGGCGTTGATGATCCCGCGAACCGAGAGGTTCATGCGATCCCCCTCCACCCGAAGGCGGTCGCCTCGATCGCAGACAATCGTGACGTTGACCGGACGGTACACCGGAAGGTCGAACGCCTTTTCGTATGCGGCGAAGTACTGCGGCACCGCCACGCTCGCCTGCACTTCCGTGGCGGTGTCGCCGACGACCTCGTCGAAGCGCAGACCGGGCAGATCGTGTATCCGGTTCACCGTGCGGAGCGTCAGTGACGGCCAGCGGAACTGCCAGGCGCCGCCGGGCTCGGCCGCGCGATCGAGGACGGCGAATCCCCGAATCCGCTGAAGCCCGAGCTTCTGAAGATGGTACGCCGCCGAAAGCCCCGCCTGCCCGGCGCCAATGACGACGATCTCTGTCTTGAGGATGATGCCACCCACCGGCTGCAACAGCGGCTCACTCATACAACGACGTCGGACATGATCACCGGGTCGCGTCGTACCCGCGCGGCTGTCCGTCGTGACGCGGATCGGCGACGCCAATCCATTGATCCCCGCTGCGCATCACGAGGTACAGGCGCGCGTATCCGGATGATTCGGCGACCGGGTCGTACCCCATCGCCCTCACGTCGCTGAGCAGTTCCGGTGAGAAGCCGTGCTCCACCTGCACCTCGCGGTTTCCGGAGGACGCGAAGATCCGCGGCATCCGTACGGCTTCGAGCGGATCGAGGCGGTAGTCGAGCGCGTAGACCATGACCTGGACGATCTCGGTCGGGATCCGCCCTGCGCCAGGCGCCCCGATCACCATGCGGACCGCGCCGTCTTTCAGAACGATCGTTGGCGAGATCGTCGTCGTCCGGATTCGCCACGGGCTGCGCGACGGGTCGCCGATGTTCTTCTGGTTGAATCGGAACCCGGAGTCGTTGAGGAAGAATCCGGCCGCGAACGCGCCCGAGCCCCAGACGCTGCTGTTGGTCACGGTCAAAGCGACGGCGTTGCCGGCCCCATCCACGACCGAGATGTGCGTCGTCTCACCGGAGGCATCGTCCGGCGTCTCGTCCTCGGCGGCGAATGCCGCCGGCAACAGCTCGAGCGCCGCTGCCGTCATCGGCTTCGGCACGATCGCGCACGATGGCGGGAGTGGTGCCGAATCGAACGTCGTGGCATCCGCGCGCGAGATGGACGCGGCCGCCGTTCCCGTGCCGACGAGCGATCGCCGGGTTTGCGCAAACGCGTCGGATGCGATCCCCTTCGCGGGAACCTGTGTCCAGTTCGGGTCGCCGTTGCCTGAGGCACCCGCCTGCCCGACGCGCAGCGCGGACGTGAGGATGTCGAATGCGGCCGCCGAACGGGTTGGCAATCCAACCTGCGCGAGGTCGAATCCTTCGAGCAGTTCGAGCGTGTGCAGCACGCGCATACCGGTCTGCGGCGGCGGCGCCGACAGCACCGCGTGGCCGCGATAGTCGGTGCAGAGTGGCGTCTTCCATTGGGGCGCGTATTCGGTGAAATCGCGCGGTGTGGCGGGATGTCCACCTGCGTTCAGGACGGAGACGAGCGACGCCGCGATCGGTCCTTCGTAGAAGCCGCGGGCGCCGTCCCTCGCGATTCGCCGCAGCGACTCGGCGAGCGGCGGGTTCCGCAGGACGGCTCCTGGCTTCAGCGGTTCGCCGTCCGGGAAGTACAACGCCATGGCACCGGGGTAGGGCTTCATCTTGTTCTCGCCGTCCGCGATGAAGTCCGCGAGGATCTTGCCGACGGGGAATCCCTGTTCCGCGAGCCGTATCGCGGGCGCGAGCACCTGTTCCCGCGTGAGCGCGCCGTGTTTCTCGTGCAGTGCGAGCAGCCCGGCCACCTCGCCCGGGATAGCCGATCCGCGGAGGTCGCGCGTGCCGTCGCCCGGGCCGGTCGTCAGCGCCTTGGATCCCCGCCACGAGTCCACGAACTGGGCGGCGTAGAAGTCCAGGTACTCGGGTCTGCCGCGTCCGGCGAGCCACACGAGCGCGGCCCCGCTGCCGCCAAGGCCGGACATCTGTGGTTCGACGACGCCCAGCGCAAACGCGGTCGCCACCGCCGCATCGACCGCATTGCCGCCGGCCCGTAACATCGCGACGCCCGCCTCGCTCGCCAGCGCATTGGCGGAGGCGACCATGCCGTCCCGCGCCACCGCGCGTCGCGATTCGTCGACAGGTGAGACCTGATACGAGGCCGCCGGTGGTGGAGTGACTGCGGTCGGTGCGGGTCGCTGCGGCGCCGTGGCGGATGCAGCGCATGCGAGTGAACCCGAGAGAGCGGCGGCAAGAAAGCAGCGAATCATCACAGCCGTAATCTTGGCACGACAGCCAAAACCCAGGGGTCAGCCAAAACCCAGGGGTCAGACCTGGAATTTTGAATTTCGGGCGAAATCGTGCCAACGGGACCGGGACCCGTTGGCATGATTTCGCAGCAAATTCAAAATTCAAGGTCTGACCCCTGGGTTTTGGCTGGATTGGTCCCCGGGGTTCAGCCGGACCGATTGCCCGAAGCCGATCGTTCTGAAGCGGGACGGCGGGACGTTCCGGGCGCGCAACGCCGCCTCGAGACCGCGGACGGGATCGTCGATCCCCTCGGTCGTCAGCTGGAACGTCCCGAAGTGCATGCCGATGCTCTCGGCCGCCTCCAGATCGAGATGCGCCTGGACGGCTTCCGCCGGATTCATGTGCACCGCATGCATGAACCAGCGCGGTTCGTACGCGCCGATCGGCAGCAGGGCCAGATCGATCGGACCGAGACGCACCCGGATCAGACCGAAGAAGGGCGCGTAGGCGGTGTCGCCCGCGAAGTAGATCCGCCGGTCGCCAACCCGGACGACGAAGCCGCCCCACAGGGCACGATTGCGATCGAACGGCGTTCGCGCCGAGAAGTGGTGCGCCGGCGTCAGCGTCACGGGAACCGGAGCGGCCGCCGCCTCCTGCCACCAATCGAGCGTTTCCACCCGCCGGATCCCGGTGGACCGGATCAACGGTTCGTGCCCCAGCGGCGCGATGACGAGCGGATCGAACCGCCGTGCGAGACGCCGAAGCGTTGGCACATCGAGATGATCGTAGTGACCGTGGCTCAGGAGCACGACCGAAACTGGGGGCAGATCGTCTAAGGGGACGGCAGGCGGACGGACGCGGCGCGGCCCCAGGAGATTCCACGGCCCGGCGCGCTCCGAATACATCGGATCGGTCAGGATGTTGCCGGCGGCGGTCTGAATCAGGAACGTCGAGTGCCCCACGAACGTGACGACCGCGGTCGAGCCGTCGAGCGGCGGCGGCTTCGACGCCGGGGTTTCAACCCGGTCCGGCCATCGGGTCTTTCGTTCCAGCAGCAGCCGCGGCACCTTCGTGAATGGCAGGACGGCCGGGCCGCTCGGATTGAAGAACCGCCGTCCGTCGAAGTGATCGCCTCCCCGCACATTTGTCATAATACGGATGCGCCTGCGCTCCAGCTCACTATGAATCGCCACGCCATTCGCCTTGCCCTCATCGCCGTGCTCGCGTTCGGATCGACCGGTTGCGACGACAACGACCCGATCACGAACCCCGGCGGCAATCAGGCGCCGCTGATCACGATCTCGGCCAACGTCACGTTCGGGATCGCGCAGCTCACCACCTTTGCCCTCGGGGCGACGGTCCTCGACCCCAACGCCGATCCCGTCACCGTGACGTGGAGCTTCAGCGATGGGACGGTGGTCAACGGCAACAATGTGTGGCGGCAGTTCCCGGAGCCGGGCTCGTACGAGGTCTTTGCGACGGCCACCGATCACCTCGGCTTGACCGGCACAAGCACCACCGCGACGCTCGTCGTCGGCACCGCTTCAGGAGAGTGGGACGGCGAGATCGACCTGGCCCCCTGCGGCGGGGGAACGAAACCGATCGCCGCGTCGCTGTCGCAGTCGGGAGGCCTCCTCACCGGCACCGTCCGCCTGCCCGAAGGCCTCTGCTCATCGTCGGGCGGCACGGCTACGATCGGGACAGGCGACCCCGGCCAGATGTTCGCCAGCGGAGCGATGCGCCTGCACATCGTCGTTCCCGGAGCCATCGACGCCAGGCTCGCCGGCCAGATGGGCGCCGACACGAACACCTTCACCGGGACGCTGGAAGACGCGGACGCGGCCGGGATCGCCTTCACGTTGAACCGTCAGTAAAGGCGGGTCAGCCCCCCAGGACGTTCAGGAAGAACGTGATCAGCAGGGCGTTGGTAAAGTCGATGAAGAAGGCGCCGACCAGCGGGACGACCAGATAGGCCTTCGGCGCCGGCCCGTACTTCTCGACCAGCGCTCCCATGTTCGCCATCGCGTTGGCCGACGTGCCGAGCATGAACCCGCAGAAGCCGCTCGACATGACCGCTCCCTCGTAGTCACGTCCCATCAACAGCGGAACGACCGTCAGGCACACGGCGGCAATGATGCTCAGCTGCACGGCGAGGACGATCAGCAGCGGGATCACCAGACCTGCCAGCTCCCACAGCCGCAACGTCATCAGCGCGATCACCAGGAACAGCGACAGCGAGGCGTTGCCGAGGTCGTCGATCAGCCGCATCGACAACCCGAACAGGCCGGTGGCATCGTCGATGTTGCGAATCACAGCGGCCACGAGCATCGCGCCGATGTACACCGGAAGCGTGAGCCCGAGCTGCGAGATCCAGTCGCTCACCCACAGCCCGACCCCGATCGTGGCGACCAGCAGCACGATGTGTTTCAGCAGCGCATAGGTCTCGACGTCTTCACCCTCGGGAGTGCTGACGACGGGTTCGGGAACGCTGGCTTCCGCGATATTGGCGAGCGTGCCCTCCGGCCGGTGGTCCGGGTGTGGCGGCGTCTTCTGACGTTCGATCAGATAGGTGCCGATCGGTCCGCCGATCACGCCGCCGGCCACGATGCCGACCATCGCGGATGCCACGGCGAGCGTTGCCGCACCGCTGACGCCGGCTTCCTCGAAGAGCGGCGCGAACGCCAGCCCGGTTGCGGGACCGCCGGTGAGCGTCACCGATCCGGCAAGGACGCCCATGAGCGGATGCTGCCCGAGCGCCGTCGCGACGGCTGCCCCCGTGACGTTCTGGAGCGCCGCCACGACCGTCGCGAGGACGAAGAACACCATGACCAGCGGTCCGCCGCGGCGCAGCAGTCCGAGACTCGCGGCAAAGCCGATGGAGGCGAAGAACGCGTTCTGCAGCGGGACCTGCAGCGTCGTATCGAACGCCAGCAGCTGGTAGTCGGCGGCGTACAACACGGCCACGACCGCGGCTACCGGCAGGCCGCCGCACACCGGCGCGGGAATGTTGACGCGCGAGAGCGGAGGGATCAGCCGGCGAAGCCCGTACCCGACGAAGAGCATCACACCGGCAAACGCAACGGTCTGGATGAAATCCAGCTTCAGGGGAAGAGACATGAAGTGAAAGAGTCAGTATATTGATTCGCGTTTGTCTGGAGCGATATTCGATCTGGAGGCGCGCGGCACGACACGCGCACGCGAGGTGCGCGGCGGCGTGGCCACGTTCCTCACGATGGCCTACATCCTGTTCGCCAATCCATCCATCCTGGAAGCCGCCGGCGTTCCGTTCGAAGCCGCGGTCGCCGCGACGGCGGCGGCGGCCGCGCTCTGCACGCTCCTGATGGGGCTCGCCGCGAACTTCCCCATCGCGCTCGCGCCCGGCATGGGGCTGAATGCCGTCGTCGCGTTCCAGGTCGCGGCGCAGACCGGATCCTGGCAGGCGGCGATGGGACTCGTGGTGCTGAACGGCCTCGTCGTCCTGGCGCTCGTGGTCGCCGGCGTTCGCGAAGCGGTGATGCAGGCGATTCCGCTCGACCTGCGCCGTGCGATCAGCGTCGGTATCGGGCTGTTCATCGCGTTCATCGGACTCGTGAACGCCCGCCTCGTCGTGATCCCCGCGGGATCGATCGCCGCGCTGGCCGCCAACCCGGATACGACGATGCCACCGGTCACATTCGGTTCGCTGCAGGGAGCAGAACCGCTGCTCGCGTGCGCCGGGATCATCGTCATCGCATTCCTGCTGGCGCGGAGGGTACCGGGCGCCATCGTGATCGGCATCGTCGGCATCACGGCCGCGGCGCTGCTGCTCGGCGTCTCTCATCTCCCTGCGGGCGCGTGGCTTCGCATGCCGCAGTTCGATACCGTGGGACAGGCCGACCTTCGCGCGGCCTTCAGCATCCAGTTCGTGCCGCTGCTGCTGTCGATCGTCATGGTGGATTTCTTCGACACGATCGGCACCGTCACCGCGATCGCGGAGACGGGTGAGCTGCACGATCGCGATGGACGGATACCGCGGCTGCGTTCGATCCTCTCGGTCGATTCGATCAGCGCGGCGATCGGCGGATGGTTCGGCGTCAGCTCGGTCACGTCCTACGTCGAATCGGCCGCCGGCGTGGCGGAAGGCGCGCGGACCGGGCTCCACAACGTCGTCGTGGCCGCACTGTTTGCGGTGTGCATGTTCGCGGCGCCGATCATCGCCGTTGTCCCCGCGGCGGCAACGGCTCCCGCTCTGGTGATCGTCGGCTTTCTCATGTGCCAGCAGATCTCGCGGATGAACTTCCAGGCCATCGACACCGGCATTCCCGCATTCCTGATCCTGCTGATGACGCCGCTGACCTTCTCGATCTCACACGGGATCGGCTACGGACTCATCACGTATGTGGCGCTCGAGCTGCTGCGAGGACGAGCGGACGAGGTTGGACTGGTGATGTACGTGGCAGCCGGACTGTTCGTCGCCTACTTCACCATCGGCGCATGATCGCGTCTGGCGTAAGATACGCGTCGTGATGATCTCCCTTCTGCTCCTCTCAGCTCTACTGTTCCAGGTCCCGCAGCAAGGCTACGAGCCGAAGGTCGGTCAACCCGGGAAGGACAGCGTCTGGGTGCCGACATCGGAGGCGCTCGTCGAGAAGATGCTCGACATGGCCAACGTCACCGCCAGCGACGTCGTCATCGATCTCGGATCCGGCGATGGGCGGATGATCATTGCCGCCGCGAAGCGCGGTGCGCGCGGCATCGGGGTGGAGTTCAATCCCGACATGGTGAAGCTCTCGCGGCAACGCGCCATCGAAGCGGGCGTGGCGGATCGCGCGACGTTCATCGAAGGGGACATGTTCGAGGCCGACCTCTCGAAGGCGACCGTGCTTGCCCTGTTCCTGCTCCCCGAGAACCTCGAACGGCTCGAACCGAAGTTCCGGGCCTTGAAGCCGGGCACACGCATCGTCGTCAATACGTTCGGCGTGCCCAACTGGACGCCCGAAGCAACCGAGACGCTCACCGGCGACTGCCACAGCTGGTGCACCGCGATGCTCTACCGCGTCCCGCCGCGCGCGCGGTAGCGTCGGGTCACGCGAATTCGACGTAATCCTCGGTCACGATCTGGTCCGCGCTCGCACCCAGACGTTCGAGGAGTTCGACGATGATCGCGGCCTTGTCCTGAGCATCACGGCGTGACCAGGTGCGCGATTTCACCTCGACGAAGTAGCCTTCCGCCGGCGGATTGATCAGGCGGTCGAGGTGCACGTAGAACTGCACGCCGCGATACCCGATCAGCCATCGCCGCCGTTCCTTCTCGATTTCCCGCTCACGAGCCGGCTTGAAATACTCCCGGTAGAACCGCGGTGAGTGCGTCGCCGGGGCCAGAAAGCGGGAGCGGAACAGCAGCACCGACCCGAACGCCTCTTCGTGCGAAAGTCCCGTGAGCGTGAGCCGCGCCCGCACGTTCGCGACCTGCTGCTGTTCGTCGAGCGTAGCGTCCTCGCGGTACCGGAGACGGCCCTGCTCCGGATCGTCGAAGAAGAAATACGTGTCGTACTGGTGATAGTGCACGGAGCGGATGACGGTGACGTCTTCGCGCTCCAACGCCTCGAACACGCTGTCGGCGGATGCAATCCGCGCCTTCACCTGGACCTCGAAGCTCTCCTCTTCCGTCGCCCCGCCGATCGCGATCAGCTTCTGCAGAACGCTCTGCTCGCGCTCGATGAGGAACATGTCCACGCGCCGGGCGATCGCTGACGCCTCAGCGCGCAGCGCCTCTTCGTCGAGCGTGAGCAGGCGGCGCTCGCGCATCAGCCAGCGGCCGTTGCAGATGACGTCGACGACGTCGCTGGCCTTGCTGGCGTAGACGATCTGCGCGTAGATGCTGTTCGGGTCCCGGCCGAAACGCGGGACGTTGTGGGTCTGCTCGAGATCCAGGACGATCAGGTCCGCGCGTTTACCGATTTCGATGGAGCCCGTGATCTCCGCGCAGTGCAGCGCACGCGCCCCGGCGCGCGTCGCCATCGTCAGCGCCTCGCGCGCGGGCAACGCGGTGGGATCGCCGCTGATCCCCTTGGCGAGCAGCGCCGCCAGCCGCATCTCCTCGAACATGTCGAGGTCGTTGTTCGAGGCGGTCCCGTCGGTGCCGATGCCGACGGCCGCGCCCGCGGAGAGCATCTTGACGACCGGCGCAACGCCCGACCCGAGCTTCAGATTGCTGGTCGGATTGTGCGCGATGCCGGCCCCCGCATCCTTCAGCGTGCGGATCTCCCCGTCGTCCACGTGAACGCAATGCGCCGCCAGCACCCGCGCGTCGAACAGCCGGTGCTTCTTGACCCAGGGCACGACCGGCATCCCGTGCTCCCGCCTGGAGTTCTCCACCTCGAACGACGTTTCGGCGAGATGCGTGTGCAGCGGCACGTCGAACTCGCAGGCGAGGTCCGCGCATTCGCGCAGGATCTCGGACGTGCAGGTGTACGGCGCGTGCGGCGCCACACCAGGCACGATCAACTCGTGCCCCTTCCAGCGCTGGATGAACTCCCGCGCCCGAGCGAGCGCGTCCTCGTAGCTGGTCGCGTCGGGGGACGGGAATTTCAACACGGTCTGCGTGCACAGCGCCCGCATCCCGGCCGCCGCCGTCGCCTCAGCGACCGACTCCTCGAAGTAGTACATGTCGGCGAAGCAGGTCGTCCCCGAGCGGATCATCTCAGCGCAGGCGAGCTTCGTCCCGAGCGCGACGAACTCGGGCCGGACGAACTCGCGTTCCACGGGCATCATGTATCCCATCAGCCAGACATCGAGGCGCAGGTCGTCGGCCAGTCCGCGCAGCAGCGTCATCGGCGCGTGCGTGTGGGCGTTGATCAGGCCAGGCATCACGACTCGTCCGCGGCAGTCCACGGTGTCGTGCGCTGCGTACTCGCCTGCGATGTCCCCCACGGCGAGGATCTCGCCGCCGGCGATCGCGACCGCTCCCGATCGATGGACGGTGAATCGATCGTCCATCGTCAAGACGTGCGCGTTGATGAGGAGGAGGTCGCACGCGGTCCTCACGGCCATGAAGGTAGTGTAGTGCGGGGTCCGGGGTCCGCGGTGCGCGGTGCGCGGTGCGCGGTGCGCGGTCCGCGGTGCGGGGTCCGGGGTGCGGGGTGCGCGATCCGGGGGCGGGGTGCGGGTGCGGGGTGCGGGGTGCGGGATAGGGGGCCTGGCCTGAGCAAGGGGCGCGAGTCGATGCGCCGGAAGGAGGATCGCCAATCACTTCCCCTCGCTCGACTGTGAGCGCATGCCGAACCCGGAACCCACTGGAACCCACTGGAACCCTCGAGAACCCACTGGAACCCTTTGGAACCCTCGAAGGACGGGATGCGGGGTCCGGTGGCCGGGAGCTCTACGCTGCCCTGGGTGCGCGTCGGCCGAAGATGGGAACGCGAGGCAGTCGCATCGGGATGATGCCGGGGACGTCGATGTGGAGCTGGGCGCGGCGATACGCGGTGTACGCCGCGACGAGGTGGAAGGGCCAGCCGAGGAGGCCTGCCGAGCCGACCCAGAATCCCGGGGTGATGATCAGCCAGAAGATGCCGCGTACGTACTCGCGGTTGTAGATCTGGCCGATCCCCGGGATCAGAAAGCTGAGGAGCGCGGCGATCAGCGGCTTGGAACGGCTGCGTGCCGAGGCCGGAAGCGGGATCACGTTCACTGGAGCGGGTACTGGTGTTGGCGCAGCCGGACTCAGCGAAACAGGCTCCGTCACCTTTCGATACGCGGGCTGCTGCACGGCAACCGTCTCTTCCGCGGATGCGCGCGGCAGCGGCAGCGTCGGCACGATTGGATCGTCGTGAATAGCTACGGGCGCTGGCGCTCGTCGAACTGTCGCTCGATCCGCGCGCAGAGCTTCGACGTACGCGATCACCGTCGTCCCGTCGAGATAGGCCTGCACATCGTCGGCGATCTGCCGCGCCGTCTGGTACCGATTCTCGATCTGCGGCGCCAGCAGCTTGTCGACGATTGCCGTCAGCTGCGGATCCGCATCAGGCGGGATGTGCAATCGCGGTTCCTGCCGGCGGATCGCCGCCTCGAGCCGGCTTCGGTCCCGTTCGTACTGCGCGTACGGCCGAACACCTGCGAGCATCTCGAAGAGCATCACGCCAAGCGACCAGAAGTCGGCGTGCCGGTTCACCCGGCCGCACTCGAGGCGCTCGGGCGACGCGTAGTCCACCGAACTCCAGAGGTTCGTCGTCGCGGCCTTGCGCGCCGCCAGCGCCTTGGCAATGCCGAAGTCCAGCACCCGGATGCTTCCGTCGTCGAGCAGGAGGATGTGAGCCGGCTTCAGGTCGCCATGGACGAGAATCGTTTGCTGGCCGTCCTCGCCGCTGGTCGTGAACTCGTGGGCCTCGATGAGGAAGCGGCAGATCGCCGATGCAATCGCCGCTGCGCGGCGAGGCTGCATCCGGCCTGCTCGAATGATGCTGGTGAGCGGCTGTCCGCTGACCAGCTCCATCGCGATGGCGTAGTAGGGATCGATGCGGTGGTGGTCCAGCACGGCGGGCACGAGTCCGCCGGAGCCCCGGCTGAATTGCTGCTGGAGCGCGGCGCCCCGCTGTTCAGCTGCGACTTTTTCGTCGCTGTCGCCCCCGCCGATCGGGACCAGCTTCAACGCGATCTGCCGGCCCTGCGCATCGAGCGCCTCGTAGACGGTCCCAAACTGCCCCCGGCCGATCTCGCGCAGGATGCGATACGGGCCAAGCGTCCAGTTGAGGGTCGTCATCGCCGGATGGAGCATTGTTGAACTACTACGACGATAGGTCGTGCGTGGTTCGGATCGCGGATGGGTGATCCGCTCAATCGAACTCCCCTCTCTCGACCTTCCGCTGCAGCTCCTCGAGCGAGCCGACCCGCGGACAATCCACGCCATCATACAGGCCGCGCTCGTCGAGCAGTACGCCGCGGATGCCGGCCGCACGGGCCCCGAGAACGTCTACATGATAGAGGTCGCCGACATGGATCGTGCTCGCGGCCGAACCGCCCGACCGCTCCAGCGCCAGCTCGAAGATCTTCGCGTCCGGTTTCTCGACGCCCACCTCGTTCGAATCGAGGATTTCGACGAAGTAGTCGGCGAGGCCGAGCCGGCGGAACGCGGCGCGCAGCGTCCCGTTGGCGTTCGACACGATGACGAGCCGGAGCCCTGCATCTCGAAGCGCGTCGAGTACCGGGCGCACGCCATCCGGCACGTGCTCCCAGAGATTGCTGGTCATGTGAAACGCGTGCAGCTCCGTCAGCGCCGCGTCGGTCGACGACGATCGCGCGATCCCCGCGGTTTCGAGGACGAGATTGAAGTACAGCCATCCACGGCTCGCATCGTTGGTGGCATCGATCGTCTTCTCGACGTCGAGCCTGCGCTTGGCCAGCGGTTCGGCTGCCGCCAGCGACGCCGCATCCGCATCGACGCCATGACGCGCGAGTTCTTCGGAGACGCGGGACCAGTTCGGGTAGACGAGGACGCCGCCGGCGTCGAGAAACACTGTTTCGAGGGGCATGGAGCGATTGTATGGCCCGGGCACTCCCGCGATTACCCGGTTGCGGCGGGAGGGTCACCTGAACTAGCATTTCCACCCCGTCCACAATCAACGGAGAGGTGCAATGACGACAGCGACCTCCACCAAGTGGGCCCTGAAGGGCCGCGGCTATGAGTACTGCAACTGCGACTTCGGATGCGGCTGCAACTTCGGCGGGTTCCCCAATTCCCCGGATGGGAGCTGCCGGGCATTCGTGGGGATGGAAATCACGGGCGGCCGCCTGGGCGATGTGGACCTCTCCGGAGTGAAATGCGCGGCCATTCTCTCCTGGCCCAAAGCGATCCACGAAGGGAACGGCAAGTGCGTCTTCATCGTCGATCCTTCGACGACCGACGCGCAGGTCAATGCGCTCGCGCAGATTTTCTCGGGCAGCCTCGGCGGAATGCCGTGGGAACTGCTCGGCCCCACCTTCCAGGTCGTCGGCCTGCAGAAGGTGCCGATCACCATCGAAGGTGAAGGGCGTAAGAGCACGTTCCGCGCTGAAGGGATTGGCGAAGGCCGCGGCGACACGTTCAGGAATCCCGTGACCGGCGAAGCGCACCTTGCCAATGTCGATCTTCCCGACGGCTTCATCTGGAAGCGGGGCCAGTGCGGCCAGGGCTCGTTCAAGGCGAGCGCGGATGGACTCTCAGTGGGAGCGGAGAAGTCGAACTGGATCTTCTACGAGTTCGACTGGTCGAACGCCTGACGATTACCGGACGACGAGCCACGCGCCCGACGCGATCAGCGCCACGCCGAGGGCGCGGCTGACCGCCACACCCGCGGGGCTCACCTTTTCGATCAGGACGATCGCGGTCAGCCCGACGATGATCGTGAGATTCATCACACCGCCCGCGAACAACAGAAGCATCAGCGCCCAGCAGCAGCCGAGACAGTAGGTGCCGTGTTCGAGGCCCATCAACGCGGCCCCCGCGGCGCCGTTACGCCAGCGCTGCATGATGAACGCGAGCGGGGATCGACACTGCCGCAGGCAGATCGCTTTCCACGGCGTGAGCTGATAGGTCCCGGCCAGCAGCATCGTGATCCCCACTGCCGCCCGTCCGGACATCTCCATCATCGGATTCAGCACGAGCGATCGGGCGAGGAGGCGCTGTAGTGCCGTCGCGCCGGCGCTGAACGCCGCCCAGGCCAGCAGGTATCCCGCCGCCATCGCGTAGACGCGGGGCGCCACCGGTCCCGCGGCGCGTTTTCGGAGGGCACCGTCGTAGAGTGCCAGGATCGGCATGGCGGACGGCAGCATCATCGCCGCCATCATCACCGCCCACATCAGCCACAGCAGCAGGACGTGGGGCCAGTCCCAGACCGGCGTCATCATCCAGGCGGACGGACCGGTCATCGCCCCGTACATGTCCTGTGCCATCGGAGCGATCCAGACCCAGGCCAGCGCCGTTGCGGCGACCAGTCCCGCCAATGTTGCGGTTCGTGCGCCTGTCACCGGCCCTACGATATCGCGGTTCTTTCTCGATCCGCGGCGGCGCGTGACGATGGAGGGATCGTCGGCGCGCCGCCGCGGCTGCGAGCGCGTGGCTCGCCTACTGCAGCGTGAAGTTCACCGTCACGGTCATCACCAGCGGCACCGCAACGCCGTCGAGGACGGTGGGTGTGAACTGCCACTGCTTCACCGCTGCGAGGGCCGCTTCGTCGAGCCCCGGAATCGACCGGAGCACCCGCGCCGAGCGGACGTTCCCCTGTGTATCGATCAGGGCTTCGATGATGACCACTCCGGAGATACGCGCGTCCTGGGCGTCCTGCGGATACACGGGGCGCACGTCGCGGATCTTTGCCGGCGTCCTGACTTGTCCGCCGACGCGGACGGCCTGCTGCCCATCTACTTCGTAGTACCCAGGCGGTGGCGGCGGTGGAGGCGGCGGCACCGAGCCGGCGGGCCGCTGCACCGAGGTCCGCGCCTTGTTCAGTTCGATCGCGCGGTTCCGCAGCGCGTTCGCTTCATTGAACAGCTGCTCGCGGCTTGCAGGATCCGTCTGGAGGTTCCCTTTCATCCGCAGCAGGATGTTCTTGTAGGTGAGCGCCTCGATGTAGTCGGGCCGCTGCGCGAGGGCGCGATCCGTCGCGCGGATGCCCGATTCGATGTACATCAACTTGTCGGCCGGCGACAGCGTCGCGTCCTTCTGCGCCTTTTCCCAGTACCACGTCGCCACGAGCTGATGGCCGGACGGGTCCGTGGGATTCTGCGCGGCGTACGTCTCGACGAGATCGATCGACTGCTGGAAGTCGCCGTGCCGCGCGTAGAACCTGGCCTGCGACAACATGACTTCGCGGCCCGTTGCCGTGAACGCGGACCGCAGCGTCGCCTCGGCCTCCTGAATCGCGCCGCGCTCCTCCTGGAGCTTCGCCAGTTCGAACCAGTTGGCCACGTGCGTAGGATCCGCCGCGATCGTCGTCTTCAACTCCTGTTCGCGGCTCGTGGCCGGCCGCGCGACGTGGGGCCGGGGATCGCGCGGTTGCGCCTGCGCCTGTCCATCGGGCGAAGGAGTTGTGGACGCGGTCAACGGAAACGCCAGCACGCCGTACCATCCGGTCAGGACGAGAGCGCCAGCCATCGCGAGGCTCGACGCAACGATTCGCTTGTGCGACATCACACCCTCCTTCGAGATCAGCATCATGCGGTGGAACAGCTGGCGACGCCGGATGAACGGCGCCGCCGGATAGACGGCAGGTTCGTCGGCGAACGCCAGCAGCGCCTCGAGATAGCAGCGCCTGGCATTCGTCGAACGCACCGACAGACGGTCGACGATTTCTTCGCGCGCGCCCTGGACCCGCGCCACGAGGTACCAGATCGCAGGATGGAACCAGAAGATCGCGCA
Source organism: Vicinamibacterales bacterium (assembly GCA_036401215.1). GTDB lineage: Bacteria > Acidobacteriota > Vicinamibacteria > Vicinamibacterales > 2-12-FULL-66-21 > JACDCA01. Next base: position 4,847 of record DASWVN010000150.1, on the reverse strand, counting down.
CAGCAGTTCTTCGCACAGGCTCCACAGCCAGTCGCGCCGGCGCACGTGCCACAACTCGTGCGCCAGCACCGCCTGCTGCACTCCCGGCGACATCGTCTGGAGAGCCGACGGCAGCAGCACGACCGAAGGACGCATGCCGAAGGTGACCGGCTGCCGCATCGACGGCACGTAGCGAACGTCGGCGCCGGCATCGATCAGGGATTGCAGCAGGTCGGGAGCCGCCGATTCGGTTGCGGGAACACCGCGGCGGCGGATACGGCGCAGGCGGATCAAGCCGCCCGCGACCCACCCGATCCGCAGCACCGCGCCGGCCGCCAGGACGAACACGATGAACGCCGGCCACCGTTCACCGGCAGGCAACACCGTGACTGACATGGAGGCTGGCTCGACGGTGTTCGACGGCGCGAACGCGGGAACCTGGAGCGGAATTTCCGGTACGGTCGTCTCGTCACCTGACAGCGTCCGGGGATGCCACGGCTGAATCAGCGGAAGGACGAGCGACGCGATGAGCACGACCCGCCACACCGCGTACCGGGCCGGCGGCAGGTCCACCGCGAAGAATCGAGTGGCGATTGCGACCGCAAAGGTGAGCAGTGCGACCTGTACGCTCCAGGCAGCGAGGTTCGTCAGCGCGATCTCGGTCATTTGTCCATCTCCTCGATGAGCTTCCGGATCTGCTTTCGCTCGTCTTTCGAGAGCTTGCTGTCTTTGGCCAGATGCACGAACAGCGCAGCGGCGGCGCCGTCGAACACGCGATCGACGAAGTCGGTGACCATCTGTCGCACGACCTGCTGCTGCGGTCGAGCCGGCGTGTAGACGTAGGCTCGATCGGCCCGCCGCTTCTCCAGATATCCCTTCTCCTCGAGCACGTTCATCATCGTCATCACGGTCGTGTAGGCGATCGAACGTTTCTCGCGCAGGACCTCGTAGACCTCACGAACCGTCGCGCTTTCGAGCTTCCAGATCACCTTCATGATCGCGAGTTCGTGCGGCGTGAGGGTGGGATGGTGCCGGCGCATTGTTACTATATATTTAGTACTACCCGTCCGTACGTCAAGCGATTTTTTGGGGCCTTGAAAATTGGACGTTTGGGAGTTGGGAGTTGGGAGTTGGGAGTTGGGAGTTGACCCCCTACACGTACATAGCTTTCCCGTCCCGCAGCCGGATCCACCCCCGGGCAATCCGATAGATGAACCAGACGCTGACGATGGCGAGAGGAAGCCAGGCGATCACGATGCCGATGCCGAAGGTGACGATGATGAAGGCGACGCAGAGGCTCACCCACAGCAGGCCATACCAGAACGTACGGATCTGCCAGCGGAAGTGCGACTCGAGCCAGGTCCCGCGCACATCGCTGCGCTTCACGTAGTTCAGGATCACCGCGATGATCGACGGCCAGCCCACGAGAAACGCACCGACCACCGTCGCGGCGCCAAAGATCCCCGTTAGCAGGCTGAGCGCGTGCAACAGGTAGATCGCCTGTGTCCAGCTGTAGAGCGAGCCTGACGTCTGGTAGGTTGTCATGGCTCCATTCCAGCCTGACGGATCCGCGAGGTCAAACAGGTCATCGCTCCCGCCCGCAGAACGAGTCACGCACCGTACCGCCGAGTCTGTGGACGCAAGCCGTCCGGAAGTACGTAAGCATCTTCGTCTCGACGCACAGCATGGCGGGTTCGAGTCCCGCAAACGCACGCCAGGCACCGCATCGTGCGCCCGTCTACATAGGAGCCAACCTTGCACCGATCCTCTATCCGACAACAAGAGGCCGAAGGGTCCGGAAGGACCGGTCGATTCCCGACCCGGCCGATTCGACAGGAGGTGACTGATGTTGTTGTCACGCAAGTGTTGGCCGCTTGCGGCGGTTCTACTGAGCCTGTGTTTCGCGCTCGCGCCGACAGCGGCCTTCGGACAGTGGAGTGAACGAACCGAGCTGACGTTCTCCGAGCCCGTGATCATTCCTGGCGCCACGCTTCAACCCGGAACGTATGTGTTCCAGCTGCTGGAGCCGGGCAGCGCTGGCGACACCCTCGAGATCCGCCGGGAAGACGGCACGCTCGTCACCACGACGATGACCGTGCCAGCCAGGCGAACGGAGGCGAAAGAAGACAACGTGTTGAAGTTCAACCCCACCGAGGAAGGCACCCCACCAGCGCTGGCCGCGTGGTTCTACCCCGGAACCATATACGGGCATCAGTTCGTGTATCCGGAAGAGCAGGCAAGAAAGATCGCACAGCGCACGAAGACCGTCGTTCTCTCGACTGACGTACCGGGGACCGATCTGGAGAAGGGACAGATCCGCGTGTTCGACGCCACTGGCACGCCGAAAGCGTGGACTCCGGATCCCGAGGCGATGGCCTCATGGCAGAAGTGGAGCGAGGACCGCCGCGCGACGGCCCACGTGGCCACCGAAACTGCCGAAGGTGAACGGGCCAGGGCGATGGCGCCCGCGGTCGACGCCGACTTCCAGGGGATGCGTGTCGAACTGGATCAGATCGAAGACAACCCGTCCATTTACGTCGGCAAGACCGTGAGCGTCGACGGAGAAGTCGAAGATGTCTATGGTCCGAGGATCTTCACCATCGACGAACGCAACTGGGCGGACTTCGACGGCGAACTGCTGGTGCTCGTTCCCAGCCCGATGGCCGCGCTCGTTCGCGAGGATCACCAGGTGACGGTGACCGGCACCGTGCAGCCGTTCGTCGAGGCCGACTTCGAACGGGAGTGGGGCTGGCCCGGAATCGACGATGATGCCGAGGTCGAGCTTCCCAGGCGGCCCGTCCTCGTCGCGTCGCGAATCGTCGGCGGCAGCAATGACACCGTGCTGGTCATGAACACCCGAGCCGAGCCGCAGCCCGTCGGCACCAGCGGCACGACCGCTACGACCGGTGGCACGATGGGCACGCTGACGGCCATCAGCGCGATCGCGGATGCGGACGAGACCATGGTCGGCCGCAGTGTCGATCTCGACGAGGTCGAAGTGCGTGGAACGGCGAGGGACCGCGGGTTCTTCGCAGATGCCGGAGATCACACGATCTTCGTTCTTCCAATGGCCGACGCGGGTGCCGCATCCGGGCAGACCCTGTCGATCGAAGGCGTGGTGATGGAGATGCCGCGGCACATGCGCGACACGTTGCACGCGCCATCCGGCGACTTCAACGACGACATCTACATCTATGCGACCAAGGTCAGCCGGTAGCTGAAGCGTCGTTGGCGGGGCGTAACGCCCCGATTTTCGCGGGGCGTAATGCCCCCGCCCTACGTACGCGTCGGGCGCCCCTTCATGGGGCGCCACCCGCACCCACCGAAGGAGAGCATCCCGGCAGCGGACTTGCTAGATGAGCCCGCAGCCAGATGGGCTCGTTGAGGCACACGCGCGATCGACGCGCGCCAGCTCGTGGATGCCTGATCGCGGCGGCCAGCCTGATGGCGTCGCGGTGCGCCGGCGTGCAGTCGGCGCTCGCGCCAGCCGGACGCGAAGCCGACAGGATCGCGTCGCTGTTCTGGTGGATGACCGGCGCGTCCTTCATCATCTGGATCTTCGTCGTCTCGCTCGCCGTGTACTACGCGCGCCGCTCCCGCGGAGAGAAGAACCGGCGCCGCGACTTCTGGTTGATCTTCGGAGGCGGGGTCGTCTTTCCCGGCGTGACGCTCACGATCCTGCTGATCTACGGGCTCGGCATGATCCCGTCGACCGTCGAGCGCGCTCCTGAGGGGAGTCTGCAGGTCAGCGTCACCGGCGAGCAATGGTGGTGGCGGGTCCGCTACGCGCGTCCCGGCGGGCAGGAAGTCGTGCTCGCCAACGAGATCCGTGTCCCCGTCGGCCAACCGACGCAGCTCAGGCTCGACAGCGACAACGTGATCCATTCCTTCTGGGTGCCGTCGCTGGCCGGCAAGATGGACATGATCCCCGGCCGCGTGACCTGGCTGACGCTGCGGCCGACCGCAACCGGTGTCTTCCGCGGCGCCTGCGCCGAGTACTGCGGCACGTCACACGCGTTGATGGCGTTCTACGTCGAGGTGATGGAGCCGCAGGCGTTCGAGCAGTGGCTGGATCACCAGGCAAGACCCGCCGTCCCTGCGGCCGATCCACAGGCGGCGCGCGGCGGCGAACTCTTCGCGGCCAACGGCTGCGGCGCCTGTCACACGGTCCGCGGATCGCCAGCCGCCGGCGTCATCGGACCCGATCTCACCCACGTCGGCGGACGCTTGAGCGTCGGCGCCGGCATCCTCCAGAACGACCCCGCGACGCTCCGTGACTGGCTCGCCAGTACCGATCACCTCAAACCCGGCGTGCACATGCCGGCATTCGGCATGCTGCCCGACGCCGATCTTGCTGCGCTTGCCGCCTACCTGCACGGACTCAAGTGACGCCGCCACACACTCCGCACGCCGATCCCGATCCCCTGCCCGAGCCTCCGCCCGACGAAGTACGGAGGGCGCAGGAAGAACGGCTGATGACGGCATGGCGAACGCCGACCGGCTGGCGCTACTGGTCCGCCGTGAACAACTCGGAAGTCGGGCTCTGGTACACCGCCGCCACGTTCTTCTTCCTCCTCTTCGGCGGCGTGCTCGCGCTGATCATGCGCCTGCAGCTGGCAGTGCCCGAGAACGACGCGATCTCCGCGGAGCTGTACAACCAGGCCTTCACGGTCCATGGGTCCGTGATGATGTTCCTCTTCGCGATCCCGGTGTTCGAGGCGATCGCGGTCATGTTCCTGCCGCAGATGCTCGGCGCGCGCGACCTCCCGTTCCCGCGCCTCTCCGCATTTGGATTCTGGGCCTTTCTCATCGGCGGGATCTTTCTCGCCGGTTCGATCTTCTTCGATGCCGCGCCGCGCGGCGGCTGG
>DASWVN010000149.1:0-11507 GCA_036401215.1 Vicinamibacterales bacterium | reverse complement strand
GATGACCCGCACGATCACGGTGAAGGTCTCGGCATGGCTCGGCGGACAACTGCTGCTCGGCGGGATCATCGGCGTCACGTCCGCGATCGGATTGTGGCTGCTCGGGATTCCGTTCTTCTACGTGCTCGCGCTGATCTCGGCATTCGGCGAGATGATCCCGGTCGTCGGCCCGATCCTCGCCGCGATCCCGGCGGTCCTGGTGGCCTCGACGGTCTCGCTCCAGAAAGCAGTGCTGGTCATCGTCTTCTTTGTCGTACAACAGCAGTTCGAGAACCACGTGCTCGTGCCCAAGGTGATGTCACGCCAGGTCGGCGTGAGCGCGGTCACGGTGATCGTGGCGTTGCTGGTCGGAGGCAGACTTCTGGGCATCGTTGGCGCACTTCTGGCCGTACCGACGGCGGCGATCCTCCAGGTCCTTTTCGCGGAACTGTTGGATATGAAGGAGAAAGGGTCCTGAGGCGGGCTGGCATCCTCTTTGATGATGAACTTCCCGGAATGGCCGGACCAGGGCAGACTTCTGCCGAGGATCGGCCTGCCGGGGACGAGCGATGGACCAGCCAGCCACCGAGAGCAAAGCACCATCCCGGGGAACGGGGCGCCTCTTCGGCGACATCGCCGTAGTCGTGTTTCTGCTGGCCCAGGTGTCGGATGGCGTGCTGACCTACATTGGCGTCTCGACATACGGGCTGAGCATCGAAGGCAATCCGGTGATCAGCTGGCTGATGCACTCGCTGGGTGAGGGCCCCGGCCTGGCAACCGCCAAGGTCGCGGCCGGCTTCTTCGGAATGGCGCTCCATCTCTCCGCGGTTCACAAGGCGGTGGCCGTCCTCGCCGGCTTCTACATCGTCGCCGCCATCATCCCCTGGCTGGCAATCCTCTATCTGATCTGAGGTCCGCGGTGCGCGGTCCGCGGTGCGCGGTCCGCAGTGCGCGGTGCGCACCCCGACGCACCCTGAAGCACCCCGACGCACCCCGACGCACCCTGACGCACCCCGACGCACCCCGACGCACCCTGGTTCTATACTGTCGGGATGCGTCCTGATCCGCTTTCCTACCTTGGCCGGGAACTCGACACGCTCCGGCAGCAGAACCTCTATCGCCACCTCCGCATCCTCGACGGGGAGCAGAAGGCCCGCGCGACCTTCGACAGCCGGTCCGTGGTCAACCTCTCCTCGAACAACTATCTCGGCCTGACGACGCACCCGAAGCTGCGGGAGCGCGCGTTGAAGGCGGTCGAGGAGTTCGGTGTTGGATCCGGGTCGGTCCGCACCATCGCCGGGACCATGGACATCCACATGGAACTCGAACGGCGGCTCGCCGAGTTCAAGAAGGTCGAGCGCGTCGTCGTCTTCCAGAGCGGCTTTACCGCGAACGCCGGGACCGTTTCCGCCGTCCTTACAAAGGAAGACGTCGTCATTTCCGACGAACTGAACCACGCCAGCATCATCGACGGCTGCCGATTGAGCCGGGCCACCATCAAGGTGTTCCCGCACAAGGACGTCGAGGCGGCGCGAAAGATCATCAAGGAGCTTCCCGCCTCGCAGCGGAAGCTGCTGATCACCGACGGCGTTTTCAGCATGGACGGCGACCTCGGGCCGCTGCCGGCGCTGTGCGAGCTGGCCGAAGAGACCGGCTGCATCATGATGGTCGACGATGCCCATGCGAGCGGGGTGTTCGGGAAGAACGGACGCGGGACCATCGACCACTTCGACATGCACGGGCGTGTCGACATCCAGGTCGGGACGTTGTCGAAAGCGATCGGCGCGCTGGGCGGATACGTCGCGGGGAACACGAACCTGATCGAGTTCCTGTACCACCGCGCGCGGCCGTTCCTGTTCTCGACGTCGCATCCGCCCGCGGTCGCGGCTGCCTGTATTGCGGCGCTCGACGTCTTGATGGAAGAGCCCGAGATCATCGACCGGCTGTGGGAGAACACGCGGTTCTTCAAGAGCGGGCTCGAGCGGCTCGGATTCAACACGGGCCTCAGCGAGAGCCCGATCACGCCGGTGATTGCCGGCGAGGGCGCGAAGGCGATGAAACTGTCGGACCGGTTGTTCGAGGAAGGCGTCTTCGCGCAGGGGATTGCGTTCCCGACCGTCGCGCGCGACAAGGCACGCGTGCGCACGATCGTCACGGCGACGCACACGCGCGAGGACCTGCAGTACGCGCTCGACAAGTTCGAGAAGGTGGGTCGCGAACTGGAACTGATCGCGTAGAGCCGGCGCGGCATAACCCGGTGCTCCGGACCCCGGACTCCTGACCCCGGCCCTCGGACCCCGGACCCCGGACACGGAAGTGAAACACCAGACCGCACGCGCGCGAGCGCTTTACGACAAGTACGCGCGGGATTTCTCCCCCGAGGATCTCCAGCGGCTCTTCACGCACGACACGCGTGACGCCTACCGGTTCTTCACGCGCGGGACCGACCAGGACGCCGTGGCCCGCCTTCCGTGGTGGAAGCAGATCACGGTGCGGATCCGGCAGATCTTCACCGCGTTCACGTTGAAGCTGCCGCCGGCGCGGCGCGCACTCTACCTCGTCGCGCTCGTGATCGCGTTGCTCGGCGTCGTGCGTCTGTTTCGCGGCTTCGCGCTCGTCGAGTTCCCGTTCGGCCTTCCCTTCCTGCAGGTCGCCGTCGCGATGCCGGTCTGGGCCGACGGCACCTTCGCGTTGATCCTGAGCCTCCTGCTGCTGAACTTCCTCGTTCTGCTCGAAGTCGCGGAGCGGCTCTCGCTGAAAGGCGAGCTGGAGGTAGCGCGCGAGATCCAGCTGGCGATGCTGCCGTCGGGGGTCCTGCGGACGGCGGACGTTGAAATCTTCGGCGCGACGAGGCCGGCGAACACGGTCGGGGGAGATTTCTACGACGTCCTGCCGCGCCCCGAAGGACACGTCATCCTGACGCTGGGGGACGTGGCCGGCAAGGGGAGCCCGGCCGCGCTGCTCATGGCGTTGCTGCTCGCCGTGCTCCGCACTCTCGTGGACGAGGAGCTGGACCCGCCTGAACTGATGCAGCGGCTGAATGCGCAGATCTGCCGGCACAGTCCAGGCTCCCGGTTCATCACGCTCTTCTACGCGGTCTACACGCCTTCGACCGGACGTCTCGTGTACGTCAATGCGGGGCAGACGCCGCCGCTGCTGCGGCGCCACGATGGACGGTTCGAGCGCCTGGAAGGAACCGGCATCGCGCTCGGCATGTTCGAGGGATCGACGTATGTGGCGGCGCACACGATCCTCGCTCCGGGAGATACGCTGGTCCTGTACAGCGATGGGATCACGGAAGCGGAGGATCCCGAAGGCCGTCCGCTCGAAGAGAGCGGGCTGGAGCAGGTGATCACCACCTACTCTGCTTTCGACGCGGCAGAGCTGGGTCGCGAAACGGTGAGAGCCGTCGAACGCCATGCGCATTCGACACGATTTGCCGACGACCTGACCGTCCTGATTCTGAAGCGCGCGGCCGCTCCCGTCTGAAGCTCGGACCGCGTCAGCCGCAGCTCATCCCTCGCTGCGCCCGGCTCGTCACACCGCGCCGCGGTCGCGGACCGAACACGGCGCGGCTCGCGCCCGCGGGGTCTAATATAGGCGGCTCCCGATGATCCTCGCCATCCTGGCTCCGCTCGCGTTCCTGCTGACAGCATTGCAGCAGCCGTCTGCGCAGCCGGATCCCATCACCCTGCTCGTGCAGCACCTGGAAGCGGCCGCGGCTGAGGGGAACCGGGAACAGATCCGCGCGCTCGGCGCCGAAATCGACTCGACGGTCGATTTAGCCTTCGCGCTCACCTCTCCTCCGCCCTCGCGCATCGTCGTCCGGGAGCGGGATCGCACGGCCATCAAGACGGGGCAGCGGCTGCTGCTGGAAGTGTTCTGGGAACGGGCCGGCGAAGGGCGGCTCAGCACCTGGAGCGTCGACGTCGTCGACGCGGGAGGCGAACCGCGCATCGCGGTCGCGAAACGCTTCGCGCACGTCACGGGACTCTATCGCCTGGCCCTCACCCCGACGAAGCAGTTCGAGGTCCGCGACCTCACGGTCACGGCGCCCGACCTCACGCTCACGCTTGCCGAAGGCACCGCGTTCGTCGCGGAGACGCCGCAGGGGCCGACCGCCGTGATCCTCATGGGGGACGGCCGCATGCGGTTCTCGCCGCCGGAGCCGGCCGAACGCTCGCAGATCCGGATCTTCACCGGCGACGAGGTCATGAACACGCGGTTCGATGCCGCCTTCATCCGCATCCGTCCCGAAGACTTCGCCGATCGCTTTCCGACCGAGGCGCTGATCGAACAGGCGGTCTCGGACCGCGAGTTGCGGCGGGCGCAGGATATCTTCGACGAGTACGTCGGCCGGACGCTGCAGATCAACCTCTCGGATCTGAGTCCGGACCTGTGGTCCATCACGCCCCCATTCGGCGACTTCATCGCCGAGATCCGCACGCGCGACTACGACACGCTCACCTACACGCGCTCGGGCAACGACGCCGAAGACGTGACGCTGTTCGATCGCAAGAAGCGGAAGAACATCGCCGTCTACGCGTCGGCGGAGAAGCTTGCGACGCGCGGCCGTTACTACAACGAAGACGACCTCGTCGACTACGACGTGCTCGCCTACGAGATCGACGCGCTGATCGTTCCCGATCGCGAGATCGTCCAGGGGAACGTACGGCTGAAGCTGCAGATCAAGTCCACAGGAACAGCGACGGTCAATTTGCGCCTCGCCGAGGAGCTGAACGTGCACGGTGTGTACTTACCCGGATACGGACGGCTGCTTCACCTCCGGGTGGTCAACCAGAACTCGCTGATCGTCAGTCTCCCCGATCCGGCGAGCGAGGGGTCCGAACTCTGGCTGCAGGTCATCTACTCGGGGAGGATGCCGCCGCAGGACCTCGACCGCGAAGCGATCGCCCTCTCCCAGCAGAACGTCTCCGACCCGATCATGCTGCCGCCCGAGCCGAGATACATCTACAGCAATCGGACGTATTGGTATCCCCAATCGATCGTGAGCGACTATGCCACGCTGCGGTTGCGGATCACGGTGCCGGCCTCACACCAGGTGATGGCGACCGGCATGCCGGTGGGCGAGCCCTCACCTCCTCCCGGAGTCGCCAGCGACGGCGAGCGGCGGCTCGTCTACGCCTTCGTCAGCGAGAAGCCGGTCCGGTATGTGGCGTGTGTGATTTCGCGGCTTCGCGAAGTCGACACGCAGCAACTGCAGATCGGCGATGCGCCGGAGGACGTCGTGAGCATGCAGGTGCTCGCAAACCCGCGGCAGGTTGGCCGGGCGCGCTCGATGGGGGCGCGCGCCGCCGACATCTTCCAGTTCTACAGCCGGATCGTCGGGGATGCGCCGTATCCGAGCTTCACGCTGGGCTTCACCGAGCGCTCCGTGCCCGGCGGGCACAGCCCCGCGTACTTCGCGGTCGTCGATCAGCCGCAACAGACCGGCCTGACGTGGCGCAACGATCCGGTCAACTTCGACAACTACCCCTTCTTCTTCATCGCCCACGAGGTCGCCCACCAGTGGTGGGGCCAGGCGGTCGGGTGGAAGAACTACCACGAACAGTGGCTGAGTGAAGGCTTCGCCCAGTACTTCGCCGCGCTCTACGCGGAGAAGAACCTCTCGCCCGGCGTGTTGTCGAACGTGCTGCGGCAGATGCGCAGCACGGCGATGCGGGAATCGTCCGAAGGCCCTATCTATCTCGGTTACCGTCTGGGACACATCAAGGGAGACTCGAAAGCCTACCGCTCGGTCCTGTACAACAAGTCGGCCATGGTGCTCCACATGCTCCGGAACATGATTGGCGACGATGCGTTCTTTCGTGGCGTGCGGAGCTTTTACGCGGAGCGCAAGTACGGCAAGGCCGGGACCGACGACCTCATCGCTACGATGGAAAAGGCCAGCGGCCGCGACCTGTCGGCGTTCTTCGATACCTGGATTTTCGGCAGCAACATCCCCGAGGCGCGCTTCAGTCATCGGCTCGACGGCAACCGGCTCATTCTCCGGCTGGAGCAGACCGGCACGCCGATGGAGTTTCCGGTCACCGTGCGCATCACCTACCGTTCCGGCCGCACCCACTCGATCATCATGATTGCCCGCGAGCGCGTGTCCGAGCACGTCGTCGAACTCCTCGAGCCGCTCCGGTCCGTGGATGCCAACCAGGACTACGGGAGCCTGGTGAATTTGCGCTAGGGTGCGGGCGGCAACGTGAAACGGCGAACGATGAACCCCGAACTACGGGCCCGTGGCACTGCCGCGCACCCTCTGCGTGAGTTCCCCCGCATCCTCTGCGATAGAATCAAAGGGATATGGAAACGGTTACGCTGACCATCGACGGACGCCCGATCACCGTCGAAAAGGGTCGAACGGTCCTCCAGGCTGCCATCGAGAGCGGCGTCAAGATCCCTTATTACTGCTACCACCCGGGGCTCCAGGTGGACGGCTCCTGCCGCGTGTGCATCGTCAAGATCGAGAAGATGCCCAAGCTGCAGACGTCCTGTTCGACGCCGGCCTCCGAAGGGATGGTCGTGCATACGCAGACGCCGGATGTGGTGGAAGCGCGGTCCAGCGTGCTGGAGTTCCTGCTGATCAACCACCCGCTCGACTGCCCGGTGTGCGACAAGGGGGGCGAGTGCCCGCTGCAGGACTTCGCCTACAGCTTCGGACCGAACGAGAGCCGGATGGAGTTCCCGCGGCGCACCTTCGACGGCGAGGGCGTCAAGGCCGACGTCGATTTCGGGCCGACCCTGATGCTGAACCGGAACCGCTGCATCCTCTGCACGCGGTGTGTCCGCTTCATGCGCGAGATCGACACCGATCCGCAGATCAGCATCACGGATCGCGGCTACGGCAGCGAGATTTCCACGTTCCGCGAAGAAGGGGTCCACTCGCTGCTCTCGGGCAACCTCATGGACGTCTGCCCGGTCGGCGCGATCACCACGAAGGACTACCGTTTCAAATCGCGTCCGTGGGACAACCCCCAGGCCGTGGACACCATCTGCACGCTCTGTGAGAAGGGCTGCAACACCACCGCCTGGATCAAGGCGAAACCGGAGTGGGCCAAGGGCGCGCAGTTGATCCGGACAACCCCGCGATTCAATCCAGAGATCAACAGCTACTGGATGTGTGACATCGGCCGCTTCGACTATCGCTGGATCGAGGGTGAGACCCGGCTGCAGCGTCCGCTGCTGCGCAGCGAAGCGGGCGTGATGGAACCGGCCGACTGGACGAACGCGCTGACCAAGGTCGTCGATCGCGTGACGGCCGCCGGCGCCGGCAATCTCCGCTTCCTGATCTCGGCGCACGCCTCGCTCGAGGAGCTGTACCTGATCGGCAAGATCGGCGGCGCACTGAATCTTCCCGAAGACGGCGTGGCCATGAGCTGGCGGACCCGCGTGAAGCCGCAACCCCCGCGCGTCAAGTTCAAGATCCCGCCGGTGGATGCCCCGAACGTGAACGGCGCCAGGGACCTCGGCTTCCCGACCCACGCCAAAGAAGATGGTTCGGTGGACCTCGCCGCGTTCCGCTCGCAGGTGGAAGGCGGCAAGGTGGCGGCGCTCTACGTCTTCGATCCGGGCCCCGAGGGGTCGATCGGCGACGTGTCGTGGGTGATCGAGGCGCGCAAGAGCGGACGCCTTCCGCTCCTCATCGTCCAGGGCGTCTTGATGACGGACCTGGTGAAGGCGGCCGACATCGCGCTGCCGGGCACCGCCTGGGTCGAGAAGGATGCCGCCTACGTCAACATGGACGGCCGGCTCCAGGGGGCCGCGCGCGCCATCAACGCACCCGGCGAGGCCCAGGAAGACTGGCAGATCTTCGTCAATGTCGGAACGATGCTGGGCGTGCCAATGGACTACACGAGCAGCGCCGCGGTCCGCAGCGAGCTGGCCAATGCGCTGTCAGGGAACGAGCGCTATGCGGGGCTGGTGGACCTGGCGTTCGCCCGCCCGGTTCCGGCGCGTCACTGGCTGCAGGCCTCGAACCCTTCGGAGCGCTGGAAGTGGGACTTCATGTTCCAGGACCTGCCACCGGTCAAGTTCGCCGGCACGCCGGCGGCAACGTCCCTCGTGAACGGCTTACCGTTGCGCGAAATAAAGTGAGCGTCAACGGGGTTTCAGCGTAAGGGGCCGGCGGCGCCGCCGGCCCGGAGACGCTCCGAACCATGTCACAGGAAGTCACGCTGCTGGCGGCGTTCGTCGCCGGCTTTCTCTCGTTCGTCTCGCCGTGCGTGCTTCCGCTCATCCCGGGCTACATCTCGTTCATCTCGGGGCTGACGCTCGAGGAGATGCAGGGGTCCGCAAGCGGGAGCGCCGGGGTGGCCGTCGCCTCGACCAGAAGCCGGGTCGTGAGCGCCTCTCTCGCATTCGTGGCCGGGTTCACGGTCGTCTTCGTCGCCATGGGCGCGACCGCCACCGCGCTCGGACGGTTCCTGTACCAGCAGGCCCCAATCCTCGAGAAGATCTTCGGGACCCTTCTGATCGTCTTCGGCCTCCACATGATGGGCGTGTTCCGCATTCGCTTTCTCGAGAGCGACAAGCGGATCCACACGCAGAACAAGCCGGCAGGGCCGCTCGGTGCGTTCCTCGTCGGCACGGCGTTCGCCTTTGCCTGGACGCCGTGCATCGGGCCCATTCTCGGCGGCATCATCGGTCTCGCCTCCTCACGCGAGTCGGTCGGCGAGGGTATGCAGATGCTCGCCGCGTACTCGCTGGGCCTGGGCGTCCCGTTCCTGCTCACGTCGCTGGCGATCGATCGCTTCTTCTCCGCCGCCGCGAGGATCCGCAAGCACTATCGGACGATCGAACTGGTCTCCGGGGGGCTTCTGATCGTGGTCGGCCTGCTGATCTTCTTTGATCAGTTCACGCTGATCGCGAAATATCTGACGCCGTACTTCCCGACGTTCTGACGGTGGAGGGGTCAGGGATCAGGGATCAGGGATCAGGGGTCAGGGGTGCGGAAACCACGAGTCCCGGGCCCCGAACTCTCTGCGCCCTCATCCCCCATTCCCCATCCCCCATCCCTATTGAGGCACGCGTATCAGCAATGCTCGCGGAATCACCTCCACCTCGATCCTGTCCCGCGCCACACCCGGCTCTCCATCCACGTGGAACTCCATAGGACCCGGTGACTCGATCACGGCGTGCCGGACTTTGCGCATCGTGACCATCGGCGCCAGGTGCGGCGTGCCCTTCGCCAGATGGCGGGCGTGCCAGAAGCGCGAGATCACGCCGCGCTCCTCCACCACCACCGCATCGAGCAGGCCGTCGTCGAGTTCCGCTGACGGCGCGATGCGGGCGCCCAGACCGTACTCCCGGCCGTTCGCGAACGCGAGGAGCAGCGCCTTGTACTTGAGCGGCGTGTCGTCGAGGCAGACGTCGTAGTCGACCGCACAGTAGCGGCACCCTTCGCGGATACCGATGGCGATGTAGGGCCAGCCGCCGCGGGTGCCGGCCGCGCGCTTGTTGAACAGTGTGGCGACGCGGGCGTCGAAGCCGATGCCGGCGATGTTGAAGAAGACGCGGCCGGCCATGGTTCCAGCGTCGATGATCCGCTGCCGGCGGCCGAATGCCACGTCGAGCGCGGCTGCCGGATCCCGCGGCACGCCGAGCGCGCCCGCCAGCCCATTTCCGGATCCAGCGGGGATCAGGCCGGCCGGAATGCTCGTGCCGATCAGCGCACCGGCTGCCTCGTTGAACGTCCCGTCTCCACCCCAGATCAACACCGCCGCCGCGCCGCCGCGGACGGCCGCATCGGCAAGCTCGCGCGCGTGTCCCTGACGCTCGGTGAAGTTGATCGTGAACCCGACCCCGCGTTGCCGCGCTGCCGCTTCCACCATCGCGGCCCGCTTCGCGGCGGCGTTCGAGTTGGCTCCTGCACCCGAAACGGGATTGATGATGACGTGAATCACGACGTGAAGCTGTTATAGTAGCTGCCCGTGGGGGACCCCGCTTGAGAAGCCGTGTGTTGCGCCTGACGCTCACGCTTCTCGTGCTCGCCGCGATGGGAGCCGTCGGGTACCACGCCTGGAATCTCCAACGACAGATCGACACGGCCGATGCGACGGCGGTTACGTTCGCCGACGCTCACACCTCCGCCGTCCGTGCGGCATTCGACCTGCGCTCGGCGCAGCAGGCCTATGTCGCCGCCGGGCAGAACAAGGACTTCTGGTTCCAGAAGGTCACGGTTGCGGCCGCCGGGATTCGCTCGTCCCTCGAGTCCCTCGAGCAGGCCACGACCTCCGCGGCGGCGCACGCGGCGCTGACCGAGGCCGCCGGATACCTCGACGAGTTCGACGAACAGGACCGTCGCGTTCGTAACTACACGTCATCCGGTCAGGATCTCCTGGCGTCCGACGTCATCTTCTCGGACGGACGCGACTCGATCACGCGTCTCCTGGCGGCGCTCGATCTCGCGGCCGATGCGGCGGCGGCCGAGCGAACGGCCGCGTCGAAAGCGATCCGCCGCGAACAGCTGATCGCCGCCGGCGCCGCCGCCGGACTGGCCGTGCTCGTCCTGTTGGTCCTCACACCGCTGCCAGGGATCATCACCGGCGCCGAGTCCGCTTCAGAGTCCGCGCAATCCGAAAAGGGCCAGTCGCTCGATCTCGATCTTCGTCCCACGCCACGCTACGTGGTGACCCAGCCGGCAGCGCCCAGAGCGGCGCCGCCGCCCACACAGAAGAAGGCGCAACAGACACCCGAACCGGCTCTCGCGCCGGAGCCGGCTCCGCCCGCGCGGGTTCAGCTGGATGAACTGGCGCGGGTCTGCAGCGATCTCGCCCGCCTTTCCGACACCGGCAGCATCCCGGGCATCCTCGAGCGGACGGCTGCGGCGCTCGACGCCTCCGGGCTCGTGCTCTGGGTCGCGGATTCAGAGGGTCAGGTGCTCACGCCGATTGCGGCGCACGGCTACCCGGCCAGCGTGCTGTCACGGATGGGAACGCTGCGCGTGGATGGAGAGAATGCGACCGCTGCCGCGTTTCGCACCGGGCTCGTGCAGAGTGTGAGGGCTGATGGATCCGCGGCCGGAGCGATCGCCGCGCCTCTGGTGGCGCCAGGCGGGCCGCTCGGGGTCATTTCAGCCGAAGTCAGGCATGACGTTGCAAGGCACGACGAACGTCTGGCGGCAGCCACGATCGTCGCGGCTCAGCTCGCCACGATCATCGGGATTCCGGCGGGAGGAGAGGCGGCGGAAACCGATACCGCCGCCCATTCGTAGTTCGCCGTTCATCATTCTTTGTTCATCATTCTTTGTTCATAGTTCGGCGTTCATAGTTCGGAGTTTCCCCCGCCGCTAGAGGATGGTTCGCACCGTCGGCCTGCGCGAACGTCTCTCCTCCGCCTTCCCCTTCAACGTGACCGGCTTCTTGTCCCGCATGACGTCGAGCGTGAACTCCGCTCCAGGATCAACGTCCGCCACCACCCGTCGCAAATCCGACGGGTCGTCGATACGCGAGCCATTCAGGCTGACGATCACATCCCCCGCCTTCACGCCTGCTTTCGCGGCGACCGAATCATCCGTC
>DASWVN010000148.1:0-18349 GCA_036401215.1 Vicinamibacterales bacterium | reverse complement strand
TCTGTGGAAGCTGCCAGAACGTTGGACGCTGAAGAACGCGTCCACCGTTCTTTGGAAAACGCACAGAACGCGTTTCCCACAGCTCCCACCAGACGACAACCATTTGTCAGAATGGTACAAGGACGGGTGGGGCTGTTCGCGGCCGGGGGCCCCGCGTACCCGCTTTACATCTCGCCGAAACCGCGACCCCAGGTTCTTAGACACCGGAAACGGGCGATGTATCCTCTTACTTCGGACTTCCGTGACACAGGGCGAGGAGAGGGCGAATGAGAAGAATGGCGTGGCAAGCGGTTGTCGTCGGAGGGATGCTGGCGGGCGCTCTGGTGTGGCCGGCCGTCGTCGAGACGCAGCAGCAGGCGCCGGCGGCGCAGGCGGAACGGCTCGAGGTTCCGGCGGATCTACGTCCGCTGCTCGCGAAGCCTCACAGCGAGCTGCGGCTGGTCGAGCAGTTCTACCGGCTCGATCGCAACACGCTGAACGGCAACTACCTGGCCGGCGGCCGGTCGGGTGGGGGCGGCCGCGGTCGCGGCGGCAACCAGGCGCCTGCGGCCGCGCCGAACACGAGCATCTCGCTCTCGCCGAATCGCATCGCCCGTCTCGAGCGGTTCGATCTGGACTGGCAGGCGGCGCTCCGGACGCTGGATCGTGCGCGTCTCACGGAAGCGGCCCGCGCCGACCTCGTCTCCCTCGAGAACACGATCGCCGGCAATCTGCGGACGCTCGATGACGATGCGAAGGCGATCGCGGAGGTGATGCCGCTGGTGCCCTTCGCGCCCGAGATCACAACCGTCATCGAGCACCGCATCCGCATGGGCGATATGGACGCGCGCAAGGCGGCGGCCTCGATGGAACTCGTGCGCAAGCAGATCGCCGGCGTTCGCCAGAAGCTCGAGGACGGATTGAAGCCGGGCGAGACCACGGGCGGCATGCGCGCCAGCCGTGATCTGGCGATTCGCGCGGCCGATTCGGTCGATGCGCTCCGCGCCAACGTCACCGAGTGGTTCAATCACTACAACCTCTACGACCCGATGTTCACGTGGTGGGTCGGGATGCCGCACGGGCACGTCGACAAGGCGCTGGTCGAGTACGCCGCGTTCCTGCGCGACAAGGTTGCCGCGGCGAACCTGCCGACCGCCAATGCCGCCCCGATTGGAGGCACGATCGATCCGGCGCCGCCGCCAGAGCTGCCCAGCGTGCCGGACCTGGCGGCCCTCATCGCGCTCCCCCAGGACGAGATGCTGCCGGTCGTCCAGCGGTTTCTCGGCACGCCCGGCGGACGCGGCGGTCGGCGCGGCGGCTCGGCCGAGGATCGCGAGCCCGGGTACTACAAGCGCTGGCTTGCCGCACTGAGGACCCTCGACTTCGATACGTTGAGCCGGAACGCCCAGGTCGACTACCTCTTCATCAAGAAGCGGTCGGAACTCGCGCTGGCGCGCGCCAACGTCGTTCCGCAGAAGGACATTCCGCGCAAGACCGACGACAGCGGGATCGGCGGCGACGCCCGCGGACGCGACGGGCTGATCCGCGATCTGCAGGACGAGATGATTCCGTACACGCCGGAGCAGTTGATCGCGCTCGGCGAGCGTGAGTACGAGTGGACCGTCGCCGAGATGAAGAAGGCCTCGCGCGAGATGGGATTTGGCGACAACTGGAAGGCGGCGGTCGAGAAGGTCAAGGAGATGCACGTCGAGCCGGGGCGGCAGCCGGAGATGGTGCGCGACCTGCTCTACTACGCGATCGATTACCTGCGGCAGCACGACCTGATCACGGTGCCGCCGGTCGCGAGCGAGTCGCTCCGCATGGTGATGCTCTCACCCGAGCGTCAGCTGACCTCTCCATTCTTCCTTGGCGGGGCGCAGATCCTCGTGTCGTATCCGACGAATACGATGGAGTACGACGCGCGGCTCCAGTCGATGCGCGGCAACAACATCCATTTCTCCAATGCGGTTGCGCACCACGAGATGATCCCGGGGCACAACCTGGTGTTCTACTCGGGGCAGCGCTACAACGGCTATCGTGCGAGCCTTGGCGGTACGCCGTTCCTCGGCGAGGGATGGCCGCTCTACTGGGAAACGATCCTCTACGACAAGGGGTTCTACGACACGCCCGAGAAGCGGGTGGGCGCGCTCTTCTGGCGCATGCACCGGGCGGCGCGCATCGTGTTCTCGCTCAAGTTCCACATGGGGCAGTGGTCACCGCAGGAGTGCATCGACTTCCTCGTCGACGAAGTCGGACATGAGCGTGACAACGCCACTGCGGAGGTCCGCCGGTCATTTGCGACCAACTACGGTCCGCTCTACCAGGCGGCGTACCTGCTCGGCGGCCTCCAGATCCGGGGAATGCGGACGGAAATCGTGGACGGCGGTCAGCGCACCGAGAAGGACTTCCACGACGAGATCATGCGGCAGGGCAGCATGCCGGTCGCGTTTCTGCGGCTGGCGGTCTCGAAGCAGAAGCTGACGCGCGACATGGACGTCGACTGGAAGTTCTACGGTGAGCTGCCGTCCAGCAACGGGCCAGGAACGCGGTAGGTCATTCTGGCGGGGCATGAAGCCCCGCCCTACGTACGTAGGGCACCCCTTTACGGGGTGCCCGGGAACGCGGCGGGAACGTACGTAGGGCACCCCTTTACGGGGTGCCCAGAACGCGGCGGTAGGGCGCCCCTTTACGGGGCGCCGCGTGAAACCACCCTACGTCGTCTGCTGGTGGAGCGCGAGGCGCCACACCCCCTCTCGCCGGACGTAGACGCTGGTGGCCAGCGCGGTATACGCGTCCGCACCCTCACGGCGTGCGGACGCCTGATAGTTCAGCGCGACGGCATCGTCGGTCAACAGCACCATGCGGCGGTTGTCGAACGCGACGTCGTTCCAGCGGGTCCCTCCGGCGATGGTTTCGACGGTCTGGTCTTTCGTCAGCACCATGCCACTGAAGACCATCAGCGAGTCTTCGGTGAGATTGTCGCGATAGAACCGTTCGTCTCCTCTCCAGAATTGCTCTTCCAGCTCCCAGAGTTCCTCGGCGTTCACGCGCGGACCTCGGTCTCGCTCGTCGTCCGCCCGCCCTGCCCGAGCGGCAGCACCGGCAGCCGGCGCGCCGGCGGTGTTTCGCGCTGGCGCGCGGCGAGGTCGGCCAGCTCTTCGTCGAAGAGCATCTGCCGGCGCAGTTCGCGTTCGTAGGCGGCGATCTGCTCGTCGATCGTCGCCATGTCGGTCTTCTTGCGAGTCATGTCCTCGGTGAAGCGCTTGAGGAAGTAATGGATCGTTTCGACGCGGATCCTGATCGATCCGGTCGGCTTGTTCTCGTCGATGTCCTTGAACGAGAAGTACGGCGTGCCAGACCCCTCGATGATCGATTCGACGACCGTGTAGATCGGCGCGTCGTGTCCGCACTTGAAGCTCGAAAGCTCCAGCGCGACGAGGTTGGGATGACGTGCGGTGAACTTCGCGGCCCAGACTTTCTGGTTCGTGCTCGCGGAGTAGCTGTTCTTCCACACGTCCTGGATCTCGAGCGGATCGCGGATCGCGCCGGCGCGCACCTCGTCGCCGAAGAGCCGTTCCAGGATGTCCTCGTCCATCGGCAGCGTGTTCTGCGAGAACACGGGATACCCGAGCTTGGTGAACTCGTCCAGGATCTCGTGATTGAGGCCCGGATCGTGATGATACGGACGCGCCAGCAGCACAATGCCGATGCGGTTCTCGCGTTCGAGCTGGTCGAGCACCTCGCGGGCACGGCGTCGGACGTCAGACTCATAAGCCTCCAGCTCGCGGAAGCCCACGTCCACCGCACGCGCGTTCTCCTCCTCCGACAGCCCCATGACCGGACCCCACGTGTCCATCAACTGTCGCGCGAGCAGCTTGCGGTCGCTGAAGTTCACGAGCGTGTTGAAGTACTGGAGCCCGTGTTCGGCGAAGACGTCCCCTTCCTTGGTGAACGCCGCCTTCACGGTTTCAGGCGTGACCGTCACGGTCGGGCAGGCGTTCGAGCCCTGGAGATGCGTCAACTGCGTGTGCAGGACGTCGATCATCGGGAAGAAGATGTAGTCCAGCGTCTTCTTCGCGTGCTTCGTGAAGATCAGGTTGTGCACGTGCGCGATACCGATCTTGGCCGGGAAGCATGGATCGATCGCGCCACGGCCCGAGCCCTCCCGATAGAGTTCCGGCGTCGTGTAGTCGGAGTAGACGAGGTTCTCTCCGGGGATGCCGAGGCTCTCGAAGTACGCGTTGAAGAACGGGGCGTACACGTACATGTTCAGCACGCGCGGCATGCCGATGCGCAGCGACGGCCGCCGCTCCATCGCAGCGATTCGCGCCTTGGCAGCCTTCGTCCACGCGCGCGCCGGCGCCGGGTCGGCGACGCTTGCGACATTGCGTGGACGGAACGGCTCCCTGGACGCGATGTCGACGAAGTTGGGATTCGCCTTGCGGATCGCGTCGAGGCCGGCCTTGATGCCGCGCATCTCGTTGACGTCTTCGACGGACCCTTTCTCACATGTGGCGATGATCAGGCGTTGCTCGTCGGCCGCTTTCGGCACCTTCGAGACGAACTTCAGCGGCGCGGCTTTCACCTCCGTCGCCGCTGGCGGAGCGGGGGCGGCTGCCTCGGTGGCATTCGCCGGCGTTCCGGCGGCCACCGTGTCCATCTTGATGTCGATGAAGGTCCGCAGGCAGTTGTTCTTGCAGAAGTTGCAGCGCGTCGACTCGTTCCGTGTCGTGCGGTACGTGATCTTCTGCACGGCCTCGAGGCCGATGAACGTCGTCGTGTGGCCGTTCTTCCAGAGGCGAAGCGCTTCGACGGCGGCGCCGATCGCGCCCGACTCGCCGCAGTGCTCGTGGACGATGATCTCGGGTTCGACCTCCGCGCCGCGGAAGTTCGAGCGGATGAAGTCCACCTCGGCCTTCACCGCCGCGAGATTGTGCTGCGTGCCTCCCTGCAGCACGAAGCGCGTTCCGAGCTTGGCGACGTTCGGGATGCTCGCCACGTAGAGGAAGATGTTCTTGGGAAGCACGGCCGCGAGCCCCGCCAGGATCTCCTCCGGCGCCCATCCCTGCCGCTGGAAGTTGACGATGTCGGACTGCATGAACACGGCGCAGCCGTAGCCGAAGACCGGCATGGACTGTGCGGCGAACGCCTTGTCGGCAAAGTCCTTCACCGGGACGCCAAACATCTCGGCGGTGGACTGCAGGAAGTAGCCGTTGCCGGCCGAGCACTGCGTGTTCAGTTTGAAGTCCTTCACCCGGCCGTCTTTCAGGACGATCAGCTTGATGTCCTGACCGCCGACGTCGACGATGACGTGCGGGTCCTTGTAGTACTTCACGGCGGATTCCGTGTGTGCGACGGTTTCCACGAGCGCCGCGTCCGCGTGCAGCACGTCCTTGAGGATGTCCTTCGCGTAACCGGTGGTTCCGACGCCAATCACCTCGAGCTTCGCCCCCTGCGCCTCGACCTGGGCGTTGAGCTGCTCGAACATGTCGATCGTGTCCTGGATCGGGTTCCCCTTCGAGAGCTGATAGACCTTGCAGAGGACGTCACCGTCAGGCGACATCAGGACTGCCTTGGTGGACGTCGATCCGCCATCCACACCGATGAAGCCCCGCACCGTGGAACCCGGCTCGAACTCGGCCGGCGTGAATGGCTTCGGACGGTACTGCTCGCGGAACCGGGCGAGTTCCTCCTCTGATTCGCTCAGCCCGCCCGCACCGGATGCCGCTTTCTCCTCGAGACGTCCGCGGTTGATGTAGTGCTCGAGGTGGTGGCTGCCCTTGTACCGGCCGACCTCGTCCTCCTCGCTCTTGCCGAACTCGACGGCGCCGAGCGCGGCGAAGTACTGCGCGTTGGCCGGCGTCTTGATCAGGGTCTGCGGCGTTTCTCCCGCCGGGATCTCGACCCCGCGCTCGCGCCACATCTTCGGGATGTTCTCCTGCCACGCCTCGCGCATGCCGCGGATGAACGTGTTCGGACCGCCGAGCAGCAGCACGTGCGGACGCAGCGTGTGTCCGCGCGTGAGCACGGTCAGGTTCTGGAGCACGATCGCTTCGAAGAGCGATGCCATCAGTTCATCGGACGGCGTGCCCTCCTTCTGAAGCCCGTTGATATCGGTCTCGGCGAAGACGCCGCACTTGCCCGCCACCTTGTGCAGCTTGATGCCGTCATAGCCCTGCTCGCAGAGTTCGGCGGCCGGGATCTTCAGTTTCGCGTTGATCTTGTCGATGACCGCGCCGGTGCCGCCAGCACACTTGTCGTTCATCGACGGGATCTTCTTCTTGCGTCCGCTCTCCGGGTCCTCCTTGAAGACGATGATCTTGGCGTCCTGCCCGCCAAGCTCGATCACGGAGTTCACCTCGGGGTGCAGCTTCTCGACCGCGAGCGAGACCGCCGTGACCTCCTGGACGAACTTCGCTCCGACGAGCGGCGCGATCGTGGCGCCGCCGGACCCGGTGATGAACATCCGCGTGTTCGTGCCGTCGATCCGGAGTTCCGCCTCGAGCCGGCCGAGGAACTCGAGCGTCTTCTCCGGCTGCTTCGTTTCGTGCCGCTGATAGTCGGACCAGACGATCTCGTCGGTCGCGGCATCCACCGCGACCGCCTTCACCGTCGTCGAACCGACGTCGACGCCAACGAGGAACTGCTGTGCGGCAGCCATCACCGCACCTCGCTGAACGCCGGCTGGCGCCCGAATGTGAAGGGACGACGACGCTTGTCCATGAGGTCGGACACGTGCAGCACGAAGGCGGCCGCCGTTCCGGTGATGCCGGGGCGGTGGGGCACGTGGTAGAACGGGTTCCTCAGATCCGGACGGCCGGAGACGAAGTCGCGGATGTCGTCGAGTCGCTTGCCGGTGGAGTCCAGCGCCTGCTGGAACTCGGTCTTGGCCTTGGCCTTCGCTTCGCCGAGCGCCATCTGCACGCGGCTGTGCGCGTTGATCTCCCCTTCGCCCGACGTCTCGATCGGCAGGAAGATCATGTCCTTGAAGTGGTTCATCACGGCCGACTGGACGCCGTCCGACTGCGAGGACGGCATGCAGCCGAAGGGCTTCAGGCTCAGCACCATGTGCGCCTTCTTGTGCACCGTGTAGTAGATGTTCTTCGCGACTTCCAGGTGCCCTTCGCCGCCGCGTGCGAGCCGGTGATAGTAGGGGGCTGCCATCTCCGCCAGTTCCTGCATGTCGGTCAGACGATGGCCGGTGTCGCCGAGCCCCTCCACGAGCCGTTCGTACTGGCGTTCGAAGATCCGGCGGCCCATCGCGTAGGAGGCGAGCTTCGACCGGTGGCGCAGGCCGGCGCCGGCGCGCCGGTGGACTTCCCACCAGTTGAACGTCTGGGGCTCGACCCGTCTGCGTTCGAGGTACCGCTCGCGCGCCTGCCAGAGCAGGTACATGATCCAGTTGCCGATCGGCTCGACCAGCACCTGTGCGCCCTCGCGTTCGAGGAACGCGAACATCTTGAAGTTCCCGTCCCCTTCGGTCGTCTGCGCGAAGAACTCGCCGGTCACCTTCACGAGCGGCTTCACGCGCAGGCGATCCACCTCGATCGCGGCGAGGCGCTCACGGGCCGCCGCGAGCGCGTCGCGTGTCTGCTTTCCGTACCAGTGGTCGCCGATCTTGCCGAGCGTGTTGAGCGTGTTCTTCAGCGGCTTGCGCTTCGCGAGGTGCGGGACCAGCCATGTGGGCGCGCGGTCCATGATCTCGAACATCTCGCGATCGCGCATCCGGGCCGATAGCTCGTCCATCACCTCGGTGACGACGCGGTCGGTCTCGCCGGGGTTCACTTCGTACGGACGGATCTGGTACGTGACATCGTTCATCACGTCGCCCAGGTTCAGCGCCGCCAGCGCGCCGAGGCCGAAGTCGACGGTGAACTTCAGGCCCGGCTCGCCGGACGCCGCCTTGATGCCGTCGTTCTGCTGGAACAGCAGGATGCGGAACCCGTCGAACCCGGCGTTCTGCACGCCAAGGCGGTATTCCGCCTCGTACATGCCGAAGCGGCACGGACCGCAGGATCCCGCGGTGAAGAACACGTAGCGGTCGATGATCTCCTGCCGCGACATGCCCTTCGCCTCCAGCCCCTGGAGGAACTTGATCAGATGGCCCACCATGAAATAGGTCGGGTTGCACTGACCGTTGTTGCCGAACTCCTTCCCGAGCTGGAACGACGGCACGTCGGGCGTCGGCATGATCTCGACGTGGTACCCGGCCGACTGGAACACCGACTTGACCAGCCACTCGTGCTTCCACGTGAGGCCGCCGATCAGGACGGTCACCTTGTCACGCTCTGCCGCCGTGAACGCCCGCTCGGCGGGGCGCTGGAAGTGCGCCTGATCGGACCGGAGTCCGGCGCGCAGTTCGAGCCGCTCGCGCTCCTGCGCAATCCGGCGGGCAATCTCCGCTTCGACCTCCTGACGGGTGCGAAGCATCAGCGGGCTGGTGGTCTGTCGCTGGTCTGCGGTTGAGGCGTGCATGCGTAGTCTCCTTACACGGTGAGGTCGGCCCGGGCCCGGAACTCGACTCGCAGCGCGGCCGACTCGTCCGCAATGCTGCGGGCGATGTCGCCGGTCAGCCGGCTCATCTCCGCCACCCGCTTCCACGCAGGCGTCTGCACCTTTTCGCTCGAGGTACGCACGTCCGTCACGGCCGCGAGCGATTCGCGATACTCGGCCATCACACGGTGCACGTCATCGTCGACGTAATCGGCCAGCGCGACGTATGCCTGTTCGAGGAAATCGAAGAGGTCGGCGGTGAGCTGATGAGAAGCCCGGAGCGCGGCCGCGCAGGTCACGATCGCAGCCTTGATCGTCTGCTTGGGGTAGGGGAGCAGCCGCACGGATGCCGGCAGTGCCAGCGCGTCGGTCTGCTCCAGCACTCGCGCGTACTCGGTGACGATGCGGTGAGCCGATTCGGGATCGTCGGGATTCATCGCGGCGCGAGATCGGACGTGCGTCGGCGTGCAAACGGCGAACCCGGACGCACTCCGGTCGCACGCACGTGTGGATCCTTGCGGATCCTCAGAAAACGGTGTCTCTTGCTGGCCGAGGTAGCGCCGCGGCAGCGTCGCGCTTCGTGGCGGCAAAACCATGGCGTGGACGGTTTCAGAACTCATCCGCCCCTTGACGTGCGCGCCGCTATAATCCGTCCGTATGCTGCTCGGAAAGCGGGTCGTCGTCGTGCTGCCCGCCTATAACGCCGAACGGACGCTCGAGAAGACCGTGAAGCAGATCCCCGACGGGATTGCCGATGAGATCCTGCTCGTCGACGACCACAGCTCCGACGAAACCGTCCGGGTCGCCCGCGAGCTCGGCGTGCGCACCTTCGTCCATCCCCGGAATCGCGGATACGGCGGTAACCAGAAGACCTGCTACAGGGAAGCGCTTCGGCTCGGCGCGGACATCGCGGTCATGCTTCACCCCGACTATCAGTACGAGCCGAAGCTGCTGCCCGCGATGGCGAGCATGATCGCGTCGGAGGTGTACGACGTCGTGCTCGGCTCGAGGATCCTGGGGCGGACGGCCAGAGAAGGCGGCATGCCGCTCTACAAGTACGTGTCGAACCGTGCGCTGACCGCGTTCCAGAACCTGCTGTTGGGGTCCAAGCTGTCGGAGTTCCACACCGGCTATCGCGCCTTCTCGCGCAACGTGCTCGAGACGCTGCCGCTTCTTGCCAACTCCGACGACTTCGTGTTCGACAATCAGATGCTCGCGCAGGCGGTCGCATTCGGCTTCCGCATCGGCGAGATCTCCTGTCCGACGAAGTACTTTCCCGAAGCAAGCTCGATCAACTTCTCGCGCTCGGTCAAGTACGGCGTCGGGGTCCTGGCGACGAGCATCGAGTACCGCGCGTGGCGGCATGGCGTGCGATCGTCCATTCGCTACGGCCAGGCGCCAGACATGACCGTCGCGCATCTGCCGGTCGATCCCGCCACAGCCCGCGAGTAGCCTTTCGAATCCTCCGATTTCGTCTAGCGGTCCACTGCCCGCAGCATCCTGGCGGCGTCCTCGGTCCGTGTCGGGACGGGCGCCGGACTCCCGCGGAGGAAGTCCCACGCGTTGTCCCCTTCGAACCCGAGCGGGAACTGGAGGAATCCGAGTGCCTGACGTGCGGTATGCGCGTCGATTCGGGCGGCCACGCAGGTCTTGTCGATCCGCTCGACCCGGCGCAGCACGTCCATCTGTTCGGGAGGGGGCACGACCGTCGATCCCCGGCTGCGCGGCCAGTGGCAGGCAAACAGCCCGACGATCAGCAGGATCAGCGCAGATGCCTGCCTGACCGTGAGACATCCGTTCGGTTCGAGCCTGAACCAGGTGCCTTCGAATCGAACCAGGCCACCCATCACGAACAGGACGATTCCGAGGTGCGCGAACAGATGATAGCGGGACCAGTTATGGACCGAGCGATCGTAGCTCCAGTCGGCCCGCGCCCCGTAGACGATCAGATCGCTCGACAGGATGATGGTCAGGCCGAGGATGAGCAGGAGGCGTCGCGGCGCGACACGCCACCAGACGACCGCGAATGCCGCGGCCGATGCGACAATCGCCCACACCGCCGGCCACGAGAACGTCGAGTGCCGGTCCCAGACGCCGATGATGCCCGGCACCTGATTGTCCGCCAGCGTCCGCAGCGTGTTCTTCACGCCCTCGCCAAAATCGAAGGCGCCGAACAACGTCTTCCCCCGATAGTGTTCGGCGCTGACGATCTGGTCCGACGCGGTCAGCGCAGCGATCACCACGAAGACGACGGTTCCGGCGAGCGGCGCCATCGCGATCGAGCGTTTCAGAAGCGACGGTGACCCATCACCAGGACCCGAGGAGAGCGCCAGGTACAGAGCGCACCAGGCCCCGGCGAGCAGCGCGGTGGAGTGGAACGCCGGCGCCAGCGCGCAGCAGGCGGCGCAGAGCACCAGGGCGCTCCTGCGCCGGCTGCGTTCGAACTCCTGCGCGGCAAGAAGCGCGACGAGGGTGACATCGAGGCCAAGCGTGAAGAACGAGGCTGAGTACCACGTCACGGTTTCGTAGTAGGTCGTGGTCACTCCCCAGGCGATCATGGCGAGCAGGCCGTAGAACGGATGCCCCAGTTCGCGTCGTACGAACCAGTACAACAACCACATCCCGATGATGACGGCGAGAACGCCATGGATCTGCGCGGCCAGTGGAATCCGGGACTGGGGCGTCACGATCCACATCAGCAGACCCGCGTCGAGCCGCGCGAGCGGCATCAGGTGCTCGTTCATCGGTACCCAGAGATGCGCCAGTGTGTCGGCCCACGTCCTGGACCTGGTCAGGAAGGCGAAGTCGTCGTAGCGGATGTGCGGGACGAGGAGCCAGGGGGCATACAGCAGCGGAACGGCCAACGTCGCCAGACCGCCGACGATCAACGCTGGTATCCGCCGCATGACAGCCCTCAATCGGGAGAACGCGTGATCGCCGCCGGATCGAACAGATCGAAGTTCTGCGGACTGGGACCGCGTTGCCAGCATCGCAGCAGTTGCGGATCGCTCCAGTCCCAGAGCCGCTCGTGATAGCGGTCCACGTCCGCGGGATCCGTGTTCCAGCGATCGTGCGGATAGTAGAAGGCGCCGGTCGCGGCGACGACCACCGACCAGCCGAGAGCCGCGGCTCCGGCAAGCTGCCGCCATCGTCGGGCGCCGACCCACGCGATGCCGGCCGTGGCTGCCGGCGTGAGCGGCACGAGCGCATCAACGAGGTAGCGCGGACCGTACGTGTGGCCGCCCCACCACATCGAGTAGCACGCATAACAGACGAACTGCAGGATCGCCGCGGCCGTCCACCAGTGGCCGCCTGCATGGTCCCGTTGCCGCAGGACGCGCGGCAGGCCGATCAACGGAACCAGCACGATCGGACTGAAGATGATCAGTCCGCGGCTCGGTGAGAGGAGCAGCCCGAGCGCTCCGGTCCATGGCTCGTCGCTGATGGTGCTGGTCACGCTATGCGCGTCGAAGCCGGACGTCTGAAGGATCATCTTCGCGCCGAGCACGGAGCCGAACCACGCCCGCTGCGCGGTCATCAGGACGGCTGCCGTGCCGCCGACGAGCAGAAAGCCCGGGAGCGCGCGCCTGACGCCGAGCCGGACCGCGAGGCCGATCAACAGCACCGCGATCGCCGGCGTGGTTTCCATGCGCGCGCCGCCCGCCAGCGCAAGCCCCGCCGCCCCTAGCAGCACGTGCCGCGGCAGCGTCTCCTGCGGTGTCCGCCACCACGCAAACAACGCGAGCGCGAATCCAAAGACGACGGTCTCGAGTTGCCAGAGCGAGCGGCCGGCGAGCGGCCAGAGATTGGTTCCCAGCCCGAGCCCCAGCGCCAGGATGGCGGCGTTCCGCCCGCGGATGCGTCGAGCCGCTGCCGCGAAAACGAGTGCGACCGCCGCCGCGGTCAGCAAGGACGCGGTCAACGAGGCGATCAGTGACGGCGCAAGCGGCGCCCTCAGGTCCACGAGTCCGCTCGCATGAAGCGGCAGTGCGACGATTGCCGCTTCGATGGACGGCACGACCGAATACGCGGATCGGAACCGTCCCGAGAGGTCCTTCTGAAAGGCGGCACGGTCGGCGAGGGGCGGGGCCGCGGCGACCACCGCGTCGAGCGTCAGCCGTCCGTGCAGCGCCAGTTCGCGGGCCGCGAACTTCGTCGGCTGCGAGTCGTATGACTGGATCTCTCGACCGTTGCTGTTGTAGATGAGGAGGACGGCGGCAAAGATGAACCACGCCAGCCGGCGGATCGGTCGCGGAGCGGCCGCAGCCGCGTGAGTTGGCGCAACGTGGACCTGGTCGCCCGTCATCCGTTCGTCATCGCGCGCTGCGGGACCGGCGCACGAGCGTCGCCACAGATGCGACCAGTTCGCCGGGATCCACCGGCTTGGCCAGGTGCAGTTCGAATCCGCTTCGGAGCGCCTTCGTGCGGTCCTCGGAACGCGCGAACGCCGTGAGAGCCGCGGCCGGCACATCCCTGACGTGCGGGCTCGCGGCGGACCGGACTCGAGAGATGAACTCGAATCCGTCCATCTCGGGCATCCCCAGGTCGACGACGAGAGCGTCGGGCTGCAGCGCTTCGATGCGATCCAGCGCCGCCAGCGGCGATCCCGTTGTGGTCACCTCGGCGCCGGCGGCTTCGAGCACGACCTTCAGCAGCGTCAGCGCGTCCTCTTCGTCGTCAATGGCGAGCACGCGCACGCCGGCCAGGTTTCCGAGCGTCGTGAGCGGCGCGAGCTGTTCGGTGCGCGGGTGCTGCCGGACCGGGCCCGCCGGAGAGGGATGCACGATCATCAGCGGCAGCCGGACGACGAACGAGGCCCCTTGCCCTTCACCGGCGCTGGTCGCGTGCACGGTTCCGCCATGCATTTCGACGATGTGCCGCACGATGGCGAGGCCCAGGCCAAGCCCGCCGGTCTTTCGCGTCGTGCCCGCTTCCCCCTGACGAAAGCGCTCGAACACATACGGCAGGAAATCAGGACGGATGCCGATGCCGGTGTCGCTGACGACGATTTCGACGTGTGAGTTCACCCGTTCCAGCCGGGCCTGAACGCGCCCTCCCTTCGGCGTGAACTTCACCGCGTTGGCGAGCAAATTCCAGACGACCTGCTGGAGGCGATCCGGATCGCCCGACACCGGTCCCACGTTCGAATCCATGAGCGTCTGCAACCGCACGTTCTTCGCGTCGGCCGCCGGCTGCACGGTGGCGACGGCATTGTCGATCACCAGCGCCAGCTCGACGGGCTGCACGTCGAGGCGGATCTTGCCGGCCACGATACGCGAGACGTCGAGGACGTCCTCGACGATCTGGGTCAGCCAGCTCGCGTTCTTTTCGAGGGTTTCGAGTCCGCGCTGCGCTTTCTCGCCGCTCAGTACGTTGCCGCGCAGCAGGCGTGAGTAGCCGACGATCGCATTCAGCGGCGTCCGCAGTTCGTGGGAGAGCACGGCCAGGAACTCGTCCTTCATCCGGTTGGCGTCGCGCGCCTCGATGTACAACCGCGCGTTTTCGAGCGCGATCGATGCCCATCCCGCAATGCCTTCGGCCAGGCGGGCGTGCTGGTCCGTGAAGACCCCGCATCTCGAGTGCCCGAAGAAGAGACCGCCGATCACCCCGCCGTTCACTCCCCTGACCGGAACGGCGAGATAACTGCGCACCGGCAGGTGACCGTCCGGCATACCGAAGAAGGGAGGATTCTTCCCGTAGCGCGGGTCCTTCGTGACGTCGTCGAGCCGCACGGTGCCTTCGCCTTGGAAGGTCGGTCCGAACACCGCCGTCGCCCGCGGGTGCGGGAACTTCGCAAACGCCTCTCTCGGCGCTCCCGAGAGCGTGTAGAGCATGTACGCGTCGCCGTTCGGCTCCTGCCGCTCGTTGTAGAAGAACGCGCCGAATTCCGCGTGCGTCAGCTCGGTCGCGGTGTCGGTGACCTTCTGGACGATCGTCTCGCGATCCAGGCTCGAGGCCACCGCGACGCTGACATCGGCGAGCTTGCGCGTAATGCTGAGCTGCTCGTCGGCTTCGGCCTGAAGGCGAACCTGCTCGGTGATATCGCGGGCGATCTTGGAGGCGCCGATCACGTGGCCCTCGTCGTCGTAGACGGGGGAGACGGTCAACGAGATGTTCAGCAGCGAGCCGTCCTTGCGCTGCCGGACGGTCTCGAAATGCGCAATTGTTGCCCCGCTCCGGATCCTGGCGAGCACTTCGTCTTCCTCGTCCTGGCGGTCGGCCGGGATGATCATGCGGATCGACTGCCCGACGGCTTCGGCCGCCGTGTAGCCGAACATGCGCTCCGCGGCGCGATTCCAGGTCCTGATGATGCCGTTCAGATCCTTGCTGACGATCGCGTCGTCGGACGACTCGACGACCTTGGCGAGGTGGCGAACGGTGCGATCGTCGAACTGCGGCATGCGTAGGTTGTTCGTCCTGGCGCGGCGGGCGGGGTTGCCGACCGGGGCGCATTCGCCTTTTCAGTATATCGGCGGCAGCTTCGAAGAGTCGTATGCGCCCGCCTCCTTAGTACAATAAGGAGTTTGTCTCCCCAATAGTCGAGTTCACCTGAGATGTTGAGAGCTGGAATCGTCGGTCTGCCCAACGTGGGCAAGAGCACTCTGTTCAACGCCATCACCCGCACGCGCAAGGCGGAAGCGGCGAATTACCCGTTCTGCACCATCGACCCGAACGTCGGGATGGTCACGGTGCCGGATCCGCGGCTCCAGGTGCTCCAGGCGATCGCGAAAACGAATGTCGTCATCCCGGCCGCGATGGAATTCGTCGATATTGCCGGGCTGGTGAAGGGGGCGAGCCAGGGAGAGGGTTTGGGCAACAAGTTCCTGACGCACGTCCGCGAAGTGGACGCGATCGTCCAGGTCGTGCGGTGCTTCGATGACGACGACGTTCATCACGTGGCGGGCTCGGTCGATCCGGTCCGCGACATCGAAGTGATCAACACCGAACTGATGCTCGCGGACCTCGACTCGGTGAAGCGGCGGCGCGAGCGGATCGTCAAGGACATCAAGCGCGGAGACAAGGCCGCGGCGGCTGAGGATGTGGTCCTCGAAAAGCTCGAGGCGGCGCTCGACGCCGGAAAGCCCGCGTTGACTGTCGGTCTCAGCGCCGAGGAGCGTGCCCTTTCGAGGCCTCTCTTTCTCCTGTCCGACAAGCCCACGATCTTCGCGTGCAACGTGAAGGAATCGGATCTGGCGAGCGCAGACTCCAATCCCTACGTGCAGAAGGTCCGCGAGTACGTGAAGACACACCTGGCGTGCGAGGCCATCGTCGTCAGCGCCCAGATCGAGAGCGATCTGGTGGACCTCGAGCCCGAGGAAGCGGCGGCCTACTTGAAGGAACTGGGAGTGGAAGAGAGCGGCGTGGGCTCGTTGATTCGGGCCACCTACCGCCTGCTCGGGCTTCAGACGTATTTCACGGCCGGCGAGAAGGAGGTCCGGGCCTGGACCATCCACGTCGGCGATACCGCGCCCAAGGCTGCCGGCGTCATTCACTCCGACTTCGAACGCGGTTTCATCAAAGCGGAAACCGTCGCGTACGACGATCTCGTGGCGTGTGGTTCGGTCGCCGCGGCTCGCGAGAAGGGCCTCTACCGGATGGAAGGCAAGGAGTACGTCGTGAAGGACGGCGACGTGCTGCTGTTCAAGTTCAACGTCTGAGCGTAAACTCTCCCTTTATCCATGACGCCTCGCTACAGCACCATCGTCCGGATCCTGGGGATGGCTCTCCTGGTGCTGGCGGTGTCTCCCGTGACGGCGCCGTTTTCGACGCTCGACCTGGTCGGGTTGTTGAGCGAATCGACCACTGCCGCGAACCCGTCGCTGAACACGAAAAAGGCGCCCGATGATCCGGTTGCGCACGTCGACGGGCGGACAACGTTCGTCATCATTCCTGACTCGGTCTCGCGCGCGTTGCCGGACGCGGAATGCGCGGGATCGGTGCCGTCCTCGTTCGAAGTCCCCCTCCGTATCTAGCCCAATTCTCTCCTTCGAGCGTCTCGGTTAGCCGGCGTCACACGCCGGGGTGTCCGTTCGCGAGGCCTGTGGACGTACATCGCAGGACCAAGGACCAGAATCAGGAGAACCAGGGTGAGTACAGAACGCACATCGAACGAAGCCTGGGGCAGCCGTATCGGGCTGATCCTGGCGATGGCCGGCAACGCCGTCGGCCTCGGGAACTTCCTCCGGTTCCCTGTTCAGGCAGCGAGCAACGGCGGCGGCTCGTTCATGATCACCTACTTCATTGCGCTGCTGCTGCTCGGGATCCCGCTGATGTGGATCGAGTGGGGCGTCGGCCGCAACGGCGGCCGCTATCGCAAGGGGCACATGCCCGGCATGTTCGCGGCGCTCTGGCACCACCCGGCCGCGAAGTACTTCGGCGTCATCGGGATGGTCATCCCGCTCGTCGTGATGATCTATTACACCTACATCGAGAGCTGGACGCTGGCCTTCACCTGGTTCTCGCTGGCGGGCGACTACTGGGGGCGCGGGACGCAGCCGGAGATGGTCGCCTATCTGCAGTCGTTCCAGGGTGTCGGCGATCCCGCCAACCAGGTGCACGCGGCCTATACGCCCTACGCATTCTTCCTGGTCACGCTGGGCATCAACGTCTGGATCATCTCCAGGGGGATTTCCGGAGGCGTCGAGAAGCTGGCGCGCATCGGCATGCCGGTGCTGTTTCTTTTTGCCGCGGTGCTTGCCGTCGTGGTGCTCTCGCTTCCGGCGGGACCTGACGGGTCCACACCGTGGACGGGTCTGAACTTCATCTACAACCCCGATCTGTCGCGCATCGGGCAGCCGAGCATCTGGCTCGCATCGGCAGGGCAAATCTTCTTCACGTTGTCGGTCGGCATGGGGACGCTGCAGGCTTACGCGTCGTATCTGTCCACGAAGGACGACATCGCGCTGAACGGCATCGCCACGGCGGCGACGAACGAAACAGCCGAAGTCGTCCTCGGGGGCAGCATCGCGATTCCGGCGGCGGTGGTGTTCTTCGGTGTCAGCGGCGCGATGGCGGTCGCGCAGTCGGGTTCGTTCAATCTCGGCTTCGCCACGATGCCGGTGGTGTTCCAGCAGCTGCCGATGGGGCAACTGCTGGGCGCGATGTGGTTCGGCCTCCTCTTCTTCGCGGGCATCACCTCGTCGGTCGCGATGCTGACGCCGATCGTGGCGTTCTTCCGCGAAGAGTTCGGCCTGCGGCGCGAGCCGGTCTGCTACGCGCTCGGTTTCGTGACCCTCGTATTCGGCCTGATGCACATCGTCTGGCTCGAGCACGGGTTCCTGGACGAGTGGGACTACTGGGCCGGGACGTTCGGTCTCGTCCTGCTCGCGGTCGTGGAGACCATCATCTTCATGTGGGTGTTCAAGCCCGAGAATGCCTGGCGCTCGATTCACCAGGGGGCCGACATCCAGATCCCGAGAATCTTCAAGTTCGTGATGATGTTCATCACGCCGGCGTACCTGCTGTTCATCCTGATCTGGTGGGGATGGCAGGACGCCTGGCCGATCCTGAAGATGGAGCGCGTGACGCCCGGGTCGGAGTTCTACGTCCTGTTGTCCCGGGGTGTCATCGTCCTGTTCGCGGTGACCAGCGCGATCCTGGTCCGGATCGCGTGGACGCGGAATCGCTACGACGACCGCGCCGGCTTCGAGGAGCTGGAGCCGCGCGCCGAAGGTCCGCATGAGGTGACGCTATGACCCCCGCTGCCATCGTCTTCATGGCCCTGAGCTGGCTGTTCGTCCTGGGCCTGACCGGCTGGTCGTTCAGCCGGATCCTGCGGAAATAAACCCAGGGGTCAGACCTTGAATTTTTCCTTTTCAAATTTTTCGTGCCAACTCAGCCCACTTTCGCCACGCTGAGTTGGCACGAAAAATTTGAA
>DASWVN010000147.1:0-24193 GCA_036401215.1 Vicinamibacterales bacterium | reverse complement strand
GTCGGGTGCATGCCGTGCGACGAATGATCAGCCGTCGGCGCGTTCAGCGGCGGGTGCATGCCGTGCGACGAATAATCAGCCGTCGGCGCGTTCAGTGGCGAGTGCATGCCGTGCGACGAATGAGGGGTCGCGGCCGCGTTCAGTGGATTGAGGGTTGCACGGCGAATCACGGGACGAGGCGCGCGATGGTGGCGCCCAGGTGGGAGCGGAGGTCGTCTTCGAACTCCTGCACCAGCGGATGCCGCTCCAGCGCCTGCTGGACGATGCCGCGCTGGACGCCGATGCCGCGGCCATGAACCAGCCTCACCTCGCGGAGGCCGGCCGCGTGCGCTTCGGCGATGTATTCCTCGACCACTGACGGGATGTCCCTGGGGGCGAAAGGATGCAGATCGAGTTCAGCCTCGATCGGGATCCGGTGGGCGTCGTCAGGGTCCAGATCAGCCCTCGGATTCGTATTCCGCGATCACCGAGGTCGAAATCCCGCCGCGGACCGAGAAATCCCCCGTGACCGTCATCCGCTTCGGCTGGCAGGCGGCGACCAGGTCGTCGAGAATCTGATTGGTGACGGCCTCGTAGAAGATGCCTTTATTGCGGAATTCGATCATGTAGTACTTCAGCGACTTCAATTCCAGGCACAAGGTGCCGGGGACGTAGTTGATCCGGATCTCGCCGAAGTCGGGGAGGCCGGTCTTCGGGCAGACCGACGTGAACTCGGGGCAGCGGATCTCGATTTCGTAGTCCCGGCCGGGGCGGGGGTTGGGAAACGTCTCGATCGTGGAACTCGCCATCGAAAAAGTGTAGCATTCAGGCCGATTTTGCTGGGTTTCTGCGGTGGTTCCGATTGACACCGCAAAAAAAAGGGGGATAGGATACCGGCTGAATCGACACGACAGGTCGCAAGTTTTTATCCCCGCAGCCGCCGATTGCGCGCGCGGCCGTGAGCGGGATGGTCAAGCGCGCCTTAGCAAGGGGAATGGCACATGGCAGAGGCCCGCAGAATGGGCAAGTCGGAATTGTTCTCGCACTTCGCCGATCGCTTCGAGATGAAGCGGACGCAGGCGCGGGAGTTCTTCGATGAGCTGAACACGCTTGCCGAGAAGGAACTGAAGCGCTCGGGCGAGTTCGTGATCCCGGGAATGGTGAAGCTCGTCGTGCAGAAGCGGAAGGCGCGCATGGGCCGCAACCCCGCGACCGGCGAGCAGATCAAGATCGCCGCCAAGACGGTCGTCAAGGCGCGCATCGCGAAGCAGTTGAAGGACACCGTCCTGCCGAAGAAGTAGAGCGCTGTGGCGCGGTGTGACGGATCGCCGGGCGGTCCGTCACCCGCGCTTCAGTTTCCGCGCCAGATCCCGTAAATCCAGCCTCGACATCTTGTGTTTCAGCGTCGACAGCGGCATGCCCAGGTACTTCGCTGTCGCGGTCACGTTCCAGTCCGAGCGCTCGAGCGCGCGCAGGATGAAATTGCGCTCGAAGGCGTCGAGCGCGTTCTGGAAGAGCCCGTCACCCTTGCCCGCCGGCGCGGAATCCAGGTTCGCGAAGTGATATTCGAGCGGAAGGTCGTCCTCGACGATCCACTCCTTGTCGCTGATCGCCACGAGCCGTTCGATCAGGTTCTCCAGCTCGCGGATGTTGCCCGGCCACCAGTACGACGACAGGATCTGGAGCGCGGCCGATGAGATGCCGCGCACCGGTTTGCGGAAGCGCGCGCGGTACCGCTCGACGAACAGGCGCGCGAGTTCGGGGAGGTCCTCGATGCGGTCGCGCAGCGGCGGCATCCGGATCGGGATCACGTTGACGCGGTAGTACAGGTCCTCGCGGAAGCGGTTCTCCTTGACCGCCTTCTCGAGATCGACGTTGGTGGCTGCCACGAGCCGGAACTCGGTCTTGATCGGCTTGGCGCCGCCGACGCGCTCGATCTCTCCCTCCTGGATCGCGCGGAGCAGCTTCGCCTGCAGGTCGTATCGCAGGTCCCCGATCTCGTCGAGGAACAGCGTGCCGCCGGCGGCAAGCTCGAACTTGCCGAGCTGCTGGCGGTGCGCGCCGGTGAATGCGCCACGCTCGTGCCCGAACAACGTGCTTTCGACCAGCTCGCTGGGGATCGCGGAGAGGTTGACCGCGATGAACGGCGCGTCACGGCGGCCCGACTGGCGGTGGATCAGGCGCGCGAGGAGTTCCTTCCCCGTGCCGCTCTCGCCGAGGATCAGCACGGTCGCCGACAGCGGCGCGATCCGGCCGACGAGATCGACGATCTCCTGCATCTGCAGGCTCGGCCCGATCAGGAACTCGCGCTCGCCCTGCTCGGCGACCTGCGCGGTGAGCGTCATGACCTGCCGGTTCAGATCGACGTGCTCGAACGCGTTGCGCACCAGCGACCGCAGCAGGTCCGGATCGAAGTCCTTGGTGACGTAGTGGTAGGCGCCCCCCTTCATCGCCTGCACCGCGGTCTCGACCTCGGTGATCGCCGAGATCACGATGCACTCGATGAGCGGATAGTTCTCCTTGACGATCCGCAGCACGTCGAGGCCGCTGATGCCGGGAAGCCGCATGTCGAGCAGCAGCAGTCCGACCTCTTCCTCGCGCAGGAGGTGAAGCGCCGCCTCGCCGCTCGCCGTCGAAAGGACGCGGTACTCCGGTTCGAGGATGGCCGTGATCGTGTCGCGCATCGCCTGGTCGTGATCGCAGATCAGGACCGTTCGCGACGCCATTGTGCTGAGGATTCTAACTGATCGTGTCTGCCGGAGCGGGCGGTTTGGCCGGGAACCGTCGAGGGCAGCAACCGTTGTGATACCGTTTGAAGGTTGTGGCCCTCTTGGTGATCGCGGGCGTAGCCCTGCTCGTGGCGCTTGCTGCCCTGTCGTCGGCACGGAAGGCGCGCAAGAAGATCGAGACGTTGACCCAGTCGTACTGGGAGCTTCGCTACGACTTCACGCGGCTCCGCTCCCAGGTCGCACGGCTCGATCCGGGGGAGCAGGAGGATGCCACACCGGCGCCACCCCCGGGGCAGGTAGCCTTCGTTCCACTCTCCTCGATGAAAAAGAAGAATGAGTAACGAATACGACGTCGTAGTAATTGGTTCCGGCACCGGCGGATACGTGGCCGCCATTCGCGCCGCACAGCTCGGGCTCGAGACCGCAGTGGTCGAACGGGCTCCGGTGCTCGGCGGCACCTGTCTCAACTGGGGCTGCATCCCGACCAAGGCGCTGCTCGAGCACGCGCACGCGCTCAAGATCGCGCAGAACTGGAAAGAGTGGGGCCTCACGATCGGTCAGGCCGCCCTTCGACAGGACTCAGGGCAGGCCGTCGGCATCGACATGGAACAGGTGCACGCCCGCAAGGACAAGATCGTCAAGGGGCTCACCGGCGGCATCGAGTTCCTGTTCAAGAAGAACAAGATCGACTGGATCAAGGGGAGCGGCCGCCTTGCCGGCAAGGGCAAGGTCGAGATCACCGAAGGGGACAAGAAGACCCTCACCGCCCGCAAGGAGATCATCGTCGCGACCGGCTCGCAGCCCAGGAGCGTGCCCGGCATCGAGATCGACCGCAAGCGGATCATCACGAGCGACGAGGCGATCCACCTCAAGGAGATCCCCAAGTCGATCGTGATCATGGGCAGCGGCGCCGTCGGCGTCGAGTTCGCGTCGATCTTCCGCCGCTTCGGCAGCGAAGTGACGATCATCGAGCTGCTGCCCCGGATCGTCCCGGTCGAAGACGAGGCGGTCTCGGCGGAGCTGGAGAAGTCCTTCAAGAAGCAGGGCATCAAGGTCCTGACCGGCACGAAGGTGACGAGCGCCAGGGCGGGCGCGAAGGGCGTCGATCTCGAGGCGCAGACGCCCGACGGCAAGACGTCGAAGCTGAACGCCGAGTACCTGCTGGTGGCGACCGGCCGCGGCCCGGTGACGAACGGTCTCGGCGCCGAGGAGGCCGGACTCCAGATGGACCGCGGCTACATCCGCGTCGACAAGGAATTCAAGACCGGCGTTCCCGGCATCTCTGCGATCGGCGACGTGATCACGTTCGACAAGCCCGGTCATCCACAGCTGGCGCACCTCTCGTCGGCCGAGGGGATCGTGCTCGCCGAGCGGATCGCCGGGAAGGAGTACCGGCCGATCAACTACGACCACGTTCCGGGCTGCACCTACTGCGATCCCGAGATCGGCAGCGTCGGCTTGACCGAAAAGCAGGCGCAGGAACGCGGCTACGACGTCAAGACCGGCATGTTCAAGTTCGCCGTCCTCGGCCGCGCGCGCATGGCCGGCGAAACCGAAGGGTTCGTCAAGATCGTGTCCGACAAGAAGTACGACGAGGTCCTCGGCGTCCACATGATCGGACCGCGATCGACCGAACTCGTCGCCGAGGCCACGCTCGCCCTGCGCCTCGAGTGCACGGTCGAGGAGCTCGCGCGCACGATCCATGCGCACCCGACGATGTCGGAGGCGGTGATGGAAGCGGCGCACGCCACCCATGGCGCCGCGATCCACGCGTAACGCTGCGCGTCGGGCTTCCGGCTTTGGGCTCTAGGCTTTGGGCCTGAAGTCGTCGGAAAGCAGGGGGAGGAAGGCGAGCCAACTTCCACACCGATGCTTGAAGCACAACTGGCCGAAAGCCGAAAGCCGAAAGCCGGAAGCCGGAAGTCGGAAGCCGGGACAGAGTCGATCGAACATGGCACGACCTTCAACCAAGGGAAAGAAACCCTCAGACGCGCTGAGCAGCAATCAGCTGCTCGAGATGTACTGGTTCGCGCGGCTGGCGCGCGAGATCGAGGAGCGCCTCGTCATCCTGTTCCGTCAGAGCAAGGTGATCGGCGGCTTGTACCGGAGCCTCGGCCAGGAGGGAGAATCCGTCGGCACCGCCTACGCGCTGAAGAAGACCGACGCCGTGCTGCCGCTCATCCGCAACATGGGCGCGCTGATGACGATGGGGATCC
The DNA here is from genome assembly GCA_036401215.1 of Vicinamibacterales bacterium. Taxonomy (GTDB): domain Bacteria; phylum Acidobacteriota; class Vicinamibacteria; order Vicinamibacterales; family 2-12-FULL-66-21; genus JACDCA01. Next base: position 19,269 of record DASWVN010000147.1, on the reverse strand, counting down.
GGCCGAAGGAGATCTTCCTGCAGTACATGGCGAAGGGCGACTCCAACTCGCGCGGCCGCGATCTCAACATCCACATCGTCCATATGCCCGAGTGGACGAAGGGGTCAGCAATGTCTGACCCCGAGCCGGTGGTCGTTGGACCGATCAGCATGCTTGGGGACTCGATCCCGGTGGCCGCGGGCATCGGCATGGGGGCGCGCATGCGCGGACGCGATCTCGTCGCCATGGCGTGGATCGGGGATGGCGCGACCTCCACGGGCGCGTTTCACGAAGGGATGAACTTCGCGGCCGTCCAGAAGGCGCCGCTCGTCGTCATCGCCGAAGACAACAAGTACGCCTATTCGACGCCGATCTCGAAGCAGATGGCGATCAAGCGGATCGATGAGCGCGCCGCGGCGTACGGCATCCCTCACGAGATGGTGGACGGCAACGACATGCTCGCGGTCTACGACGCGGCGAAGAAGATGGTCGACCGCGCCCGCGCGGGCGAGGGAGCCTCGCTCCTCGGCGTCGACACGATGCGCATGCAGGGGCACGCGCAGCACGACGATGCGCGGTACGTGCCGAAGAAGCTGCTCGAGGAGTGGCGCAGGAAGGATCCGATCGACCGGTTCACGAAGGTCCTGCTCGAGCGCGGCGCCGCCGACGAGAAGCGGATCGCCGAGATCGACAAGATGGCGAAGAGCTATGCCGCCGAGGAGGCAGATCTCGCCGACGCGTCGCCGATGCCGGATCCCGCGAGCGTCGCGCGAGGCGTCTACGCGGGCGACGATTACGCCGAGCCGAAGCTGGAATTCGTCAAGTCGCCATTCGCGGATAACTGATGGCTGTAATCACCTATCTCGAGGCGATCCGCCAGGCGCTCTTCGAGGAGATGGCGCGCGACGAGCGCGTCTACATCATCGGCGAGGACATCGGCGTCTATGGCGGCGCCTTCAAGGTCACCGACGGACTGATCGAGAAGTACGGCGACAAGCGCGTAATCGACGCGCCGATCTCCGAGCAGGCGATCGTCGGGTCCGCGATCGGGGCGTCCTACATGGGGATGCGCCCGGTCTGCGAGATCCAGTTCATCGACTTCATCACCTGCTGCTTCGACATGCTGACGAACTTTGCCGCGACGAGCCGCTATCGCAACGGCGCAGGCGTCCCGATCGTCGTGCGTGGGCCGTCGGGCGGCGGTGTGTCGGGCGGGCCCTTCCACTCGCTCAATCCCGAAGCGTTGTTCCTGAACACGCCGGGACTGAAGATGGTGGAACCCTCGACCGCCTACGACGCCAAGGGCCTGCTCAAGGCGGCGATTCGTGACGACGATCCGGTGTTGTACTTCGAGCACAAGTACCTCTACCGCCGGATCAAGGACGAGGTGCCGGACGACGATTACATCGTCCCGCTCGGCAAGGCGGCGGTGAGGCGGACCGGCACCGACATGTCGATCATCACGTTCGGTGCGATGGTCTACACGGCACTCGAAGCCGCGACGACGCTGGCTGAGCAGGGGGTCGAAGTGGAGGTCATCGACCTGCGCAGCCTCGCGCCGCTCGACCGCGATGCGATCCTCGAGAGTGTCGCGAAGACGAGCCGGGTGCTGCTGCTGCACGAGGCGACGCTGACCGGAGGGATCGGTGGAGAGCTTGCCGCAATCATCTCGGAGCACGCGTTCGAGTATCTCGACGCGCCGGTCATGCGGGTTGCGTCCGTGGACGCACCCGTGCCCTACGCGCCGCCGCTCGAAACCGCGTTTCTGCCGAGTGTGACGAAGGTGGTCGAAGCCGCCAGGCGGCTTGTGGAATATTAGTAGGTCATATGGCAACCAATGTCGTGATGCCCCAGATGGGGGAGTCGATCGCCGAAGGGACCATCGTCCGCTGGATCAAAAAGGTTGGTGATTCGGTCGATCGCGACGAACCGTTGTTCGAGATCTCGACCGACAAGGTGGACGCCGAGATCCCGTCGCCGTCGGCCGGCGTGCTGACCGAGATCAAGGTCAAGGAGGGGGAGACCGTCCCGGTCAACAGCGTGGTCGCGGTGATCGGGGCCGCGGGCGAGAAACCCGCCGCAGGCAATGGATCCGGCGCCAGCGCGGTCCCGGCCGCGGCTGTCGGTCAGCAGGAGACATCAGCGCCCTCGACCGGTACAGCCGTCGACGATCGTGCCGCGGCCTCGGAGGCCCGGCCATCGACTGCGGCGGCGCCGGCAGAGGCTGACTCGACCGGACCGCTCTCGAAGGAGGAACTGCGGCGTCAGAAGTCCTCGCCGCTCGTCCGCCGGATCGCCAAAGAGCACGACGTGGACATCCGCCAGATCCAGGGGACCGGAATCAGCGGACGGGTGACGAAGAACGACATCCTCGGATTCATCGAGAGCGGTGGTTCGACAGGCTCACCACAGGCGCCGCCGCAAGCGCCTGCAGCGCAGCCGGCGGGAGCTGGACGCACGATCACGATCCCGGCGCAGGGACCGGTGTACCGTCCGGGCGACCGGGTCGAAATCGTGCCGATGAGCGTGATGCGCAAGAAGATCGCCGAACACATGGTGATGAGCGCGCACACCTCGCCGCACGTGTACTCCGTGTACGAAGTGAACTTCGGCAAGGTCACCGCGCTGCGTGAGAAGAAGAAGGCGGAGTTCGAGGCGGCCGGGGCGAAGCTCACGTTCACCGCCTTCATCGCCAAGGCCGTCGTCGACGCGCTGCGGCAGTTCCCGATGGTGAATGCCTCGATCGACGGCGAGAACATCGTCTACAAGAAGGACATCAACCTCGGGATCGCGGTCGCGCTCGATAACGGATTGATCGTTCCGGTGATCCGGAACGCCGACGAGAAGAACCTGCTCGGGTTGAGCCGCGGCATCAACGATCTCGCCACCCGGGCCCGCTCGAAGAAGCTCAATCCCGACGAGGTCCAGGGTGGCACCTTCACGATCACCAATCCCGGCATCTTCGGCGCGCTCTACGGGCTGCCGCTGATCAACCAGCCGCAGGTCGCGATCCTCGGCGTCGGGACCATCGAGAAGCGCGCGGTCGTCATAGATGATGCGATCGCGATCCGCCCGATGTGCAACCTGAGCCTCGGCTACGACCACCGGCTGATCGACGGGGCGGATGCGGGGCGGTTCCTGGCGTTCATCAAGGAACGGTTGGAGAACTTCGACGAAGGCTGGATGTAGCGGGAGAGCAGGAAACTCCGAACTATGAACTCCGAACTAAGAACTGAGTTCGGAGTTTCGGAGTTCGGAGTTTCGGAGTTCGCAGTTCTGAGTTTCACGTGCGCGAGATAGAAGTCAGGCGCCTCGGCATGATCTCCTATGCTGAGGGCCTGGAGATTCAGAAGGAACTCGTCGAGAAGCGGAAAGCGGGTGAGATCCCCGATCAGTTGCTGCTCCTCGAGCACCCGCCTGTCATCACCCTCGGCGTCAAGACGAGGAACAATCGATCCAACATCGTCGCTGCGCCGGCGGCGCTCGAGGCCGCGGGTGTCGAAGTCTTCGAAACCGGACGAGGGGGCGACGTGACCTACCACGGTCCCGGCCAGCTGGTCGGCTACCCGATCCTCGATCTCAAGCCGGATCGCTGCGACGTGCACGCCTACGTGCGCGACATCGAAGAAGTGATGATCCGCGCGGCGGCCGCGTTTGGCGTCCAGGCCGGGCGCCTCCCGGGGCTGACCGGCGCCTGGGTGGGCAACGAGAAGCTGGCGGCCATCGGCGTCCGGATCGCCAAATGGGTCACCAGCCACGGGTTCGCGTTCAACGTCAACACGACGCTCTCCCACTTCGACTTCATCGTCCCCTGCGGCATCACCGACAAGGGGGTCACCTCGCTCGAGCGCGTTCTCGGCCGACGAGTGGAAATGAATGAGGTAGTGGATACTGTTGAGCTGTCTTTCCGGCAAGTCTTCGAACCGACCCGCGAGCCTGGATCCTGAACAGGCCGAATATCTCCTTTATTTTCAGTTATTTACTCGAATTGAACAGTGTTCGGAATAAAAGGGCTCTCCTGGGGTGTTCTAGTCCCTACACGGAGGTCCCAATGCCACAGGCTGAGACGGAACGGGAGCTGATTGGCCGGATGCAGGCGGGGGACAGCTCGGCTGTTAACGAGCTTTCATCGAGATATGGCCCGCGAATCCACCAACTGGCTTTCCGATATCTGAAGAACTGGGAGGACGCCGAAGAGGTCGCCCAGGACGTTTTGATGAAGGTCCACCGCAAGATCGGCGGGTTCCGCGGCGACGCCGCGCTCTCGTCGTGGATCTACCGGATCACCTTCAACACGGCAATGTCGCGTCTGCGCACGAGTCGCTACAGCCGTCCGAACGAGGTGCAGGTTGCGGAAGTCACAAACGATAACGGCGACGTTTCGCGCCTGGAGCCGCAGGACTGGTCGTCGCTCGCGGACGATCATGTGCTCCGCGCTCAGATGCGCGAGCGGCTGATCGGGGCGCTGCAGCTGCTGCCCGAGGTCTACCGCACGCCGGTGATCCTGCGTGACATCCAGGGGCTGTCGACCGAGGAGGCAAGCGCGGTGCTGAAGGTCAAGCCGCAGACGCTGAAGTCGCGTCTGCACCGCGGCCGCCTGATCCTGCGCAAGCACCTCGGCGACTTCGCCGGCGCGCTGACACTGCACGAGCGCGAAGTGCATTAAGGCCGCAGAGGAGACACCGCAGATAGAAGCCACGGAAGAAACACAGAAGAAACACAGGCGGAAACACGGTAGGGAAAACGGGCTGGCTGGTGCTGGCCCTTTTCTTTGCCTGTGATTTCCCGACGGCTATCCGGCTTCGATGGCGTTTTCGAGTGCGGTGCGTTCGAGGGGGGAGAGCGTTGGCTCGAAGATCCGCTTGATGCCGCTGGGACCGAGTTCCACCGGCATCGCGGCGATCTTGCCGCGGCCCACGTCCACGAAACACGAATAACGGCGCCGCGAGCTGAAGCAGAGCGCTTCGGCGACCCGTGCGCCGGCTGATGCCAACGCATACGGGCCCGGCGGCCAGAGGCTCGGGACGCGTGCGGAGACGGCGCTGATTTCATGCGCGCCCATCAGGGCGGTGAGCGGCTCCCCGGCAGCCGCGGCCTCCTCCCAGGCGACCACGGCGCCTCGGGGCGGGACGCCTACGACCTGCAGCGAGATCTCGACGGCGGACGTGTCGATGACGACGGCGCACAGCGCGCGGACCGCGGACGCGAGCGCCGCGGGCGCGGATCCGACGAGGCGTTCGGACGGCAGGTGAAGCTCGCGCACGCAGCGCACCATCAGTTCGCGCTGTGTCCCACCAGCAAAAACGATCGGCGATGAGGCCCCCGCGGCGTGAACCTGTCGAACAAGGGCCAGACCGGCCTCGCCGGCGTGTTCCACCCCTGACACCGAGTCGGCAATCGCGATCGCGTCCGCGCCAACGGCGGCGTGAATGGACCCGTAGGCCGTCAGCGTGGCGCTGAACTCGTCGACCGGGCCCGACTGGAGGATGTCGAGCGCTTTGCCACGTGCGACCGGCTCTTCCGGATCGATGAGCCGGATCTCGCGCACACGCCTGCGTTGTGCGAGTTTCTGCGCGAGCGCGCCACCGAGAGCGCCGGCGCCGATGATGGCGATGACCGACATGCGGATTGAACATTCTAGTCCGAGGGGCTTCGCCCCTCGAACTCCCCTACACGCGCCCTCGCTCGCCGCTCCGCCGGCTCGCTCCGGTCGCGTGGCTCGCTCGCACGGCTCGCTCGCTTCTGCTCGCTCGCTTCTGCTCGCTTCTCGGACTCCCCTGCAGTCCCTCGTTCGCACCGTCTCGCCCGGAAGCTAATGAGATAGGCTCTAATTCATGGAAATACCAAACCTGTCCGGAAAGGTTGCGCTCGTCACGGGTGGTTCGAAGGGGATCGGAGCGGCGATCGCGCGCGCGCTGGCCGATCGCGGCGCGTCCGTGGCATCCACGAGCCGGTCGGGCGGCGGGCCGACCGCGCAGAACCTGATCCAGATCCGCGCCGATGTGCGGCGGCCCGATGACGTCGAACGCGCGGTGGGCGAGACCGTCCGTGCCTTCGGCGGCCTGGACATTCTCGTGAACAACGCCGGCGTGGGGGCCTTCGTCAACGTCGCCGACATGACGATCGATCAATGGCAGCAGGTGATCGACACGAACGTGAGCGGCGTCTTCTACTTCTGCCGCGCCGCGATCCCGGAACTCCGCAAACGGGGCGGCGGGTGGATCATCAACATCAGCAGCCTTGCCGGCAAGAACGCCTTCGCCCAGGGGGCGGCGTATTGCGCATCCAAGGCGGCGCTCAACCACTTCAGCGAGGCATTGATGCAGGAGGTCCGCTACGACGGGATCCGCGTCAGCTACGTGATGCCCGGTTCGGTCGCCACGGAATTCATGGGGCGAGGCGGGGATAAGCGGGGATGGGCCACCACGCCCGAGGATGTGGCGCAGGTCATCATCGATCTCCTGGAGATGCCCGCGCGAAGCCTGCCGAGCCGGGTCGAGTTGCGCCCGGCACAGCCACCGCGGAAGTAGTTCACAGAAACTCCGAACTATGAACGCCGAACTACGAACTACGGATCCTGGTTCATAGTTCGGAGTTCACAGTTCGGAGTTCACAGTTCGGAGTTCACAGTTCGGAGTTCGGAGTTCATAGTTCGGAGTTTCCCGGCGGCCAGCCCCCCTTGTCTCGACCGCTATAATTCACACTGTTGACCGAACGCTCCATTGCCCACTACAACCTCCTCGAACTGATCGGCCGCGAAGCCATCGGCGAGGTCTACCGCGCTCGCGACACGAAGGTCGGGCGTACCGTCGCATTGAAGATCCTCTATCCCGACCTGGTGGCCGACGACACCCGTCGCGTGGCGTTGTTCGACGAGGCGCGGCTGGCCGCCAGCCTGTCGCACCCCAACATCGCGGCGCTCTTCGAGGCCGCACAGGCCGACGGCGTCAGCTATTTCGCCTACGAGTTCGCGGTGGGCGCACCGCTGCGCGAGGAGATGGCCGGACGGCCGATGAATCCCGCGCGCGCGGTCGAGTTGAGCATTCAGATGGCCGACGCGCTCGCCGACGGGCACGCCAACGGCGTGCTGCACGGAGATCTCCGCCCCGACACGGTGGGCGTGACGGCGAAGGGGAGCGCCAAGCTTCTCGATTTCGGGATGTGGCGGTGGACGCGCGGCGGGAACGTGCGCCGGGCGGCCGCGTCGTCACCCGATTCGCTGCCGGCTGAGGACGTATCGATCGTCAGCTACATGGCGCCGGAACAGGCGCTCGGCGGTGAGACCGACGGCCGCGCCGACCTGTTCTCGCTCGGCACGCTGCTCTACGAGATGCTCACCGGGCGCAGTCCGTTCGGCGCGCCGACGGTGTCCGAGAGCGTCATGAACGTCATCCGCCACACGCCTCAGCCTCCGTCGTCGATCAATCCCGACGTGCCGGCGGACCTGGACGCGATCGTCATGCGCGCACTCGCCAAGGACCTCGACGCCCGTTTTCAGAGCGCCGCGTCCATGTCGGCGGAACTCCGGAAGGTCGCAGTGGCGCTCGACGTCCGCGTCGAGAAGCACGCCGACGACTACTTGCTGCCAGTGGACGACGACGCCGATAAAGTCCCGCCCATGGTGTGGATCGCTGGCGCTGGCGGTGTCGCGCTCCTTGTTCTTGCCCTGTACTGGGGCTTCATCCGCTGACTGATCCCGAGCGGCAGCCACTGGTGGTGTCACGAGGCCGACGGCTGCGGACACGACGACCACAAAGAACACAAAGGACACAAAGAGAGATCGCAACGCAAATTAATTGTGTTTCTCTTCGTGTCCCTTGTGTTCTTCGTGTCCTTTGTGATCCCGCAGGGCCGTCGGCGCGTTCAGCGCCGGGTGGCTGTCGGCCGACGAAGCCGCCCGAGATCAGTCACGCGACGAGTTTCGCCCACTTGTCGAGGTCGATGTTGGCGCCGGACACGACGACCGCGACTTTCCGACCCTCGAGATCGAGCTTGCGCGTCGCAATCCCGGCGAGCGCGACGGCGGCGGCGCCCTCGACGATCAGCCGCTCGTGATGGGCGGCTTCGCGCATCGCGGAGATCAGTTCGTCTTCCGGGATGACGGCGATTCGACGGACGCGCTCGCGGACGATATCGAACGTCGGCGTCTCGGGATCGAGGTTTCCGCTCACTCCATCGGCGAGCGTCTGGCCGACCTCGATTTGCGTGATCCGTCCGGCGGCGAGGCTCGTCGTGAACGGTGTCGAGGCGGCGACTTCGACGCCAGCCGTCTCCGTCCGGCCTTCGGTTGCGATCGCAACTCCGCTGATCAGCCCTCCTCCGCCGACGGATACGACGATGACGTCCACATCGGGCAGGTCCTCGAGGATCTCGAGCCCGGTCGTGCCGGCGCCCGCGATGACGTTCGGGTGCGCGTAAGGCGACACGAACGTCGCATTGTGACGCCCGGCATGCGCTTTCGCCTGCCGCTCCGCGTCGTCGAAGTCCCGGCAGCAGTGGAGTTCGGCGCCGAGCGCGCGGATCGCGTCGAGCTTCGTGCGCGGCGCATCCTCAGGAGCGTAGACGACCAGCGGGATGCCCGCGGCGCGGGCCGCATGCGCCATGGCACGCCCGTGATTACCGGCCGACGCGGTCACGATGGACGTGCCGGGGGATTCGGCCGCAAGCCTCAGGACGGCGTTCGTGGCGCCGCGGATCTTGTAGGAAAACGTCGGCTGTAGCGTCTCCAGCTTGAGAAAGACCTCGCCGCCCGACGCTTCCGACAACCAGCCGGAGTAACGCACGGGGGTGCGCAGGACGCGCCCACGAATACGCCCCGCCGCTGCCTGGATCTCGGCGGGGGTCAATTGCGCGGTTCCTTTTCGGTGAGGATCTGGGGCAGGTTCGCGACGAAGGCGCTGCGGGCCATCACCTCGTCCATCCCGGCCCTTCGCGCCGCCATGATCAGCTCCGTGTTGACGTGCGATACGAATCCCGTGGTCGGGATGTCTTTCAACTCGGGATCGGCCTTCAGCGCCGCCACCGTGTTGATGGGGTCTGCCTTGGCGCTGTTGACGTCGAAGATCACGAGCGAGGGTTTCAGCGTGCGGGCCTGCTGGAGGATATCGGACGGCGTACGGGCGAACGCGAGTTCGACACCCACCTGCTTCGCGGTCGCACGAATTTTGGACGAGAAGAGGAGATCATCTACGGCTATGAGGACCATCCTCTTGATTCTAATTCTTCGAAGCGCATCCTGGACACTCTGCCAGGCTGCTGACGCCTGGGCAGCGGCTCCAGACGGAACAGAACGCGTCCATTTTTGACCGACGATGCGATGAACGTGGCGAGCAGCGACACGATCGCGACGATCCCGCCGACATCGAACAGCAGATACTGCTCGCCGGCAATCGAGACGTATGGCGATCGCAACAGCTGCAGCGTGCCCACGACGAGCAGGATCCGCAGTTCGGTCGGACCGAATTTCCAGAACGAGATCCTGAACTCTCCCAGGACGTGTGTCGCCAGCGCGATCTCGACCATCAGCATGTAGTAGGCGATGAGAAAACCGGCGGCGATGATCGGCGTCATGATCCCGCCGAGAGCGAACCCGGCGAACAGGAACAGGATCCCGACGACATCGAGCACGTGGTCGACATAGAAGCCATACCGCGGACGTTCGTGGTGACGAACACGGGCTACCGTGCCGTCGAGGCTGTCGCCGAACCAGTTTGCCGCCAGCATCAGGATCGCCATGCCCATCGCGGCAGGCGAGGCAGGACCGATCCAGTAGCAGGCCCCGGCGCCGGCCATCGCGACACCCGCAAGTGCCGTCAGGTGGTCAGAATTGATCGACGCCGGCAATCGTTTCGCGATCCAGATCAGGAGGCGCTTCTCCGCAGCCGCCAGCATACTGGTGTGGATCCGCTTCGCTTCGGTATAGGAGGTCTTCGGCATCTCGTACCGGAATGCGAAAATAGAGCTTTCGGAGGCTCATGATTCTCGAAACCCGTGCAGTGCCGCCGTTCATGAAGAACGGATACGTCCTGGGATGCGAAGTGACACGTGAAGGGGTCCTGATCGATCCGGGCGACGAAGTCGACCAGCTGCTGGCCGCGGCGGCGCAACACTCGCTGAAGATCACGGCCATCCTGCTCACCCACGCTCATCTGGATCACGTCACAGGAGTGGCGGAGGCGAAAGCGGCGTTGAACGTGCCGGTGTGGCTGCACGAGGCTGACAACTCGCTGTACCGCGCGGTGGTGCAACAGGGGGCGATGTTCGGGATCAAGGTCGAGCCGCAGCCGCCCGTGGATCACTTCTACGAGGAGAATCAGAGATTCAGGTTCGGCGAGTACGAGATCTCCGTGTTCCACACGCCGGGTCATTCCGCGGGAGGCGTTGCGCTCGCGGTCAACGGCGATCCAAGGATCGTCGGCCCCACCGATCGCCGCATCCTGATCGTCGGTGACACCCTCTTTGCGGGAAGCATCGGCCGCACGGATCTGCCGGGCGGCGATACGGAGACGCTCCTCCGCTCGATTCGCGAAGTGCTTTTCAGCTTTCCAGACGGGACGCCCGTCTACTCAGGCCACGGCGAGCCGACGACGATCGGGAAGGAGAAGATGACGAACCCGTTTCTGAATTGAGATTGGGAGTTGGGAGTTGGGAGTTGGGAGTTGGGAGTTGGAATCGTCCGTACGGACGGCTCGAGCAAGTCGCCTGTCAATTCCCAATTCCCAATTCCCAATTCCTAATTTTCGACGTTCCTGACTTCCAGTTCCAGCCGTCCCACCCCGATCCGGTCACCCGCCTTGACGAGCGCCCGCTTCTGAACCGGCAGCCCGTTGACGAACGTGCCATTCGTGCTGTCGAGATCGAGGACCTCGATCTCGCTTGCGCCGGCCGTCAGGCGGCAGTGCACGCGCGACACGAGGCTCGCATCGACGATGAAGTCCACGCCTACCGCGCGGCCAATGGTTTTGATGTTCCCGGGCAGGAGCCGGAAGGTCACGGCGGGTTCGGCGCCGTCGGGTGTTCTCAGGATCCACATGGACGTGCGTAGATGATAACGGGTCTCCAGCCTCAGTTCCTACGCCGCTTTGATCGCGGCGATCAGGTCCACGATCGCTTTCTTGCCGTCGGCGAAGTACATCAGGGTATTGTCGGCCGCGAACAGCGGGTTCGGGATGCCCGCGAACCCCGGGCTCAGGCTGCGCTTGATGACCACGACGGTCCGGGCTTTGTCGACGTCGAGAATCGGCATGCCTGCGATCGGGCTGGACGGGTCCGTTCGGGCCAGCGGATTGACGACGTCGTTGGCGCCGATGACGACGGCGACGTCGGTCTGCTGGAAGGACGGGTTGATTTCGTCCATCTCCTTCAGCTTGTCGTAGGGGATGTCCGCTTCGGCGAGCAGCACGTTCATGTGGCCGGGCATGCGTCCGGCGACGGGATGGATGGCGAACTCGACTTCCGTCCCATGGCTCTCGAGGAGATTCATCAGGTCACGCACCGCGTGCTGCGCCTGCGACACCGCCAACCCGTACCCTGGCACGATCACCACCCGTCGCGCCCCATCGAACACCATGGCCAGGTCGTCGGCGGTTGCTGACTTGACCTTGCCGGCATAGACTTCGTCGGCCGCCAGCCCGCCCGAGGATGCCGCGATGTTCCCCATCAGCACGTTGGCCAGCGAGCGATTCATGGCCTTGCACATGATCTGGGAGAGGATGATCCCTGACGCGCCGACGAGCGACCCGGTGATGATCAGGACCTCGTTGTCGAGCACGAACCCGGTCGCCGCCCCGGCGAGGCCCGAGTAAGAGTTCAGGAGCGCGATCGCGACCGGCATGTCGGCGCCCCCGATCGGGATCGTGAGCAGCACGCCCAGTACGCCGGAGAGCCCGACGATCGTCCAGTAGATCATGCTGGCGTCGGGCCCGGGGTTCATGGCGAGCCAGGCCGACAGCGCGATGACGACCAGCCCGAGCGCGAGGTTGACCATCTGCTGACCCGGAAACAGGATCGGCTTGCCCGGCAGGAACATCTCCTGGAGCTTGTCGAACGCCACGAGGCTGCCAAAGAACGTGACCGCTCCGATCAGCCCGGATGCGGCGGTCGCGATCATGACGACGAGCGTCGGCTCGCTTCGAAGATCGGAGAGCGCCGCTCCCGCGACGAGAACGGACGCGGCGCCGCCGAAGCCATTGAGCAGCGCCACCATCTGCGGCATCGCCGTCATCTGGATCTTCAGCGCGAGGACCGCGCCGATGATGGCGCCGATGAGGACGGCCGCCATGACCAGTCCGATCGCTTCGAGCGGACTGTGACCGAAGGCGTCGCGATAGAAGAACGTCGCGATCACCGCCAGCAGCATGCCGAGCGCGCCCAGCATGTTGCCGCGGACCGCGGTGCGGGGATGGGTCAGCCCCTTGAGCCCGAAGATGAAAAGTACGGACGCCGCCAGGTAGCAGAGATTGATGAGCGCGTGGTTCATCCTCAGTCCTTCCTCTTGAACATGCCCAGCATGCGATGTGTCACGAGGAAGCCGCCGACCACGTTGACGGTGGCAAAGACGATGGCGATGAATCCCAGCGCGGTCGAGACCTTGTTCGGGGTCGCGACCGACAGCATGGCGCCGATGACGGTGATCCCCGAAATGGCGTTGGATCCCGACATGAGCGGCGTATGCAGCAGCGGGGGGACTTTGTTGATGATCTCGAAGCCGATGAAAATGGCGAGCACGAATACGGTCAGGGAAGCAACGAAAGCGTCCATCAGGTCTCCTCAGCGACTCTGGGCCAGAAGCTCTTTGACCCGCGGGTGAACCACCTCGCCTCCACGCGTGAGCAGCGTCTCCCGGGTGATCTCGTCGGCCGGATCGATCGGCACCGCCGGCTGCTGCGCGCCTTCCTTGCCGAGCAGGTGCAGCAGGAACGTGATGATGTTCTTCGAATACATCTGGCTGGCGTGATACGGCACGAGCGCAGCGGGATTCGACGGCCCGATGATCGTCACCCCTTTGTGGACGACGTCCTGGTCCGGCACCGTCAGTTCGCAGTTGCCGCCGCGCTCGGCGGCGAGATCGACGATGACCGAACCCGGCTCCATGGCTTCGACCATCTCCGTCGTGATCAGCTTTGGCGCGGGCCGCCCGGGGATCAGGGCGGTCGTGACGACGACGTCACTGGCCGCGACGACCTTGAGCATCATCTCCCGCTGGCGCTGATAGAAGCTCTCGTCCTGCGCCCTGGCGTAGCCCCCCTTGTCTTCGGCGTCCTGCGATTCGATGGGCAGCTCCACGAATTTGGCCCCCATGCTCTGGACCTGCTCCTTGACCGCGGGACGCACGTCGTAGGCCTCGACCTTGGCGCCGAGCCGGCGGGCGGTCGCGATCGCCTGGAGGCCGGCGACGCCAGCCCCGATGACGAATACGCGCGCCGGCGTGATGGTGCCGGCCGCGGTCATCAGCATCGGGAACATCCGGGGCAGCGCCACGGCCGCCAGCAGCACCCCCTTGTAGCCCGCAACCGTCGCCATCGACGACAGCGCGTCCATGCTTTGGGCCCGTGTGATACGTGGCATCAGTTCCATGGAGAGAAGCGTGGCGCCGGTGCTGGCGAGGGTGGATATGCCGGAGGGAGAACCGAGGGGGTCTGCGAAGCCGATGACGGTCTGGCCCGCTCGCAGCGAGCCAGGGTCACCGGGCGCGGATCGTACCTGCAGGATGATCTCGCTCTCGAAGACCTCCTGGCGCGAGCCGATCGCGGCTCCATGGGCTCGATAAGCGTCATCGGGGAATCCGGCAGCGACGCCGGCCCCTTGCTCCACGATGATGTTCAGGCCTGCCTTGGTCAGCGTTGGAACGGCCGCGGGGATGACGGCAACCCGGGTCTCGCCGGGCCACGTCTCACGGGGGATCCCGACTCTCATGCCGCAGAGTTTACAGCAGTCCGGGGTCCGGGGTGCGCGGTCCGCGGTGCGCGGTCCGCGGTGCGGTGGGTGCGGGGTCCGGGGTCCGGGGTCCGGGGTCCGGGGTCCGGGGTCCGCGGTGCGGGGTGCGGGGTCCGCGGTGCGGGGTGCGGGGTCCGCGGTGCGGGGTGCGCGGTCCGCGGTCCGCGGTGCGGTGGGTGCGCGGGGCGGTCAGCGGATCGCGCTGTTCAGGAATTCGGCGATCTTGTCGGGGATGGCGGAGACGACCTGCTTCTCGGGCAGGGTGGGGTATTCCGCCGGGTCTCCCGTTTTCGCGGGGACCAGCAGGTGATTGACGCCCGGAAGGTGCAGCACTTCGACAGGGGCCTTATCGTCGCGCTTTCGGGCCAGGTCGGCGAGCTTTTCCGCGTGATGGGGAGCGACCTGCTTGTCGAGATCACCCTGGATGATCAGGACCGGCTGTTCGACGTCCTTCATGACTTCGGCCGGATTGAACTCGAGCAGGCTCTTGAACCACGGCGTGTCGGCGGCCCGCCGGTATTCGGCCGGGAGCCCCTCCCAGCCAACACCCGTGAGGACGGCGGTCTGAATCCGCTGCTGCACGTCGAGTTTCTGCTTCCGTTCCTCTTCGCTCAGGTTGAGCGCATCAAAGGCGTACTGCTGCTGTTCGAGGATCAGCTCCGATCCGCGCGTGCCAGGCGCCGCGATCAACACGAGCGCTTTGATGTCATCGTCCTCCTTCTTCGCGGCGAGCATTCCGACGGCGCCTCCTTCGCTGTGACCGACCACCGCGATGCGATTGCGATCGACGTCCTTCCGCGAGCGCAGGTAGCGGACGGCGGCGAGAACGTCCTCGGCGTAGTCGTTCAGCGTGGCGCGCTCCGCGCGTCCGCCGCTCTGGCCGACGGCCCGCTTGTCGTAGCGAAGCACCACGAAGCCGCGTTCCGCGAGCGCCCCGGCCAGCTGCGTGAAGATCGGGATGCCGAAGACGTTGACCTCCCGATCCACCTGGCCGGAACCGGGGACGAGGACGACGGCCGGATAGCGGAGGCGTCCGGCGACCTGGGGCGGCGTCGTGATCGTGCCGGCCAGGCCGAACCCGAGCGCGGGGATCCGGACGTCGGTGTCGGTCGGGTTGCGTGACGTCTCCGTCCGCGTCGAGACCCCGGCCAGGTCGGTGCGCACGACACTCAGGCCGGCTGCCGGGATCTCGACACGCGCCAGTCTGTTACGCGCGTCGATCGTGACCGCCGCCGGAAGCGGACCGCCCGGGTTCTCGAAGACGAGATCGAACTTCCGCAGATCAATCGTGCCGTTGGTCGTCTTCACCTGTTCCGCTGCGACGGTCTTCACGACCGCCTTGATCTCCGCCTGCGGCGCGACGTAGACCGGCAGCTCGGTTCCCGCGGCCGCCGTGGCGAGCCTCGCGGCGAGCGCTTCATAGGCGGCGAAGAAGTTGTTCGGCAGGACGACGGTGCGCGCCGAGATCTGGTCGGTCTTGGAGTTGGTCGTGCCCCCCTGGGTGATCTCGTTGATGGCTGTCGTCATCCCGAACGACGTGGCGAGCCCCAGCGGTTTTCCCCCCATCGTGGCGTCGATCGTCAGTTCGAGCGGCTGCCAGTCGGCCGCGTACTTCACCTCGAACCGGTTGATCGTCAGCTCGACCGGAGAGGCCAGCTGACCAGTCGAGGTGATGATCCAGTTGCCTCCGGACCGTGCAAGATTCACCTGCTCGCTGCCGGCCTGCCGTCCGCCCACAAAAATGAGGAACTCGGCCCCGCCGGTGTTGTTCTGCGCTCCAGGATTCTGCGCCAGGGCGAGGCTCACCGAGACCGCGGCACACAGGACCAGGGCAGTACAATGGCGCAAAAAGGGCATGTATTGAGAATATCAGCACTATACGAGGGAGCGGGATGGCTTCCCAGGGACGACCGGGGGCGGATCGCGCTGCGGGGCCCCGACGGCAAAGCCTACCTGCACGGCCTGCTTTCGAACGACATCGTCGCGCTGCAGCCGGGCGGCTGGTGCTACGCGACGCTGCTGACTCCGCAGGGACGGATGATCTCCGACATGCGCGTCTTCGACCTCGGGGATCTGCTCCTGATGGACGTCGAACGGCCGGTCGTCACGACGGTCGTCGAGCATCTCGACAAGTTCATCATCGCCGAGGACGTGACCGTCGAAAACGTCACGTCGACGTGGGCGCAGATCGGGCTGTATGGTCCACGGGCGCAGGACGTCCTCGCAGCGGCATCGGCTGATCCAGCGTGGGTGCCACCGCTTCATACGCTGCCGAGCAGCGACCTCGGCGTGGCGGGCGTGGACCTGATCGTTCCCGTGGAGTCGGCCGACGCCGTCGGCGATGCGCTCGAGCGCGCGGGGGGCGTGCAAGTCGATCCAGCCGATGTCGAGGTCACGCGCGTCGAGGCCGGGATCCCGAAGTTCCTCGTCGACATGGATACGACGACGATCCCGCTGGAGGCGGGGATCGAGGATCGTGCGATCAGCATGACCAAGGGTTGTTACGTCGGTCAGGAGGTCATCATCCGCGTGCTCCACCGCGGAGGCGGACGCGTCGCGAAAAAGCTGGTCAGTCTCGAGGTAGAGGGGGACGCAAAGCGCGACGATCGCCTGTTTGCCGGCGACCGCGAGATCGGCCGGATCACGAGCGTCGTCGACTCACCGCGACTCGGCAAGCGGATGGCGCTCGGCTACGTGCAGAGGGATTTCGTTGAGCCGGGGACGGAGTTGAGGGTGACGACAGCCCGCGGAAGCGCGTCGGCCGTCGTCCGGAAAGCTGTCAATGCTGAATGACGAATGCTGAATGCTGAATGAGAAATACGTTTCAGCATTCGTCATTCAGCATTCAGCATTGATACGCGAGCGACCGCGAGCTCAGGCGAGCTCGTCTGCCGACTTCGCCCCATAAAACTCAAACCAGGGCCGAGCTGGTTTCAGGCGTTCGTTGACGTTGTTGATGTTCTTGACGCCCTGATCCTCGAGCCACTTGCGGAACGCGTCGGGCCCCTGCTTGCCGAACACGGGGATCCCGTCCTTCCACGTCGCCCGTCCGCAGAGCACGCCGGAGAAGCGCGTGCTGGCTTCGGCGGCCAGTTCAAGCGACTCGGTGAACTCCGCGTTGCTCACGCCGGCCGAGAGATAGATGAAGGGTTTGGTGGCCACGTCCGCGGCGCGGCGGAAGTGATCCATCGCTTCCTGTTTCGAGTAAGCCTTCTGGCCCGTGAAGGCCTGGGCTCCCTCGACGAACTTCATGTTCACCGGGACCTCGACCTTCATGACGTCGACGCCGTACCGGTCCTTGGTGAACTCTTCCATGCTCTTCGTGACGATCTCGGGCTTCTTCTTCGCGTAGTCGAAGCCCTTCTCGTCGGCTCCTTCCTCGTAGCCGACGAACTCGAGGAAGAAGGGGATGTCGTTGGCGCGGCACTCGTCACCGATCCGCTCGACCCAGGCGTGCTTGTGGTCGTTGATGTGCTTCGGATCGAATGGCGTGTAGTACAGCAGGATCTTGATGCAGTCGGCGCCCGCCTCCTCGAGACGGCGTACCGACCAGACGTCGAGCAGGTCGGGCAGACGTCCCGGGGTCGTGGCGTCGTACCCGGTCTTTTCGTAGGCCAACAGCAGCCCGGCATCCTTCGCCCGGCGCTTGCTGGCGGGAAGGCCCCACTCGGGATCCAGCAGGATCGCGCTGGCATGACGCGTCAGCACTTCGGTGACATGGACCTTGAACTCCTCCATGTCCTTGTCGCCGACGTCGCCTCCCTTTTCCTTCGCGAGCGCTTTCTTGAGTGAGCCGCGCTGATCCATCGCTGCCGCGGCGATCACGCCGCGCGAATCGGAGACGGCTTTCATGCCCGCGAGCTTGCCTGCACTTATCTTCACGATTGCTGACCTCCAACGGGCGATTGTACCGCAGGGAAATGGAACTCCTCCAACTGCGCCTCTGCGACCGCGCGTTCCACAAGTTCGTCCATCGGGAGCGCCGCTTCGGCGCGCTCGACGTCGAGCAGCCGCGCCTTGGTTGCGGGATGCCGCGGCGTGAACAGGGTGCAGCAGTCCTGGTCGGGGATGATCGAGATGGGATACGTGCCCAGCCGCTCGGCTTCCGCGCTGATTTCGTCCTTGTCCATGCCGACCAGGGGGCGGAGCACCGGCATCTCGACGACCCGGTTGATGGCGGCCATGTTCTCGAGCGTTTGCGACGCCACCTGTCCGACGACCTCGCCGGTGACGAGCGCCTGGGCGCGGTTTCGCCGCGCGATCGCTTCCGCGATCCGCATCATGAGGCGGCGGTAGATCACGACGCGCAGCGGCGGAGCGACGGCGAGCACCACGCGCTGCTGGATCTCGCCGAAGGCCACGAGGAACAGACGCGAGTCGTATTGATAGGTGGTCAGCAGCGTGACGAGTTCGCGCGCCTTTTCCTGCGAGGCCCGCGACAGGATCGGGTAGCTGTGGAAGTGGACGAACAGGACCCGGCACCCGCGCCGCATCATCCGCCATGCGGCAACCGGTGAATCGATTCCGCCGGAGAGCAGGCAGGCGACCCGTCCGCTTGTCCCGACCGGCAGCCCGCCGGCGCCCCGTTCCTTGCCGAAGTAGTAGAAGGCCTCGTCGGTGAGCGCCTCGACGTGGATCGTCAGCTCGGGGTTCGACAGATCGACTGTCCACCCCCGCGCCTCCTGGACCCGTCCGCCGATCAGCCGCTCCATCTGCGGCGACGTGAGCGGAAACCGCTTGTCGGCCCGCCGCGCGGAGATCCGGAAGCTGGATGTCTGCGTGTCGCCAAGGTCCTCGAGGATGGCGTTCGTGATCGCCTCGATCTCGAGCGGCGCCGATCCCGCGCGGGCGAAGTTCGCGATACCAAAGACGCGCGACACGCGGTCGCGCACGGCGTCCCAACCGGCGGACGGGTCGAGCACGAGTTCCATCCGTCCCATCAGGACCCGAACTTCACGCACGCCGACGTCCTTCGTGGCGAGCCGCAGATTGCGCGCGAGCCTCGACACGAACCAGGGACGGTTGTTCCCTTTTAATGCGATCTCCTGATAGTGGACGACGATCGATTTCATTTTGAACAGAGGGGTTTTGCCGACGGCTCAGAAACTCCGAACTATGAACTCCGAACTATGAACTGAGAACTGCGAACCGTGAATCGCCTCCAGTTCGTAGTTCGGAGTTCATAGTTCGGAGTTTCTGGTCCGCAGGACCTCCTCGGCTGCCCGCTTTCCGCTTACGACTCCGCTCTCTATGGTGCTTGGCAAACCCGTATCCGTCCAGTCGCCGGCAAGGAAAAAATTCGGGACGGGTGTTCTGTTCGGCGGCCGGCCCGGCTCGGCAGCAGCCAGCGAGAAT
>DASWVN010000146.1:0-7171 GCA_036401215.1 Vicinamibacterales bacterium | reverse complement strand
CGACCGTTGCCGTGCGTGCAGTTCGTCATGGCTATCGAGCCTCCTCCATCAGATCCAGCAAGTGACGTGCCTTCATCTGCGCCTGCCGGCGCCGGTGCTCGAGCACCTTGTATTTGTCCGGGCCGCGCAGCGCGCCCCCCGGCACCGCCAGCCGCAGCCGCCCCCGCCCCCCACCCACCGGGGCGCTCGTCGTCGTCATCCCCCCGAAATCCAGCTTGAGTGCCGCCGACCCATCGAACCGCGCCATCGTCTGCTCCCCTCTCGTCATCCGTTTGCTAGAGGCAGTCTAAAAGGGGCGTGTGACAAGGTAGGTCACGGCGCCGTAGTGCTGGGTGCTGGGTGCTGGTGCTGGTGCCCGGGGGTGCTGGTGCTGGTGCGGTGCTGGGTGCTCGGTGCTGCACCCCGCACCCCGCACTGCACCCAGCACCGCACGCCGCGCACCCCGCACCCCGCACCCCGCACCGCACCCAGCACCGCACGTCGCACGTCGCACGCCGCACGCCGCACGCCGCGGTCCGCCGTAGCGCCAAAGGCGCGGAGGCGGGTATATTTCGCGAATGCTGCGCAAGCACCGGATCTCCCGGCTGGAGGAGTTCAGCGACGCGGTATTCGGCTTCGCGTTGACGCTCCTCGTGATCACGGCCAACGTTCCGCGCAGCTATGCCGAACTGACCATGCTGCTCCAGGGGATCCCGGCGTTTGCCTGCTGCTTCGCGCTGCTCGTCTGGATCTGGCACGAACACGATGCGTTCTTCGAGCGGTATCCGCTTCAGGACGGCATCACGATCCTGCTCAACAGCGCGTTGCTCTTCGTCGTGCTGCTCTACATCTATCCTTTGAAGTTCATGTTCGATTCGTTCATGTTCGAAGTGTTCGGGCTGCAGGCGCGGCCGGACCTGACGCGGATGTCGCTCGACGAGCTGGCGCGAGCGTCGGTCCTGTACGGGCTCGGGTTCTTCATCCTCATGTCGCTCTTCGCGGTGATGTACCTGCACGCGCACCGCCGGCGGAAGACCCTCGAGCTGACGCCGCTCGAAGCCTACGACGCCCGCATGTTCGCGTGGCATCACACGATCTCGGCCGGTGTCGGCCTGTTCGCGATGTTCTTCGCCCTGCTCGCGCCGAAGGAACTCGCCTTTCTTTCTCCGTCGTCTTTCGCGCTGATGGGACCCGCACATGCCTGGTACGGCGCACGGAGCAACAAGCGTCGCAAGGCATTCGTCGCACGGCTCGAAGGCGCTCGAACCCCGCAGGTGTCCTGATGGCGAGAAATGCGGAAGTGATCCGCCAGTGGTCCATCCTCAAGGAGCTGGAAGCCTCGAGACGCGCCACGATCGACGATCTGGCGCAGCGGACGGGCGTCTCGACGCGCACGATCCGGCGTGACCTGGAGGCGCTCCAGACGGCCGGCTTCCCGCTCTACGACGAGACGTACGACGGCCGGAAGTACTGGACGCTCGAACAGAAGGCCTTCAGGCGCCTCGACGACACCGGCTTCACGCTGGCCGAACTGACCGCGCTCTACTTCTCGCGGACGCTCGTCGAGGGGCTCTCGGGCACGCCGTTCGAGCGCGACGTCCACAGCGCCTTCGACAAGCTCGCCGGCGCGCTGACGCCGGGGATGAAACAGTTTCTCGACCGGATGCCGCTCATCATGCAGGCCAAGGCGGAGCCGGGCACGCAGGCCGCCGAGCCGCGGACGAAGGAAGTCGCGAAACTGCTCGAAGCGACGATGCAGCATCGGCGCGTGACGATGCGGTATCACTCCTTTTCGAGCAACCGTGAGAAGACCTATACCTTCGAACCGTACCGGCTGCTCTTCGGCCAGGGCGGCCTGTACGTCATTGGGATGGTTCCGGAGTACGGCGAGCTGCGGACGTTCGCGGTGGATCGGATCGAGCAGCTCTCGCTCACGGAGGAGCGGTTCGAGCCGCTCGAGCTGCCAGACGATGCGTTCGCGCATTCGCTCGGCGTGAACCAGGGCACGCCGGAACGCGTGGAGATCGCGTTCGCCCCGCGCATCGCCCGGTACGTCCGCGAGCGGGTCTGGCACCCATCGCAGGAGATCGCCGACCGCGAGGACGGCGGCCTGCGCCTCACGCTGCACGTCGTCCATGACTGGGCGCTCAAGAGCTGGATCCTTGGCTTCGGCGCATTGGCCAGGGTCGTCGCGCCAGCGTCGCTTGCGAACGAGATCAGTCAGGAACTGGAATCGGCGGCCCGGAACTACGAGTGATCCGGGGTCCCTGCCCCGAGCGAGCGCAGCGAGTCGAGGGGCGGGGTCCGGGCGAGCGCAGCGCGTCGAGGGGCGGAGTCGCCGGAGGCACGTGGCGCACGGCCTGGATGTGCAATAGGATGGGCAAGGGGGTTACACTAGAGTCTTCCGGTCCGACGCTCCGTACGCGAAAGTGGCGGAACTGGCAGACGCGCCGGACTTAGGATCCGGTAGCCGTGAGGCTATGGGGGTTCGACTCCCCCCTTTCGCATTCGCCTTCGCTCGCTCCGCGAGCTTCGGCGCAACAGGCTCCGCCGGCCTTCGATCGCAAAACCTATTCGGAAGGCCTCGTCCGCGGTAAGCTGTTCTCGCCGATACTCAGAGCATTGATTCCCCCTGACAATCGAGAAAGATGAAAACCGACTTCATCGACGTATCCGAGACCCAGAAGAACCTGGTGGTCGAAATCGACAGCGCCGTCGTCGACGCCGAGATCGAGAAGATCGCCCGCGATTACAGCAAGGCGGCGCGGATCCCCGGCTTCCGGCCCGGCAAGGTGCCGGCGAAGGTCGTCCGCCAGCGGTTCCGCGACCAGATCCTTCACGACGTGGTCCACGGCCTGATCCCGCGCGCCGTCGACGAGGCGCTGCGCGACAAGGGGATCGAGCCGGTCGACACGCCCGACATCAAGGACGTCGTCGTCGAAGAAGGCCAGCCGCTGAAGTTCACCGCCAGCTTCGAGACCGTCGCCCCGATCGATCCGGGGGATTACTCGACGCTGAGCGTGAAACAGCCCGACAACCGCGTCGAGGACTCGGCGATCGAGGACGCGCTGAACACGCTCCGCGAGCGGTCGGCGCGGTACGAACCGGTCGAGGACCGGCCGGTGGAGCACGGCGATTCGGTCCAGCTCGATCTGGAACGAACCGCGAGCGGCGAGGACGGCCAGCTTCAGACCGATCGTCACGAAGGGGTCACCGTCGACCTGGGCGCGGCCGCCAACCCGCCTGGATTCGATGAGGCGCTCCTCGGGATGAACATCGGTGAGCAGAAGTCATTCGACGTCAACTATCCGGCGGACTATCCGATCTCGGAACTCGCCGGGACGACGGTCAAGTACGACGTCACGCTCAAGGCCATTCGCAAGCGCGTCGTGCCCGAACTCGACGACGAGTTTGCGAAGGACCTGGGGGACTTCGAGAACCTCGAGGCGCTGCGGGCGCGGGTACGCGCCGATCTCGAGCATCAGCTCATGCACGAGAACGAGCGTGAAGTTCGAGCGGACCTGGTCCGGCAGCTCGCCGAACGTGTCACCGTCCCGGTGCCGGCCTCGCTCCTCGACCGGGAAGTTGACCGCCGGGTCGAAGACTTTGTTCGCCGTCTGATCGAACAACAGGTCGACCCGATGAAGACCAACATCAACTGGGAAGAATTCCGGGAGCGTCAGCGCGATGCCGCGGCCGAGGCGGTCAAGAGCGCTTTGCTGCTGGATGAGGTCGCCCGGCGCGAGAACATCACCGCGAGCGACGCCGAGGTCGACGAAGAGATCGCCCGGTACGCGTCTCGCACAGGCCGGACGCCGGCGGCCGTCCGGGCCCGCCTCGAAAAAGAGGGGGGGCTTGGCCGGGTTTATGCGGGGATCCGGCGCGAGCGGACCCTCGAGTTCCTGCTCTCAAGGGCGAGCCGCGTCTGACCGATAAAAGGATTCAATCTGTTATGGCCAGTGAACGTATGCAGCTCATCCCCATGGTGGTCGAGCAGACCAACCGCGGGGAACGGGCTTACGACATCTTTTCGCGCCTGCTCAAGGACAGCATCATTTTCGTCGGCACCCCGATCGACGACAACGTAGCCAACCTGGTCATTGCGCAAATGCTCTTCCTGGAGGCAGAAGATCCCGACCGGGATATCCTCCTCTACATCAACAGCCCCGGGGGGGTCGTGACGGCCGGCATGGCCATTTACGACACCATGCAGTTCATCAAGCCGGACGTGCAGACATATTGCATCGGCCAGGCGGCGTCGGTAGCGGCGGTGCTGCTGGCGGCGGGGGCGAAGGGAAAGCGGTTCTCCCTGCCGAATTCGCGTATCCTCATCCACCAGCCGTGGGTGCAGGGGCTCGGGGGCCAGACGACCGACATCGACATTCACGCGCGCGAGCTGTTGCGGACCCGGGAACGCCTGAATCAGATCCTGGCGGACCACACCGGCCAGCCGCTGAAGCGGATCCAGGACGATACCGAACGGGACTACATCATGTCCCCCGAACAGGGGAAGGAATACGGTATTATTGATGATGTCATCCGCAAACGCGCATAACAGCAGATCTCTGGAGGTCCGGCCGATCGGGCCGAGGCGTAGCCTGTAGCGCAGCCCTCGGGCTGTCATCTGCCATCCAACTCCCATGGTGAAAAAGTCCGGCGACGGCGAAATCCTCCGCTGCTCGTTCTGCAACAAGGATCAAAACGACGTCCGCAAACTCATTGCAGGGCCCACGGTCTTCATCTGCGATGAGTGTGTCGAGGTGTGCAACGACATCATCGCGGATGACAACAAGTTCGAAGCCCGCGGCGGCGCCCGATCCTCGTCGCTGCCGGTCCCGCAGGACATCAAGAAGTTCCTCGACGAATACGTCATCGGCCAGGAACAGACCAAGCGCAAGCTGGCGGTTGCCGTCTACAACCACTACAAGCGGATCGAGATTCAGAAGCAGTCGCGCGGCCGCAACGACATCGAGCTGACGAAGTCGAACATCCTGCTGATCGGGCCGACCGGCACCGGCAAGACGCTGCTGGCGCAGACGCTGGCCAAGCTCCTGTCGGTCCCCTTCACGATCGTCGACGCGACGACGCTGACCGAGGCCGGCTACGTCGGCGAGGATGTCGAGAACATCATCCTCAAGCTGCTCCAGGCGGCCGGCGGCGACATCGAAAAGGCGCAGCAGGGCATCATCTACATCGACGAGGTCGACAAGATCTGCCGCAAGGACGAAAACCCCTCGATCACCCGCGACGTGTCGGGCGAGGGGGTCCAGCAGGCGCTGCTGAAGATCCTGGAGGGCACCGTCGCCAACGTTCCGCCGCAGGGCGGGCGCAAGCACCCCCACCAGGAGTTCTTCCAGGTCGACACCACCAACATCCTGTTCATCTGCGGCGGGGCGTTCGTGGGACTCGACAAGCAGATCGAGCGTCGAACAGGGAAGAAGACGCTTGGCTTCAAGGCCGACGTGAGGTCGCTGTCGAACCGCGACGTCGGCACCACGCTCGAGGCGGTCGAGCCCGAGGACCTGATCAAGTACGGGCTGATCCCCGAGTTCGTGGGCCGGCTGCCGGTGCTCGGCACGCTGCACGAACTCGATCGCGCCGCGCTGGTGCAGATCCTGACTCAGCCGCGCAACGCGATCACGCGCCAGTACCAGAAGCTGTTCGAGTACGAAAACGTGAAGCTCCGCTTCACCGACGACGCGCTCGAGGCGATCGCCGAGCAGGCGCTCGCCCGCAAGATCGGCGCGCGCGGGCTGCGGATGATCATCGAAGACCTCATGCTCGACCTGATGTACAACCTGCCCGGCCAGAAGAAGATCCGCGAGTGCGTGATCACCCGCGAGGTCGTGATGAGCAAGGAGAAGCCAATTACCACGCTCATCGAGAAGGCCGGCTGACGGTGAATCCTGTCAATGCTGAATGCTGAATGCTGACTGTCGAATGATTGCGGTTCAGCGTTCAGCCCTCGTCATTCAGCATTGACACCGTAAGAACTCTTCATGGAACTCTACGAAACCCTTCCGATCGTTCCCCTCAGAGACGTCGTCGTCTTTCCGCACATGATGCTGCCGTTCGTGATCGGCCGGCCGTCGTCGGTGCGGGCGCTCGAACATGCGTTGATGAAGGACAAGCGGATCTTCCTCGCGGCGCAGCATGACGCGCAGGTCGACGATCCGCAGCCGGCCGACATCTTCACGATGGGCTGCGTCGCCAACGTCGTGCAGAGCCTGAAGCTGCCCGACGGCAACATCAAGCTGCTCGTCGAAGGCATCGACCGCGCCCGGGCGATCGAGTGGAAGGAAGACAAGGGGTTCTACCGGGTCGTCGTGAAGGTCGTCGCCAGGCCGCGCGAAACCGGCGGCGACACCGAAGCGACAATGACCCGCGTCGTGTCGCTGTTCGAACAGTACGTGAAGCTCTCGAACAACCTGCAGTACGACGCGATGATCGCGGCCGTCCGCGTGGACGACGCGAACAAGCTCGCCGACACGATCGCCGCGCACCTGCTGGTGGGCGTCGACGAGAAGCAGAACCTGCTCGAAATCATCTCCCCGCTCGAGCGCCTGAACCGCATCGCCGGCATCCTCGAAGCCGAGGTCGACAAGCTCCAGGTGGACCGCCGCATCCAGTCTCGCGTGAAGAAGCAGATGGAGAAGGCGCAGAAGGAGTACTACCTCAACGAGAAGATGAAGGCGATCCAGAAGGAACTGGGCCGCAAGGACGAGAAGGGGAACGAAATCGAGGAACTGAAGAAGAAGATCGAACAGGCGCGCATGCCTGACGAGGCCAAGGAAAAGGCCATCCAGGAACTGAAGCGCCTCGAGTCGATGCCGCCGATGTCGGCCGAAGCGACCGTCTCGCGCAACTACCTCGACTGGCTGATCGCGGTTCCCTGGTACAAGAAGACGAAGGAGAGCCGCGACCTCAAGAAGGCCGAGCAGATCCTCAACGAGGACCATTACGGCCTGGAAAAGATCAAGGACCGCATCCTCGAGTTCCTCGCCGTGCGGGCGCTGGTGAAGAAGCCGAAGGCGACGATCCTGACGTTTGCGGGCCCTCCCGGAGTCGGCAAGACCTCGCTCGCCAAGTCGATCGCGCGGGCGATGAACCGCAAGTTCGTGCGTCTGTCGCTCGGCGGCGTGCGCGACGAAGCCGAGATCCGCGGCCACCGCCGCACCTACATCGGCGCCTT
>DASWVN010000145.1:0-2901 GCA_036401215.1 Vicinamibacterales bacterium | reverse complement strand
TCCTCGCGGGCGAGGCGCGCGGGCAGGCGCTCGAGAACCTCACGGTCGTCCGGCAGTCGTATGCGCTCGGACGCGCGACCGTCTTCGACGTGCTGGCGGAGCAGCGCCGCTTTCTCGATTTCGAACGTGCCTATACCGGGGTGCTCAGGGCCGCCTACGAGGCGCGCACCGCACTGCTCGAGGCCCGGGGAGACCTGCGATGACGAACGGAACGCGATTGACCCTCTCATGGACCGGCGCCCTCGCGGCAGCCATCGTGTTGATGTCTGCGGGCGCCTTCACGGCCTGGATCGCCTTCCGCGGGAGCCCGCCCACCGCGCCGGCCGAGAATCGCGCGCCGGCTGCGCACGACGCCGGCACGCCGCCTGCCGCGACCTCCTCGCCCACCACAGATGGGGACGGGCGCCTGCCCGACATTGTCGTTCCGCTGTCGAGGGAGGCCGCCGGTCGGGCCGGGATCGTCGTTGAAGCCGCTGCGACCGGCGAGGTGACCTCCATGCTGCGCATCCCCGGTATCGTCGAGCCGAACGCATACAGGCAGGTCGTGGTGACGCCGCTTGCGGGCGGACGGGTCATCGGGGTGAACGTCCCTCTCGGAGCGCGTGTCCGTCGTGGCGAGACGCTCGCGCGCATCTACAGTCCGGAGCTGGCCGAAGCCCACACGCGCCTGATCGCGCTGCGCGCGGAGTTCGATGCCAGCGAGCGTCAGGTCAACCGCACGCGGCAGCTCGTGGAGATCGGCGCAGCGAGCCGGCAGGAACTGGAACAGGTGCACGCCGAACACGCCGGCCACACGGCCGCAATCGCCGCCGCGCGATCGCGCCTGGTGCTGCTCGGGATGTCACCGGCCGAGATCGACAAGCCGTCTGATGGAGCAGCAGTCGCGGCATCGATCGATGTGCCGGCTCCCCTCGACGGGGTCGTCATCGAGCGTGCCGCCAACGTTGGTCTCAACGTCGACGCGTCGACGAACCTGTTCACGATCGTCGATCTGGCGACCGTGTGGGTGGTCGGCGATCTCTACGAGCGCGACTTCCCGCGGGTCCGCATCGGCAGCCCGGCCTCGATCTCGATTGCCGCTTACCCGGACGCCGCACTCGAGGGACGAATCAGCTACATCGATCCGCAGATCTCGCCCGAAACCCGAACGGCGCGCGTCCGCGTCGAGGTCGCGAATCCCAAGCAGGACCTGCGGCTCGGGATGCTGGCGCAGGTCGACGTTCGGATGCCGCCAGATGCCGGAAGCGTGACCGTGCCGCGCGAGGCCCTCCAGGTGGTTGGCGACCGGCAGGTGGTCTACCTCGCCGATCCCGCGTCGCCGGACCGCTACATCGAACGCGAGGTTCAGGTGGGGACCGCGGCAGGCGAGCGGGTGCAGATCCTTTCCGGACTGGAGCCAGGAAACCGGGTCGTGACGAAGGGGAGCTTCTACCTCCGGGCCGAACGGGAGCGTCTTGGCCTGGCTCCGCGTCACGCCACGTCGGCCCTCCCGGGTTCCCCGGCGCCGTCGTCGAAGCCCGACGTCCAGGTGACGCGCGTCCGGGTGACCGTAAAGGGCTTCGAGCCTGCTCGGGTGATGCTCAAATCCGGCAAGCCGGCGCGCGTGGAATTCGTGCGGACGGTCGAGCAGACGTGCGCGACCGAGGTCGTCATCCCGGGGATTGCCGAGCGAACGCCGCTGCCTCTCAACCAACCGGTCATCATCGATCTACCGGCGCGTGACGCGGGAGAACTGTCGTTTGCCTGCGGCATGGACATGCTGACGGGGATCGTCGTCTTCGAGAAGTAGTATTCGCCTGCCTGGTATGGCGGGTCAGAACCACGTCCGCAGACCGACGGTGAAGCGCGTCCGTCCGGCGGCCTCGCCGTTGTCGCGCGCGATGTCAGCGGTGCCAAACAGCTTGCGATCCCAGCTGATGCCGATGTAGGGCGCGAGTTCGCGGCGGATCTCGTAGCGCAGCCGCAGGCCGGTTTCGATCGAACTCAGGCCGGCGCCGATCCCACGCTCGGGATCGCGCTTGCCATACAGTTCGATCTCCGCCAGCGGCTGGAGGATCACGCGATTGGTGAGGAGCAGTTCGTACTCGACCTCGAATCGCGCCCGGGTGCGTCCGTGTGCGCCGATGTAGCCGGTCGCTTCGATGTCGAACCAGTACGGCGCCAGTCCCTGGATCCCGACGGCCGCCCACGTCTGCGGACCGCCCGGACGAACATCCTGCCGGATCCCGGCAACGACGTCCCACCATCGCGAGAAGCTGCGGCCCCACAGCACGTCCGCGCCGGCGTTCTCCATCTTCCCGTCATCTGACTCGAGTTCGGTGCGCAGCCAGAGCCGGTTGATGTCGCCGCCGATCCAGGTCGTGTTCTCGAACTTCGCGCCACCGGCGGCTCCGCCCTGCCATTCGAGCTGATCGAATAACACGAAGTAATGGAGCTGCGAATCGTGCGCGGCGTGTCCGCCGAGACCTTGCGGAAAGGCGGCCTTACGATCCGCATCGGTGATCGGCGGCACCGGCTGTTTCGGCTGCTCCTTCTCCTGCGCCGCGGCGGGCGCGACCAGCGCCATCAATAGCAGCACAGCACCCCGACGCACCCTGAAGCACCCCGACGCACCTCGACGCACCCTGAAGCACCCCGACGCACCCCGCCGCACGTTCATTCCTCCACCCTCACTTCCCGGAACATCCCTGACTCCATGTGATAGAGCAGGTGGCAATGGAAGGCCCAGCGTCCGAGCGCATCGGCCCTCACGCGGTAACGGCGTTTCGTGCCCGGCGGCATGTCGATGGTGTGCTTGCGGACGAGAAACCGCCCCTGCTCGTCCTCGAGGTCGCTCCACATTCCGTGGAGGTGAATCGGGTGCGACATCATCGTGTCGTTGACGAGCACGATGCGGAGCCG
>DASWVN010000144.1:0-6111 GCA_036401215.1 Vicinamibacterales bacterium | reverse complement strand
AAGGTCTGACCCCTGGGTTCGGTCACCAGCGGTTGGCGTCGGACTTCAGCAGCGACCGGATCCCCTGGCCGGCAAGCGGCTCCTGGCGGAACCGCGGAATCACGTGCATGTGGGCGTGCAGCAGGGTCTGCCCGCCGGCCGGCTCGCAGTTCCAGCCGACGTTGTAGCCGTCCGGCGCGAACGATTCGTCCATCCAGCGCGTGACCCTTGCCAGCAGCCGGAACGTCGCGAGCAGCTCCTCGTCGGTCAGATCGAACACCGTCCGCCGGTGTTTGACGGGAATGATGACGCCGGAGTGCTTCAACGCCCCCTGGAACCGCTCGTCCTCGATGTAACGAACGAGGTCGTCCTCGAAGAGGATCCGTGCCTCCGGATCGGTGATCTGGCAATAGGGGCAGTTCGCTTCGCTTTCACCCAGCAGCTTCGACATAAAACCAGGGGTCAGACCTTGAATTTTGAATCTTTATATTTTTGATGCCAAGGAGAGAACACAAACTTGGCATCAAAAATTTGGAAATTCAAAATTCAAGGTCTGACCCCTGGTTTTACGTTCGGGTGCCGATCTCCTGGGCGGTGATGTCCAGCGCGCGGCGGTCCAGGATCGTGAAGCCGTCCTTCTCGGTGCGGACGATGTCGTCCTTCCCCCAGCGGCTCATGATCCGGATCGCGGTCTCGATCGTCGTGCCGGTCATGTCGGCGAGTTCCTGCCGGGACAGGGGCAGCGGGATGAAGGTTCCGCCGCGCTCCTGGCGGCCCATCTCTCCGGACAGCTTGAGGAACAGCCGCGCGAAACGCGGTTCGATCCGGCTGCCTGACAACTCGGCCAGCCGGTTGGTCAGCTCCACCAGGCGGATCGTCAGTCCCAGCATCAGCCCGCGGACGAGCGACGGGTGCTGCTCGAGCAGCCGGAAGAACACCGGACGCGGAATGACGATGCAGACCGTGTCCTCCAGGGCGACCGCGCTCGCCGGAAACGGACGGCCGTCATAGGCGGCCACGGCCCCCAGCGGATCCCCCTTGCCGAACACCTCGAGGATCAGGTCCTTCCCCGTCGGGAGCATCTTGAAGATCTTCACCCGCCCCGAGGCGATCGTATAGAACGCGTCGGCCGGCGAGGCCTGTTCGAAGATGAGGTCCCCCTTCCCGTACCGCTTCACGACCGCGTGCTGCGCAATCGTGTGCAGGTCCTGGGGGGCCAGCCGCTTGAAGACCGGCGTCACCCGGAGAATCGATTCCACCTCGGCCAGCTCGTCACTACCCATTGATATGGATTGTATGACGGTCGTCATAGGCGCGCATGGGGGACGGAGAGAAGCTACCTGATAGAACACAACCGCCTTTTTTTCAGGAGCTACTTCTCATGCGAGCGTTCGCCATCTTGAGCCTGCTCATCGCCGGGGCCTTCGCCGCCCCGGCAGTCGTCGACACTGCTGCCCAGCCGCGCACGATCGACATCGTCGGCACCGACGACATGAAGTACAGCGTGACCACGATTACCGCGAAACCGGGGGAAGAAATCCGGATCCGGCTGATGGCCAAGGGCAAGATCCCGAAGATCGCCATGGCCCACAACTTCGTCCTGCTGAAGCTTGGCGTCAACGTCGAAAAGTTCGTCAACGACGGGGCGCCGCATCGGCAGACCGACTTCATCGCCCCGGGGATGGCAGGCAGCGTGATCGCCAAGACCGCGCTCGCTGGACCCGGGGAGACGGTGCAGGTCACGTTCAAGGTCCCGGACAAGCCGGCCCAGTATCCATACCTGTGCACGTTCCCGGGACACTATCAGGCGGGGATGAAGGGCACGTTGATCGTGAAGTAAAACGCCGAAACTCCGAACTATGAACTCCGAACTAAGAACGATGAACTGAGAACTACGAACTCCGAACGATGAACTGAGAGTGCGTGAATCACTCCCCTGCGAGCGAGCGCCGCGAGCGAGCCACGCGAACGGAGCGAGCCGGCGAAGCGGCTCGCGAGAGAGCGTGTAAGGGGGTCCGGGGGACGAAGTCCCCCGGATGTTCTGAGTTCGGAGTTCATAGTTCGGAGTTTGCGCGTCAGAACCATGAATGCTTGTGAGCTCGAGATCGATCTGTTCTGCCGCGGGTTGCGCGTCCCGGACGACGCCGCGCTCGGGGGAGCACGCGGCGTCCGCCGGACACGTGCGGGGCTCGGATCCGGTCTCGAGCTCGCAATCCCAACCGGATCCTGGCTGAAGCGCGAGATCTGGATGAACGCTCCGGTCGCCGAAGCCTTCGCACAGCGCTCCCCGTACGTGCTGCGCGCCGACGGGGAACGCTTCGAGGTGCACGACGAGCGATCGGGTGCACGGTATCCGGTTCGGATCCCCGGGCAGCCGGCGTGGTACGGGTGGGAAACGGCGCACGGCACGCCGATGTCGCGCGTCGGCGTGCTCCAGGGGACGTATCTCGGGATCTACATCAACCCGATCTGCGAGTTCTGGTCGCACTCGCTGAACTGCCGATTCTGCACGACGGGCCAGAACGTCGGCGGGATCGAAAACGAGATCAAGACGATCCAGGACGTCGTCGAGACCTGCCGCGCGGCCAAAGAGCAGTCTGGGGTCACGTTCGTTCACCTCAATGGCGGATTCCAGGGAGGCCACGCGCTGGAATTCGTCGAGCCATACGTGCGCGCGATCAAGGAGCAGGTCGGCCTGCTCGTCGGCGTGCAGCTCACACCGGAACGCAAGCTGACACGCTACGACCGGTTGATCAAGCTGGGTGTGGACCACTTTTCCTTCTGCGTCGAGCTGATCGATCCCGACTGGTTCGCGCGCATCTGTCCCGGCAAGGCTCGCTCGATCGGGCAGCACCTGTTCTTCGATTTGATCGAGTACTGCGCCAGCCGAATGCCCCGCGGCGCGGTATCGGGTGAGTTGATCGCGGGCATCGAGCCGATCGAGAAGACGATCGAAGGGATCGAGATGATCACGCGTGCGGGCGCCTTTCCGACCGTGTGCATCTTCCGCCCGACGATCGGCTCCGAGATGCAGGACTGCGACCCGCCGAAGTTCGAAGAGATGCGGACGGTGATGGCCGCCATGTACGACGCGTGCCGACGCCATCGGATTCCGATCGGCCTCGCGCCGAACATCGAGGTCAGCCTCGTCGTGAACCCCGACGATGCCGCGTTGCTGGCGCCGAGGACCAGCGGCTTCTACGCGTACGAGGTGTGGCGGCGCACGTTGAGAGTGGCGGCGCGGCCGGTGTTCCGGAAACGATTGCAGCCACAGAGCCTTCGCGCAGTGCCGGCGTAGAACACGCGCGGGGTTCCAGGGGGTTCCAGCAGGTTCTCGAGGGTTCCAGGAGTTCTGGGTTCGGTGGCGCGGCGTGAAGCCGCGCCCTACGTTCTGAGGTTCAGGGTCGGCGTACGGAATTCGGCGTTCGGAGTTCGGCGTTCGGAGTTCGGCGTCGGAATTCGGCGTTCGGAGTTTGGAGTTTGGAGTGGACACACTTTTCAGCCCCATCAGCCTGCGGACGATGTTTCACGGGATCGTGTTGAGCGGCGGCGCGCTTGTCGGGCTCGCCATCGCGCTGTTCACGCTGCTGGTGATGCACCGTGAGGACGCCGCCGACCGGATCACGCAGCGCCAGGCACGGACGCTGGCGGTGGTCCTCGTGGTCACCGCCGCCGCGCTGTGGCTGGTGGTCATCAGCGGAACGTACGTGATCTTCCCATCGTATCGGGCAACCCCGCCGCCCGGCACCACGGCACTCGAGGCCTATCCGCGCGCGCTGTTGCTGTCGAATCCGAACACGGCGTGGCTGCACTCGTTTGCGATGGAATGCAAGGAGCACATGCCCTGGATCGCCGCGATGCTCACGACGGGGGCAGCGTTCACCAGCGTGCGGCACCGCCGCACGGTGCTGTCGGACCCCTCGCTGCGACAGATGCTGACGGTGCTGATCGCGATCGCACTCGCACTCGGATCGTTCATCGGCCTGCTCGGCATCCTCGTCAACAAGGTCGCGCCACTTCAATGAAAGCGGGGACATCATGACGCACACACGACTGGAGCACGCCGTCGCCACACCGGGAGCGGCGGTCACCAATGGCGCGGCACTGGCGGCCATCCTGGCATCCGGCATTGGCGCCTTCGCGGTAGGACTGTTCGTGATCCTGCACGAGACCGGGCTGTTCGTCTCCCCATCGCTGTATGGACCTGCCGGCGGACTCTCAGGCCGCACGTCCTTCGCGGTGCTCACCTGGCTGGCCGCCTGGGGCCTGCTGCACGCGCGATGGAAGCGAAGGGAGATCGCGTGGCGTTCCGTCTTCGGTGCGACGCTGGTTCTGGTGGCGCTCGGGATCCTCGGGACGTTTCCGCCGGTCTGGAGCTTGTTCTAACGGCAAGGGGCGCGGCTGAAAGCCGCGCCCTACGTTCGGCGTTCGGAGTTCGGAGTTCGGCGTTCGGAGTTTCAGCCGATCCTCCACGGCCCCGGCCGTGCCGCCCTTTCCGACGCCTGTTCCCGCTCCTTCATCCGGTCGATCCGCAGGACCAGCGCATAGAAGAACACGCAGACTGCGAAGAGGACGATCGACAGCAGGAAGCCCGGGAGCGCGACGTTGTGGTGCCCGGCGAGGTAGGACTCGAGCGTGGCGGTCAGCAGCCACATCTGCACCATCAGCACGACGATCACCATGATCATCGCCGCGTCGATGGCGACCCGGCGGCGCTTACGCGCCGGGCCGGACAAACCCTTCACTCGCTTTCTCCGTGCAGCGTGAGGCCCACGGCCACCAGCTCGTCGCCGCGCTGCTCGAGCAACACCTGCGGCAGCGGACGCGGCGGCGGCCCCTGCAGCACCCGTCCGTTGGCAGCCGAGAAGTAGCCCTCGTGGCAGGGACACTCGAGGCGGTCGTTTTCCGCGGCGTAGTACACCGCGCACGACAGGTGCGTGCACTTCTGGCTGAAGGCCGTGAACTCGCCGTTGGTCCGGCGGACGAGGATGCACGGATCCGTTTCCTCGGGATACGAGAAGAACCGGACGGTACCGGGCTGGATCTCGGACGCGCGCCCGATCACCGTCTGCGGCCAGACCGTGCGTTCCTCCGCGGTCAGCGCCTTCCACCAGATCCAGCCGTTCCCCGCGACCATTCCGAAGCTCGTGAGTACGAGGAACTTCGTGAACTGACGCCGCAGCACGTATGCGTCTTCCGCCCCGTGGACCGAGAACTCCTCAGCCCAGACTGGTGTCGTCGACGATCCAGGCTTGGGATCCATCGCCTGCTCCTGTCTCCATGTAGTCTTCGACGTTCACATCGATCACCGGCTCGGCCACCGGCGCCATCATGAACACCTTCGTTTTGACGTGCTCGTTGCCGAACCGGAAATCCGCAGTCGGCGCGTTCATGCGCTGTTGCCGGATCACGTCCGGCGGCCCATACGTCAGCGCCTGGCTCGGGCAGACCGTCGCGCACATCGGCCTCAGGCCGACCGACGTCCGGTCGTAGCACATGTCGCACTTCATCATGAGGTCGAGCCCGACGTGCACCGTCGGCACGCCGAACGGACAGGCGAGCACGCAGTTGTTGCACGCGACGCATCGCGGCTTCAGCGCGCTGCGGACGACACCGTCCTCGCCGCGCTTGATCGCGTCGGCCGGACAGACGAGCGCACAGGTCGGCTCCACGCAGTGCATGCAAACCATCGGCACCGTCGCGATGCTGTTCGGCCGGTCGATGTAGTCGACGTGGATCATCGACACGCCGCGATGCGTGTCGCACTCGGCACAGGCTGCCATACAGGCGCGGCAGCCGATGCAGCGGGACGGATCGACGTAGAACTCGTAGCCGTGCATCAGCCCCCCTGCCTTTGCTGCGGCCTCAGTCCGGGCAGCCAGCCGGTTTCCTGCATCCGCTGCTCGTCGAGGTCCGCGGGCCTGTCGGCCTTCTCGATGCGGCACGCGGAGACCTTGTATTCCGGGATCTTGCTTCTCGGATCGAGCGTCCGGTGCGTCAGCAGGTTCGCGGACCGGCGCCCGGGCCAGTGATACGGGATGAAGACCGTATCGGGACGGATGGTCTTCACGATCATCGCTTCGCTGACCACCTCGGCGCGGCGCGTCGTGACCCGGACGAAATCGCCCGGCG
>DASWVN010000143.1:0-11798 GCA_036401215.1 Vicinamibacterales bacterium | reverse complement strand
AACCCAGGGGTCAGACCTTGAATTTTGAATTTGCTGATTTTTCGTGCCAACCCGCACTTGGCACGAAAAATCAGCAAATTCAAAATTCAAGGTCTGACCCCTGGGTTCCGCTGTGGGCGTCGGTCGTGAGCGCGTGCTCGCCGCTGATCTGGGTCAACGCCCTGCGCCCGCTCAGCGACGTGACCGGTCTGACCGCGGCCGTTGCGGCGCAGGCGCTGCTCGTGGCCGTGATCCTCGGTCAGGCGGGTCCGCGCACGCCGCGACTGCTCGTTGCCGGGGCGTTCGTCGCCGGCCTCGCGATCGGCATCCGCTCCCAGGCGTTCATCTTGACGCTCCCGCTCCTCGCGGTGGCGCTGCTCCTTCCGCGGACGGACGTGTCGTGGCGGACGCGGATCGCAGCCGTCGCGGCCTTCGGCGTCGCAGTGGTGGCGTGGGCCGTGCCACTGTTGCTCGCCAACGGCGGTCTCGCCGGCTATCTCGCGGCGCTCGGCGATCAGGCCGGCGAAGATTTCAGCGGCGTCGTCATGCTGTGGACGATGAGGACGGCGCGAGTCGCGATCGATGCCATCGAGTATTCGTTCCTCTGGCCGTGGGGGACGATCGCCGCGGGGTGGATCGTCATGGCGGTGGCGCTTGCCGGCGCCGTCCGCATGATGGTCCGCGCGCCGGCCGCCTTCGGCGTGCTGATGCTCGCCTTCGGACCTTACGCCGTCTTCCACCTTCTCTTTCACGAGACGCTGACGACCCGCTATGCCGTTCCGCTCGTGGTCCCCGTGGCCGTGCTCGCCGTGTTCGCGTTCAGCATCCACCGCCGCGTCCTGCACCTCGGTTCCGCGGCCCTGGTCGCCTGGTCGCTGGCCTTCGCGGTGCCGCAGGGGATGACGTACGCGAGGATCGCGTCGCCATCCGCGGACGCGATGCGTGACGCGGTCGAGCGGACGCACGGGGACTCGGTCCTCGCAATGCACGCGGTGTTTCGACGGACCGACGATTGGTACGGCAGCGGCCGCGAGACCGTCATGCGGCAGCGGCACGGACGCGAGATCCCGGCGCTCGTCGAGCGGTGGCGGACGTTTCCCGGGACCGACGTGACGTTTCTCGCCGATCCGCGGCGATCCGACCTCGCCATGCTGGACCGGCGCTCCCGGCAACTCGTCAAGAGCTACACGTGGGGCTTCCCGGAACTGCCGCTCCTCGGAGGCGTGAGACCCGGGGAAGCGCAACTGTTCGTGCTGCACCCGCCTGGATGGATGCTCGACACCGGGTGGGCGCTCACCGCCGAGATCGGTGGTCAGACCGAGCGAGCCGGGACCGGACCCGCACGCAAGCCGTCGATCGCCTGGGTGCGCAGCCGTCCGGACGCCGCCACGCTGATGATCGGTGGACGCAATCTGGAACCGGCAGGCGGCGCATCTGCACGGGTGTCGATCTCGAGTGACGGACGACCGTTCGATTCGTTTGTCGTCGCTCCCGGCTACTTCTTCGAGACGCGCACGCTGCGGGCCGGGACGCTCACCGGCGCGGACAGCTACGTCCCCATCGCCGTCACGGCGGAGTCGCTCGATCCCGATCACGACGACGTCGTCCGCGTCAGCCTCGAGCAGTTCGACGTCCAGTCCGGTGAGGTGCCAATGGTGGGATTGGCCAGCGGATGGTATGAGCCGGAGTACAACCCGGTCACGGGCCGCAGCTGGAGGTGGATGACGGATGAAGCGACGTTGTGGATCCAGCCAGGTGGACGCGACGTCACGCTGACGCTTTCCGCCGAGTCGCCGCTCGAGTACTTCAACGCACCATCGCAGGTGGTGATTTCGGCCGGCGGCGAAACGCTGGCGGAGTTTTCGCCGGCAAGCGATTTCACCCGCGAGGTCCGCATCCCGTCGTCACTGCTCGCCGCGGGTCAAGGGACCGTCGTGATCCGGAGCAATCAATCCTTCGTGCCCGGCGGCGATCCGCGGAGGCTGGCGCTGCGCATCTACTCCGTCGACGTCAACTGAGGGGCTTGCGCGCGAGGCAGAGGAGCGAGCTTCCCGCCGGCATGTCCACGAACGTCAGGACGGCCGCTTCACCGGCCAGCAGAGCCGACAACAGCGTGTTGACGGGTGCAGGCGGGATGGTGATCTCCGCCGCCGATTCCTTGTGGCCGCCCAGGACCTTCTGCGCCAGCCGCACGCCGGCCGTGAGGGGGAGGATGCTGAAGTTCGTGTACGTGATCCGCTCGATCTGAAACCCTGACGCCTCGAGCAATTGACGCAGCCCGCTTTTCGAATAGCGCCGGATTTCGCCGCTCAGCACCGAATGGCTGCCATGGAGGATCGGCATCGCCGCGACGTTGAGCAGGAGATGTCCGCCTGGTTTGAGCACTCGCCACATCTCCGACACCGCCGCGCGCTCCACGTCGTCGGGCAGCGAGTAGATGACGTCGAAGGAGGTCACGATGTCGAAGAGATCCGGACCGAAGGGCAGCCGCCCGACCGACGCCTGCGCCACCTTCCGGTCGCCGCGCGACGCCGCGTAGGCCAACCCTGATCGTGTGATGTCGATGCCGAACGCGCGGCCGGCCTGTCGCAGGAGTTGAAGGTTGTGGCCGGTTCCGCAGCCGCAATCGAGCATCAGGAGATCGTGGCGCCGGGCCGCGGCTTGATCGAAAAGAGGAGTGACGAAGCGGCGGAATCCACGGAACCAGAAGTGGTCGCGTTCCGCGCGTGCGGTCGCCTCGAGCAAACGATCCATTGAAAATGGCGGTCCTGTCTACAGGGGATTCCGTTGTGTCCGATAATTTCTATGGCGCAAGAACTGCATCGCGGCGACGGCCTGGTGGTCATGGCGCGCTACGGATGTGGTAAGTTCGGATTCTACCGTGTGCAGCGCAGGTGTTCCGTAGGGTAGCTCTTTCGCCTTCGCCCGAGCGTTTTGGCGATTGCCGGAGCCCTGGCGAGAGCTGGTGAGAGCTGCCAGACTTGTTTCAGCCCTGTTCGGGAGGAGAGATTTGATGAGACGCTTCGTTTCCGGTGCCGCCATCGTCCTCGTCGTATCGTTGACGGCTGGCGCGTGCGCGAAGAAGGCCCCGGAGCCGCCGCCACCCGCTCCAACGGCTCCGCAGGAGGAGACCAAGCCGGCGCCGCCGCCGCCCCCACCACCGCCGCCGCCGGCGCCGAAGCCGCCAGCGCCGACCGAAGACGAGCTGTTCGCCAAGAAGTCGTTGGAGCAGCTCAACGCGGAGAAGCCGCTGGCCGACGTGTTCTTTGCGTATGACTCGACGGACCTGAGCGAAGAGGCGCGGGCCAGCCTGCAGAAGAACCTGCAGTGGCTCAACCGCTGGACGAGCACGAAGATCATGATCGAGGGGCACGCCGACTCGCGGGGGACCAACGAGTACAACCTCGCGCTGGGCGAGCGCCGCGCCGACGCGGTGCGCGACTACCTCGTGAGCCTCGGCCTCTCATCCGAGCGCGTCAACATCGTGAGCAAGGGTGAGGAGCAGCCGTTCTGCACGGAGGAAAACGAGTCCTGCTGGCAGCAGAACCGCCGCGGCCACTTCATCATCACCGAGAAGTAGTCCGCCGCTTCGCGGCGGATGGTAAATGGTAGATGGCAAATGGAAAAGAGCGCCGCTTGCGGCGCTCTTGCCACGTTTCAGCGTCTGCCACCGATCACTGTTCGACGCTTGGCGACTTCGGATCGGGATCAGTAGCTAATCCAGGCGGCAACGGCGCCCCAAGTGGCGCCGTTTACCATTTCCCATCTCCCATTGACCATCCGCCGGAGGCGGCGATAGCCTCCGCCGCCGCCCTGGGGTTGGCGGCCGCGATGATCGGCCTTCCGACCACAATGTAGCTGGCGCCGGCGGCGATCGCCTCGCTGGCGGTCATCGTGCGGGCCTGGTCGTCCTTGCCTGATACGGCGGCTCCGCCCCCTCGAATCCCCGGCGTCACGATCTGGAACTGCGGTCCGCACGCATCGCGGATCACGCGCGTCTCCTGCGGAGACGCGACCACGCCGTCGAGCCCCGCATCCTGGGCGAGGCGGGCGAGGTTGACGACCTGCTCGATCAGCGGGACCTTCACACCCACCTCCTCGAGCGCTTCGCGGTCCATGCTCGTCAGGACGGTGACGCCGATCACGAGCGGCGCCGCGCGTCCTTCGCGCTCCGCCGTCTCCCGCGCCGCCGCGGCAGCCGCCTCCATCATCTTCCGTCCGCCGGACGCGTGCACGTTGACCATCCACACGCCGAGGCTCGTGGCCGCCGACACCGCCTGCGCGACCGTGTTCGGGATGTCGTGGAACTTCAGGTCCAGGAAGACGCGATCGCCGCGCTCGACCAGCGCGCGGACGATCGACGGACCCTCGAGCGTGAAGAGGCGTTTGCCGATCTTGAATCCGCCCGCGACGCCGCGGAGCTGATCGGCGAGTTGCAGGGCGCGCGCGCCGCTGTCGACGTCGAGGGCGACTAGGAGCTGATCCATGCCTTGTGCCGTGACGACGTGTCGAGCGTGCCGGTCAGGTCGGCGATCCGCTCGATTGCATGCCGCTTCATGTACGCCTGGACGCCGTCGAGCAGCTTCGTCCAGATGAACGGATCGACGAAGTTCGCGGTCCCGACCTGCACCGCGTTGGCGCCGGCGATCAGAAATTCGAGGACGTCTTCGGCGCTGGCGATCCCGCCCATGCCGATGATCGGGATCTTCACGACCTGGCGGCACTCGTACACCATCCGCACCGCGATCGGGCGGATCGCCGGGCCGCTCAGGCCGCCGACGATGTTCGTGAGCTTCGGGCGTCGCGTCTCGACGTCGATCGCCATCGCCAGGAACGTGTTCACGAGCGAGATCGCGTCCGCGCCTGCTTCCTCGGCGGCACGCGCGAACGACGCGACGTCGGTGACGTTCGGCGTCAGCTTCGGGATGACGGGCAGGTGCGTGACCTTGCGGACCGCGCTCACCACGCCGTGCGTGCCGGGGAGCGAGCAGCCGAAGGTGATGCCCCCTTCCTTGATGTTGGGGCAGGAGATGTTCAGCTCGAGCGCGTGCACCCCCTCGGCATCCGACAGGATGCGCGCCAGCTCGACGTACTCGTCCATCGTCGTGCCGCAGATGTTGACGATGACGATCGCCTTGCGCTGACGAAGTTCGGGCAGCTTCTCGTCGATGAAGCGGTGGACGCCGATGCCCTGCAGCCCGATCGCGTTCAGCATCCCGGCGGGGGTTTCGACGATACGGGGCGGCGCGTGCCCCTCGCGAGGCGCGAGGAACAGTCCCTTGACGGCGACGCCGCCGAGCGAGGCCAGGTCCACGGCGTCGGAGTACTCAACGCCGTAGCCGAAGCAGCCGCTCGCGGCGATCAACGGGTTCGTGAGCTTCAGCGCGCCGATCGAAACGGAAAGGTCCATAGCGGGCGGGTCAGTGGGCAAGGCCGTCCCAGACGATCCGCGTCGCATCGAACACGGGGCCGTCGATGCACGTTCTGGTGTGATGCGGCGTGCCGCCGCCATCGCGCGCGGGGACGACGCAGCTGTAACAGCCGCCGAGGCCGCAGCCCATCACCTGCTCGAGCGAGACGTCGCAGCGGCGGCCGTGCGTCGAGGCCACGTCGGCGACGGCGCGCATCATCGGGGTCGGACCGCACACATACAGGCGGACTTCCCGCTGCGCCGGGACGGCAGACAACTCGGCGTCGAGCGGAACCGTGATGAATCCGCGCGCGCCGCGGCTCCCGTCCTCGGTCGAGAAGACCATCCGGACGCCGAGCCGCTCGAAGATGTCGGCACAGTGCAAATCGGCGGCCCGGCGAGCCCCGTAGAAGAGCGTGGCCTTCGTTCCACGAGCGATCAGCGACTCGGCGAGCGTGACAAACGGGGCGAGGCCGACGCCGCCGGCCACCATCCAGCCCTCGGCCGGAGGATCGACCGGTTCGAACGGACGCCCGAGCGGACCGAGGCATTCGAGCCGCGCGCCGGCTTCGACCTCATATAACAGCGTCGTCCCCTTACCGATCCGCTTGTTGAGAATCGTGATTCCGCGCGGCGAGCCGTCCTGCTCGCGCAGCACCTCGAAGATCGAGAACGGACGGCGGAGCAGGGGATCCATGCCGCGCGACGTCTTCAGCATCACGAATTGTCCGGGGAGGGCGGCGGCGGCAATGGCGGGCGCGGCGAGGGCGAGCACGCTGTAGTCATCCGACAGCCGCGTATTGCTGATCACTGCGGCGTCGACGTCGACGGGCATCCTCGAAGTATACACTTGCGACATGCGGTTCCTCCGCATGCTCACGAACTCGCTGCTCGCCGGCGCGTTCGGTGCGGCATACCTCACGATCATCGT
The DNA here is from genome assembly GCA_036401215.1 of Vicinamibacterales bacterium. GTDB lineage: Bacteria > Acidobacteriota > Vicinamibacteria > Vicinamibacterales > 2-12-FULL-66-21 > JACDCA01. The sequence continues at coordinate 5,478 of DASWVN010000143.1, read as the reverse complement.
CCTGCAGTTGAACCCCGAGGTGCCGTTGCTCTCGGCGACGCCGTGGTGGTGGTTCCTCACGATGGGAACGCTGTACGGACTCCACCTCGCCGTCGTGCTCTACGTGATCATCGTCGCGCGAGAGTTCTTCACGATGAACGTCCTCTCGCCGGGATGGGTGAGCGTGCGGCTGCTGGCGTGGCTCGGTGCGGCGCTGTCGGCCGTCGCCGCGGTGCTGATGTGGCTGAACGTCCGCGGATTCGCGCCCGCGCTCGGCGAGGCGGCGGCGTGGCGGATGACGGCGGGTGCGATGGCGACGTCAGTGTCGACGATCGTGCTGCTGGCGATTGCCGGCGCGCACTACTCGTCGGGCCGGCGGGGCAGCCGCGTGGGGGCCTGGTTGTTCGTCATCGCTATCATCGCGTCGATGGCGCTGCCGATCGCGGCACGCGGCGGTGGGACCGGCTCTCCGCTCCGGGCAGTGCACCCGGGTCCCGGCGGCGGGATGGTTCCGGAGGAGCACGGGCCTCGCATCACGTTGCTGTCGCTCGACGGCGCCTCGCTCGAACAGATCTGGCCGCGAGCGGCCGAAGGGCGGTTGCCGAATTTCAGCCGCGTGCTGGACGGGGGAGCGGTCATCAGTCTCGCGGCGACACGACCGACGCAGCCGGATCCCATCTGGGCTGCCGTCGCCACCGGAAAGTACCCGGCGACGACCGGCGTTCGTTCCTCGGCCAGGTACTATGCGCTCGGCGACACGCGCGGGATCGATCTGCTGCCGGACCACTGCCTGTCGCACGCGCTCGTGCGGCTTGGATTCGTGCGTGACGCGCCGCTCCGGTCCGGCGACTGGCAGGCGGTGCCGTTGTGGGACATCCTCTCCTCGGAAGGGCTCACCTCCGGGATCGTCCGGTGGCCGCTCACCCATCCCGCGCCGCCGATCGCCGGTTTCGTCGTCAGCGACCGCTCGTACCAGGCCGCGTCGTCCATCGCGGAGTTCGAACGGGCTGCGTACCCGCGGGATGCGCTGCGGACCGTGCAGGCGATGGCGGCCGATGCGCCGGGGAGCCGCGGTGATGACGGGAGCGAGCCAATGTTCGACCCGGGCAGCCCGGAGGCCACGGCGTACGAGCGCGACCGCTACTACGCGCGGATCGGGCGGGCGCTCAATTTCGAGCGCACGCCGCGCCTCTTCGCGCTGCGCTACACGGGGCTGGACACCGTGGGACATCACTATCTGCGCTACGTGCAGCCGGGTGCGGCGCGCCGCGTCTCGGAAGAGGACCGCCGCCGATACGCCGCGGTCGTGGATCGCTACTACGCCTTCATCGATGCGGAACTGGGCATCGCGCTGAACGCGCTGAGGGACGGCGATCTGCTGCTCGTCGTTTCCGGCTTCGGTATGCAGCCGCTGAACGCGGCGAAGAAGCTGGTCGGCCGGGTCCTCGGGGATCCCGATCTGAGCGGCACGCACGAACGCGCCCCTGACGGTTTCATGGTGGCGTATGGCAGCGCCGTGCAGCCCGGCCGTCCGCAGCGAGGCGCGATCGTGGACGTCACCCCGACGATCCTGTATTTCTTCGGCCTGCCGGTCGCGCGCGACATGGACGGCTACGCCCGCTCGGATTTGTTCACGCGCGACTTCACCGCGGAGCGGCCGGTGACGTTCATACCGAGCTATCGCTGAGCCCGCCGTGCGCGGTGCGCGGTCCGCGGTCCGGGGTCCGGAATCCGGGGTCCGGAATCCGGGGTCCGGGGTCCGGGTCCGGGGGCCGGGGTCCGGAGTCCGGGTCCGGGGTCCGGGTCCGGGGCCGGGGTCCGGAATCCGCGGTCCGGGGTCCGGAGTCCGGGGGCCGGCACGAGCTTGTCAGAGATTTTGTGTGTGGGGCGTAGCATGAGGAGAGTCAATGCCCCGCAAAACAAAGAAATCGTCGTCCACCACACCGCTCGCGCCCGTCCCCGCTGAAGTTCTCGATCAGTTTGTCGGCCAAGGACCGCTGACCGCCGAGGAGTTGGAGGCGGCGGTCCACCGTTTCAAGAAAGCCATCATCGAGCGCGCCCTTGGCGGCGAGCTCACGCATCACCTCGGCTATCCGCCCGGGGGCACGAAGCCGGAGGCGACCACCAATCATCGCAATGGCACGAGCGCCAAGACGATCCTGACGGATACCGGCGCGCTGGCGATCGAGGTGCCGCGCGACCGCCACGCGACGTTCGAGCCGCGATTGATCCCGAAACACGAGCGGCGGTTTACGGGATTCGACGACAAAATCCTCGCGCTGTACGCCCGCGGGCTGACGGTGCGCGAGATCCAGGCGTTCCTGGCGGACATGTATGCCGTGGAGGTGTCGCCGGATCTGATCAGCACGGTGACCGATGCGGTGAAGGCCGAAATCACGGCCTGGCAAAGCCGGCCGTTGGAGCCGATGTATCCCGTCGTCTTCTTTGATGCGCTCCGCGTCAAGATCCGCGACGAAGGGACGGTGCGCAGCAAGGCCGTGTATTTGGCGCTCGGGGTGCTCGCGGACGGCAGTCGGGACATTCTGGGCATCTGGATCGAGCAGACCGAAGGCGCCAAATTCTGGATGCGCGTGTTTACGGATCTGCAAACGCGGGGCTGCCAGGACATCCTGATCGCGGTCACCGATGGCCTCAAAGGCATGGGCGAAGCGTTGGGGGCGGTCTTCCCCGCGACCACGCTCCAGACCTGCATCGTGCATCTGCTGCGGCATAGTCTGGAGTTTGCGACGTGGAAGGAGCGGAAGCCGCTGGCGGCCGCGCTCCGCACCATCTACACGGCCCCGAGCGCCGAGGCGGCTGCGGAGGCGCTGGACGCGTTCGAACGCGGCCCGTGGGGCCGGAAATTTCCGATGATCGTGGCCGCGTGGCGTCGGGCCTGGCCGCAGGTCATTCCGTTCTTTGCGTTTCCGCCCGCGATTCGGCGCGTGATCTACACGACCAACGCGCTCGAGAGTGTCCATGCCCAGCTCCGCAAGATCATCAAGACCCGCGGGCACTTCCCCAGTGATGATGCCGCGACGAAGCTGATCTGGCTTGCGCTCCGCAATATCCTCGCGAAATGGGAACGCGGCGTGGTTCACTGGAAAGCTGCGATGCGGCAGTTTGCGATTCTCTACGAAGATCGCTTCACCGTCCCGCTGGCCTAAAATGCACGTGCGCATGGACGCCGCCGTCCCTGTGGACGCCGAGAGCGCGCCCACAGGGACTTGGAAAACCGCACCGCGCGGTTTTCCACAGCGCCCACACGCATCATCGTCAGAGAGCTCTACACACAAAAAAGCTGACACTCCCCCCCCTCGCACTTCGCACATCGCACCCCGCACCTCGCACCTCGCACCCCGCACCTCGCACCCCGCACCTCGCACCTCGCACCTCGCACCCAGCACGCCGCACATCGCACGCCGCACATCGCACGCCGCACATCGCACGTCGCACGCCGCACCCTCTGGACCGCGCACCGCGCACCGCGGCCCCCGCGCATATAATCGTTCGTCCCCATGATCGTTGCCCGTACCTTTCTGATCGGCGGCCGCGTGCAGGGTGTGGGCTTTCGGATGTTCGCGCAGGAGGCGGCCACCATCGAAGGCGTGCACGGCTTCGTGCGCAACCTGCCGGACGGCCGCGTCGAGGCGTTCGTCGAAGGGGACCAGGACGCGGTCGATCGTCTGGAATTGAAGCTGCGCCGCGGTCCGCGCGGGGCGCGTGTCGAAACGTTCGAGGCCGAACCGGCGACACCGACCTATCGCGCGACCGGGTTTGCCATCCACTGAGGAAAACTGAGCCGAATGGACGCCCTGAAATCGAAGATCCGCCACGTGCCCGACTTCCCGAAAGCCGGGATCCTGTTCTACGACGTCACCACGCTGCTGCGCGACCCGCAGGGGCTGAAACTCGCCCTCGACAGCATGACCCGTCCGTTCGAAGGGGCCTCAATCGACCTCATCGTCGGCATCGAAAGCCGCGGGTTCATCCTGGGCGCGGCAGTGGCGGATCGGCTGGGCGCCGGGTTCGTGCCGGTCAGAAAGGTCGGCAAGCTCCCGGCGGAAACCGTCAAGGCCACCTATGCGCTCGAATACGGCACCGACAGCCTCGAGATGCACAAGGATGCCGTTCTGCCCGGGCAGCGGGTCCTGGTCGTCGACGACCTGCTCGCCACCGGCGGCACGGCCTCGGCGGCCGTGAACCTGGTGGCCTCGGTCGGGGGGCAGATCGAGGGGGTCGCGTTCCTGATCGAACTGGTCGGGCTGAACGGGCGGGAGAAGCTGACAGGCCAAAAGATCCACACCGTGCTCAAGTACTAGCGCGTGAAACTCCGAACTACGAACGCCGAACTCCGAACGGCCAACGCCAAACTCGACAGAGATAGTTCATAGTTCGTCGTTCATAGTTCGGAGTTTCACGCAAGACGAACCGGGTTTGCTAAGCTTAAGGTTTTCAGATTTTGTTGCGCCCGTAGCTCAGCAGGATAGAGCATCGGTTTCCTAAACCGGGGGTCGCAGGTTCGAGACCTGCCGGGCGCGCCACTCGACTCGCCGCGGCGTGTCATCGAACACCGCGGTTCGCTCGTGGCAGGCCACTCGACTCGCCGCGGTGTGTCATCGGACACCGCGGCTCGCTCGTGGCAGGCCACCCGACTCGCCGGCGGCATGGCGTTGGCGAGTCGCGGGCGCTCGCGAAGGCGTACGTAGGGCGCCCCTTTACGGGGCGCCCATAGACAGAACGACAGGCACCAAAATATGAAAAGGATTGAACGTCACAAACTGAAGCAGGACGAGTTCGCGCGGTCGGTCGCCGCGGCGCGGGACGTCTTCAGCACGCGAAGCCGCGATATCACGCGCGCGGCGATTGCGGCCCTGGTGATCGTGGCCGTCATCGCCGGGTACACGATGTGGCGCCAGTCGCAGAACGCCCGGGCCAACGCCGCACTGGCGCAGGGGCTCGCCGTCTTCGAGGCGCCGGTCGTTCCCGTGCAGGCGCCGGAACCGGGAAGCCCGCTGCCCGTGCAGCAGCCCGGGACCTTCCAGACCGAGCAGGCCAAGTACGAAGCCGCACTCCCGAAGCTGATGGAGGCCGCCGACGCGCATCCGAAGACCGACGCCGGCGTCGCGGCGCGGTACTACGCCGCGTCCGCCCTGGCAGCCCTCGGCCGCTTCGGCGAAGCGGAACAGCGCTTCCAGGAAGTCGTCGACAACGCCGGCAGCCGCAGCATCTACAGCCGGACCGGCCGGCTCGGCCTCGCCGACGCGAAAGCCGCCCAGGGCAAGTACGACGAGGCGATCACGATCTACCGTGAACTCAGCACCGATGCGAACAGCGGGATGCCGGTGGATGGGGTGTTGATGGCCCTCGGGCGGACGTACCTGCAGGCTGGACGGACGGAAGAGGCGGTCAGGGCGTTCTCACGGATCGTCGATGAGTTCCCTCAGTCGGTGTACGCCGCCGATGCGCGCAGGGAACGGGACGAGGCGAGGAAGGGAT
>DASWVN010000142.1:0-5996 GCA_036401215.1 Vicinamibacterales bacterium | reverse complement strand
GGTGTTCTTCCCGATGTTCATCCAGGGGCTGGCCGGGCTGAACCGCCGTCTCTATGACGGCGGCATCACATACAGTCACGGCCAGGCGCTCCAGCACTGGAACGTCGTCCAGGGCCGGGCGGTGTGGGCACTCGCGATCTTCCAGGTGTTCTTCCTCATCAACGTGATCCTCAGTTGGAAGCGTGGACGACGCGCCGGAGAGAACCCGTGGGAGGCAACGACCCTGGAGTGGCAGACGGCGTCTCCACCCGCAGTCGAGAACTTCGGGGTGGTGCCAACCGTCGTCCGCGGTCCGTACGAGTACAGCGTCCCGGGCGAGACCCTCGACTTCTCCCCCCAGTTCGTCGCGGTCGCCGAGCCCGCCCACGTCGGGGCGGGTCATCAGACTGTGACGACCATCCCCTTCACCGTCGACGCGCGTCCGGACACCCGCGTGACCAACAGCGGACTGGGGATGTGGCTGTTCATCGCGTCGGAGGTGATGCTCTTCGGTGGACTGTTCTCCGCCTACGTGCTGCTACGCAGCGGCGCGCCGGCATGGGGCATCGAAGCGGATGCTCTCAGTGTGGGGAAGGGCCTTCACCTCTCCTTCATCCTGCTGCTTGCGACCGCCGCCCTGCGCCTCGGAAATCGCCGTGGGCTCTTCGGGTCCGCGCTCATCGGGACCGGTTTTCTCGTGATCAAGGCCGCGGGGTATGCAGGAATGATCGAAGCCGGCCTCGTGCCCGCTGCCGGCACGTTCCTCGCGCTCTACTACCTGCTCACCGGCATGCACATGCTTCATGTTCTTGGAGGGGTCGTCGCAGCCGGCTATCTCGCGGGCCGCGGTGAGCGTTCGACAGGCGGCGACCCGGCCTGGTTCGCCGGTCGCGTCAGGGCCCTGAAGCTGTATTGGTATTTCGTGGACATCGTATGGCTGTTCATCTTCGCCGCCTTCTACCTGTAGCAGTGCTGCTGGTGCTCTCGCCAGAGCGTGCCGCCGCCTGCCCGATCTGCTTCGCTGGTGTGGAATCGCCCCTGCTCGACTCCGCGCGTGTCGGAGTGTTCGCGATGGCGACGGTGACCGTGGGTGTGCTCGGCGCGTTCGCCGCCTGGTTCGTTCGGTTGGCTCGCCTCGAGGGCGCCGCGCCTCTTGCTGGTCGGCCTGACTCCCCGGACCTCGGACCCCCGACCCCGGACCCCGGATCGCGATGACCTGGCTCCTCCCTCCTGCGGCGTCGGCGCATGCCGGGCAGATCGACACGATCATGCTGCTCGTGCACGCGCTGATGCTGGCCCTGGCGATCGGCTGGGGCGGAGTGTTCGTGTACTCGCTCGTGCGATTCCGCCGCTCGAAGAATCCGAAGGCTGACTACCACGGCGCACGCAGCCGCTATTCGACGTACACCGAAGCGGGCATCGTCATCGCAGAACTGATCCTGCTCGTGGGCTTCTCGATCCCGGCGTGGGCCACGCGTGTTCGCGACCTTCCACCCGCGCACGAAGCCGTCGTGGTTCGCGTCGTTGCGGAGCAGTTCGCCTGGAACGTGCACTACCCGGGCCGGGACGGGCTGTTCGGACGGCTCGACCCGACGCTGCTCGGCCCCGACAATCCACTCGGCCTCGATCCACGCTCACCCGAAGGTCGCGACGACGTGGCGACGATCAACGAGATCGTGGTCCCGCTCGGCCGGCCGGTGATCGTGCACCTGAGCGCGAAGGACGTGATCCACAGCTTCGGCGTGCCGGCCATGCGCATCAAGCAGGACGCGAATCCCGGCATCATGACGCCGGTCTGGTTCACGCCGACCGCGCTCGGCACGTTCGACGTCGCCTGCTCGCAGTTGTGCGGGCTCGGCCACTACCGCATGAAGGCTATCCTGCGAGTTGTGGCCCCGGAAGAATTCGAGCGCTGGCTGGCCAACGGCGGTGCGTAAGGGGTCCGGCGCGGCGTAAAGCCGCGCCCTACGTATAGCGCGACGGTACGTAGGGCGGGGCTTTACGCCCCGCCATGACCGGATCCCGCAACACCGCCGATATACTTCCCCGGATGAAATCCACCGTTCTTGCCTCACTCGTCATGATGCTCGCGGTCGCCTGCGCCAATCCGCCGGACCAGCAGTCCGCGCGCTTCGACGTCGTCATTCGTGGCGGAACGATCTACGACGGCACCGGCTCGCCGGGACGACGGGCCGATCTCGGCATCCGCGGTGACCGGATCGCCGCGGTCGGTGATCTCTCGAACGCGGACGCCGCGAACGTGGTGGACGCATCGGGACTCGCTGTCGCACCCGGCTTCATCAACATGCTGTCGTGGGCCACCGAATCGCTGCTGATCGACGGCCGCTCGCAGGGCGACATCCGCCAGGGCGTCACGCTCGAGATCTTCGGCGAGGGCAGCTCGATGGGTCCCCTCAGCGACGAGATGAAGAAGCGGATCGTCAAGGAGATGGGGGACGTCAAGTACGAGATCACCTGGACGACGCTGTCGGAGTACCTGCAGGAGCTCGAACGCCGTGGCATCTCGACCAACGTCGCCTCGTTCATCGGCGCGACGACCCTGCGCGAGCACGTGATCGGACTCGAAGACCGGCAGCCCACGCCGGAAGAGCTGGAGCGCATGCGGGCGCTCGTTCGCCAGGAGATGGAAGCGGGCGCTCTCGGCATCGGGTCCTCACTGATTTACGCGCCGGCGTTCTACGCCACGACGGAAGAACTGATCGAGCTGTGCAAGGAAGCGGCGAAGTACCGTGGCAAGTACATCTCGCACATGCGCAGCGAGGGAAACCGGCTGCTCGAAGCGGTGGACGAACTGATTCGCATCGCGCGCGAAGCGAACGTCCCGGCCGAGATCTACCACCTGAAGGCGGCCGGCAAGGCGAACTGGCCGAAGATGGACGAGGTCATCGCCAAGGTCGAGGCCGCTCGCAAGGAAGGGCTGAAGATCACGGCCGACATGTATACCTACACGGCCGGCGCGACCGGCCTCGATGCGGCGATGCCGCCGTGGGTGCTCGATGGCGGCTGGGACGAAGCGTTCAAGCGGCTGCGCGATCCCGGCGCGCGAAGGAGGATCGCGGACGCGATCCGCAAAGGCGGAGATGACTGGGAGAATCTGTATCTCGCCGCGGGCTCACCCGACCGCGTGATCCTGGTCGAGTTCAAGAACGAGAAGCTGAAGCCGCTCACGGGAAAGACGCTCGCGGAAGCCGCGAAGCTTCGAGGCGAGGATCCCGTCGACACGATCATGAACCTGGTGCTCGAGGATCAGTCACGCGTCGGCACCGTTTACTTCATGATGTCGGAGGAGAACCTGCACAAGCAGATTCGCCTCCCCTGGGTGTCGTTCGGGTCGGACGCGGCGTCGATGTCCCCCGAACCGCCGTTCACGCGGTCGTCTGCTCACCCACGTGCCTACGGCAACTTTGCGCGCCTGCTCGGCAAGTACGTCCGCGAGGAGAAAGTGATCCCGCTCGAAGAGGCGATCCACCGGCTTAGCGGCCTGCCGGCCACCAATCTCGAACTCGCCGATCGCGGCTTCCTCCGCGAAGGAACCTTCGCCGATGTCGTCGTCTTCGATCCCGCGACGATCACCGGCCACGCTACCTTCGAAGAGCCGCACCAGTTCGCGACCGGCATGCGGCACGTCTTCGTCAACGGCGGACACGTCCTGAAGGACGGAGAGCACACGGGCGCCACACCTGGGCGTGCGATATACGGACCGGGCAAGCGGAACTGACCGCCCATGCACGTCGAACACCACCGCTGGCACTCGCCCCGGCTCGGATCCGAGATGGGGGTCGCGGTCTTCGGGCACTGGGGACCGCCGATGCTCGCGTTTCCGACCAGCCACGGCGACGAGTGGGAGCTTCAGCGCAACGACATGATCGCGGCGCTCGGCGACTTCATCGATGGCGGGCGTGTGAAGGTGTTCTGCGCCTGCTCGAACAACAGCGACTCGTTCCTGAACAAGGGTGCGCATCCGTCCCATCGCAGCTGGCGGCAGCGGCTCTTCGACGAGTACATCCGCGACGAGGTGATCCCGTTCGTCCACTCACACTGCCAGAGTCCCGGGATCGCGATCACGACGATGGGTGCGTCGCTGGGCGCGTATCACGCTGCCAACACACTGTTTCGCTATCCGCATCTCGTGAAGCGCTGTTACGCGCTGTCGGGCATCTACGACCTCCGCCAGATGATGGACGGCGGCTACGACGAGAACTTCTACTTCCACAATCCCGTCGATTACCTCTCGAACCTGACCGACGCCTGGTATCTCGAGCAGTTCGCGACGTGCGAGATCAGGCTGGCAACGGGCTCAGGGCCGTGGGAAGAGAGCCGTTACACGTATCAGCTCTCGGGTATCCTCGCCCAAAAAGGGATCACGCACTATCTGGACGACTGGGGTCCTCGCGGCGGTCACGACTGGCCGTACTGGAAGGACCAGATGCGGGAGTACCTCGGTCGATGGTGAACGCACGAAGTTGCGCTGGCGCAACGTTCGGGTGACGCGGCTGGGGGAAGCTCAGTGGCAAAAAGGAGCTTTTCAGTGAGTCATCCGTCCCATCTGCATCTTTCGGCCGATCAGCAGTACCCCTTCGACGCACGCGGCATCGCCAAGCGCTTCCGCCATGCCGCGATCTTCGGCGCTCTCGACGCGCTGCATCCCGGTGAGACCATGCGGTTCGTGAACGATCACGATCCGCTTCCGCTGCTCGCGCAGCTCCAGGCGCGCTACGGCGATGCCGTCGCGATCCAGTATCAGAAGCGCGAACGGGGAGAGATCGTCATCGATTTCATCAGACAGTAGAACGCGTTACGGCGCGGCATCAAGCCGCGCCCTACAGGTCGTCCGGGCCGGCGCGGCATAAAGCCGCGCCCTGCTCCGTAGGGCACCCCTTTACGGGGTGCCAGCAGAGGCAAGCTCGAATCGATCGAGCAGGTACTGCCCCTCGGCAATCACCTGCTCGTCGTCGATCCACACATCGCAATGACGGGTGAGGACATCGACGTGCGTGCGTGACTTCCAGTCGGCGTGGGTCTGGCTGCCGTAGGGATCGCCGAAGGCGATGTGAACGCCGGGGACCTTCTCGTCCTGGAGAAGAATCCCGATCATCTCCCGCAGCCCGAGGTTGGTCCCGAAGGCAAGCTCGCCGACACGGTCGCTGTTGGCGTCGGTGTGGGTGTACTCCCAGAAGTCCTGGCGGAGGCCGGCGTGATCGCACTCCGCGGATACCAGGCGTCCGCCGCGGATCTCGAGTACGAGCGGATGTGCCTGCAGTTCGCCGTACTTCGCGTTGAAGTAGTCCCCCGCGGTGCCATCACATACGAAGCGTCCGTCGACGGAACCCGGCGTCGTGAACACTTCACCGGCGGGAAGATTCGACCAGTAGCGCGGATTGATGATCCCGCTCGTCTTGACCCAGGCGAGCGAACGATCGAAGGTCGCGCGGAAATCGGTGCCGGCCGCGGTCTTCACCGACAGCGACGTCGCCGTTTCCATGCGCTCACAGAGCTGCTGGCTCAGACGATCCACCTGCCGATAATCCGCGCGCATCCCCTCGCGCATGATTCGTGGGGTCACGCCGACCATGTGTGCGTATCGCACCCGGCGGCGTTCGACGACGGCCACGATGGCCATCCGCGCGCCGAGTTCCCCTTCCTGCGGCTGGACGCACATGATCCCGGCATCGGCGCGCTCGAGCGCGGTGAGGATCTCGCGCGGCGCGTCCGTCATCGGTCTGCGGGCGACCGACTCGATCAGCACCGGATCCATTTCGGCGCCGCGGTCCGCGAGCGATGCTTCCAGCGCCGCCGCGACATTGCGGCTTGCCTCGTCGGCAATCAGCGCAACGCGTTCACCTGGAGCGATCCCCAGACAGACATCTACGGCATTCCTCGCACCGCGCCGCAACTCCTCGTCGAACTCGCCGAAAAACATCGGTTGATTGTACTAGGCGCGGTGCGCCGTCCGCGGTGCGCGGTGCGCCGTCCGCGGTGCGCGGTGCGCGGTGCGC
>DASWVN010000141.1:0-11801 GCA_036401215.1 Vicinamibacterales bacterium | reverse complement strand
GCAGGCGCGTGCCGCCCGTGGAAGTCGATGACAGGATGGAAGTTGAGGGGAAGTGCGGACGACGAGGCGCGTGCGGCGCGCGGGTGACGGTCCGCCGAAGCGACAACCAGCGGTGACAACCTCGCGCCGCAACGAGGTGTTATCGGCGAAAGCTCGCCGCAATTCGAGTTGCGTCAGGGATCGATGTCGAACAGGAACACGCGCGTGTTCGCCGGGGCGGCGGCAGCCTCCCAGCTCCGCCGCTCGTGCGCCTCGAGCCGCACTCGTCCGGGACGCTTCGCGACGAGACGGACGGCGCGCATCCCCGCGGCTCCCGGCACCGGCGCGCCGCCCGCACTTCGCTCGTACGTGTCGTCCACGATCGTCAGCTCGCCGTCGCCGTCCTGCGTGAAGTGCCAGCGGTAGCCCGTGGTGGCGTTCTCGGGCAGGCGGATGAGCACCTCCGTTCCCGCCCGAATCGCACGCGGCGCGCCGTCACCCCACGCAGAAACGTCGAACGCGTCGCTCAACGCTCGTTCCTCGTCCGGCTGTTCCGCCGCGCGGGCGGATGGTGGTCCCGCGTCCGCCCGCTCGCGAGGTTTTCCGCACGGGCGCTCACGGCCGGCGCCGAAGCCTCGTGCCCGGCCTCGCCGGGACCGGTCGCCACGGGCATCTCGCCCTGCGGACGTAATGTGGCCTCAGTCTGAGGACGCATGCTGCCCGCCGGCATGCCTGCGGTGACGAGCGCCCCCATCTCCCCCGCCGGCATGCTCCCCTGCCGGCCGGGCGGCGCACCCGGCATCGACGGGAACGGCGCATCGCCGCCGCGCGCCTGGCGCATCGCGCCAGCCGGCATCCCCGCCGTGGCCCCCTGGCGGGGACGAGCCCGCATCTGCCCCGGCGGCATCGCTCCGCTCCCTCTCTCGAGCATCTCGCCGGCCGGCATCCCCGTCCTCATGCCGCCGCCCATCGCCGTGGCCGGACGATGCACGGGCATGCGTTCGCGGCTCTGTTCCGTGGTGTGCATGTCACACCTCCACCGCCACGTGTTCCGCCGGGGCCGGTTCGCGACGTTCGGCTTCGTAGGCTGGCACCGGCTGGGTCACTTCGCGCGCCGGCGCGCGGCGCGCATCGAAGACGGCCGTCTGCCAGTTGTGCCAGAGCGCGTAATCGGTGCCGCGCACGAACACCTCGAGACGGCCGTCGGCATTCACGCCGACCGCAACGTCCGTGGTGAGCACGCCACCCTCCGACGCCCAGTCCGACCAGGCGCCGTTCGGGGTCAGTTGCCACTTGTGCCACATCGCGTTGTCGGTGCCGCGGACGAACACCTCCAGCCGGCCGGCCCGGCTGCGGCCGACCGCAATGTTGCTCGTCAGCACGCCGCCTTCCGACACCCAGCCGCCCCAGCTCCCGTTGGGCGCGACCTGCGACTTGTGCCACAGCGCGTTGTCGGTGCCGCGGACGAAGACCTCGAGACGGCCGTCCGCGTTCACGCCCACGGCGATGTCCGACACCAGCACCCCGCCCTCCGACTGCCAGTCCGACCAGGCGCCGCCCGGCGAGAGCTGCCACTTGTGCCAGAGCGCATTGTCGGTGCCCCGGACGAACACCTCCAGCCGTCCATCGGCGTTCGTGCCGACGGCAATGTTGGAGGTGAGCACGCCGCCCTGCGAGGCCCAGCCGGACCACGCGCCGCCGGGCGAGGTCTGCCACTTGTGCCAGAGCGCATTGTCGGTGCCGCGGACGAACACCTCCAATCGTCCATCGGCGTTCACCCCGACGGCAACGTCGGACATCAGGATGCCGCCTTCGGAGGCCCAGTCCGACCAGGTGCCGTTCGGCGCGGTCTGCCACTTGTGCCAGAGCGCGGCGTCCGTCCCCGAGACGAACAGCTCGAGCCGTCCATCGGGGTTGCGCCCGACGGCGATGTTCGAGGTGAGCACGCCTCCCTCGCTCGTCCAGTTCGACCAGCTGCCGTTCGGCGCCGTCTGGTGCTTGCGCCAGAGCGCGTTGTCGGTGCCGCGGACGAAGACCTCGAGCCGGCCGTCGGCGTTCCGGCCCACGCCGATGTCGGATGTGATGACGCCCCCCTCCGACGCCCATCCCGACCAGGCCTTCGCGGGTTCTTCCTCGACGATCATCGCCCCTTCGGCGCCGTGAGGGCCGAACCAGCTGTCGATGCCGCACTCGCCGTAGCCGATCCTGAAGAATCCGGCTTCGCCCCATGCCGTTCCCCAGCTGTTCTTCGCGATCCAGCAGCTCTGCGCATCGTCGTAGCCGATGAGCGCGACGCAGTGTCCGCCAAGCTCGCCGCCGGATACGTGGCGGTACACACCGCTTTGATACGCCATGAAGTCGCTGTAGACGATGAAGCACCCCGTGACGGGACCGCGGGTGGAGATCCATTCCTTGATTGCCGCGCCGGACAGCTGCGTCCGGCCGGTGACCGTCGCATGGCGCGCGCGCCAGTTCGGATCGAGGCCGCTGCAGTTCTGGTCGCCGGCGACGTATGGATAGCTCTGCTCGAATGCCAGGCCGTGATCCCGGCAGTCGTCGAGCGCCTGCTCCGGCCACCAGCCGTTCGAGCAGTTGCGCCCGCGCTGGCGCGCGTGGCAGTAGAACAGGTGCGCTTCCGAGAGGTCGACATCGAGGTTTGGATTACCCGCCGTCACCCTCAGCGTCGTTTCGATGACGGCGGCGACTCCAAAGGCCACGCACGACCCGCAGCTGCCCTGGTCTCGAATGGCGCTCACGAAGTTCTGGCCGTTGACGTTCCGAAGGTCGAACGCGGGCGGCGCGCCGACGGCGGCGGCGGCGGTGAACGGCGCGTGCGGACGCCGCGTGCGCAGCTCGCGATCCACGTCTTCGAGGGTCGGCGCGCCGGGAGGCGGGACGAAACCAAGCCGGCGCTTGACTTCGGCCTCGCTCAGACGCGTCATGCTGGTCTCGCCGCTGCGCCAGGGTGATCCCTGTTTCTGCAGCGCCTCGGCCAGCGCATGCAGATCCGACTGCGAATTCGCCATAACTGTCCTCCAGGTGACAAGTGGCGTCCGGGCGCCGGGCGCGCGTCATGCGCAACCGAAGCACGGGCAGTGAAACCGGATGGGAATGCAGGTGGTCAGCCGGAACCGCGCGCCGCAGCGACCGGGTGGGGCGTGACGATGAACCGCGCGAGAAGACGCACTGCCTCACTCCTGCGGTGAACGGCCGATGTGAAGACCGACGAGCGGACGGAGCCTACGCCTTCCTCGTCCGCGTTGCAAGCGGAAACAGCGATGGCTGAGATAAGTAGTTCAGGCGGCGATCGTGGAGGCTGGTTACGCGGCCGGCGTCGGGCTGTGCACCGTCCGGTACCACTCGATCGTGCGCTTCAGCCCTTCCTCGAAGGGGACGATCGGCTCGTAGCCGAGGATCTCGCGGGCCTTGCGGATGTCGGCCTGCGAATCGCGCACGTCGCCGGGACGAGGCTCCGCGTAGGCCGGGTCCACGGTGGCGCCGACGATCTTCTTCATCTCGCGGAACAGGTCGTTCAGCGAGATGCGTCCGCCGGTTGCCACGTTGATGACTTCCCCGCTGGCACCGGGGGCTTCGCACGCCCGCAGGACGCCGTCCACCACGTTGGCCACGTAGGTGAAGTCGCGCGTCTGCTCGCCGTCGCCGTAGATGTTCGGCGAACGGTTCTCGAGCAGCGCGGTCGCAAAGACCGAGATCACCCCGGAGTACGGCGACGACGGATCCTGCCGCGGGCCGAAGACATTGAAGTAGCGGATGCTGACGGTCTCGAGGCCGTACAACTGCGTGAACATCTGCAGGTACTGCTCCCCCACCACCTTCTGAAGGGCGTAGGGAGACAGCGGGTTCGGCGGCATCGCCTCGTGCTTCGGCAGGGTCGGCGTGTTGCCGTAGGCCGACGACGATCCGGCGAAGACCACGCGCTTCACGCCCGCATCGCGCGCGGCCACCAGCACGTTCAGCGTCGCGTCGACGTTCGCGCGGTTCGACGTGATCGGGTCCTTGACCGACCTCGGCACCGACGGGATCGCCGCCTGGTGCAGCACGTACTCGCAGCCCTGCACGGCCCGCTGCGCGACCTCGAAATCGGCGAGGTCCCCTTCGAGGAACTCCGCCGCGGGGACGTGATCGAGATTGCTCCGCTTGCCGGTGATGAGCGAGTCGGCGACACGCACGGTGTGACCGCGGCGAACGAGTTCTTCGGCGAGATGGGATCCAATGAAGCCGGCGCCGCCGGTCACGAGGTAGGTCGACATTCCGAATATGGTAGCAATATCCGCGGTCCGCGGTGCGCGGTCCGGGGTGCGACGGGGCGCGGGCCGGGGGGCGAAGGGGCGCGGTCCGCGGGGCGCGGTCCGCGGTGCGGCGAGGGCGCCCCATAAAGGGGCGCCCTACTCTGGGAAGCCGGTCTTCGGGATGCCGGGCACCACCTTCAGGGCATTTTTGTAATAGACCTTCTTCAGGACCTCGTCCGGCAGGTCCAATCCATACAGCTTCCAGAACGCGTGGTAGTCGCGGTAGTAGTCGAAGTAGTCGTCGTGCGTCTCGAAGACCCGCCAGTAGTACGGGTACTCGTCCGGCTGGAAGCTGTCCTTGCCGAACAGGATGCGGTCCTGGTACTTGATGAAGAAGTCCCGGCCGAATCGGGGCTGCCGGCCCAAATCGTAGAGGACGGCGCCGACCTCGCCATAGAGGTTCGGGAGTTTATCGAACAGCCGGCCGAGCCGCGCCAGGTCGTTGGCGTGCCATCCCATGTGCGCGAGGATGAACGTCGTATCGGGGTGCTTCATGAGCATCCGGTCCCGTTCCCCCATCAGCTCGTCGAACGTCGGATAGCGTGAGCGGTCGTTGAAACGGCGGCTCCCGAAGAGCGCCATCTCGAGCCAGCGCTCGTTGCTGTAGTCGAGCGGCTCGAAGAACGCCTGCGGCTCGCCGAGGTGCAGGAACACCGGGATCTTCAGCCGTCCCGCGGCAGCCCAGAACGGATCCAGCTCGGGATCGTCCACCTTCAGCCGCGTGCCGTCCGCCTTGCGGATGTTCAGGCCGAGGAACTTCCCGATTTCACCGACGCCGAGCGCGCCGGCCTTCACGTCCGCTTCGAGCTGCCTGGCGGCCTGCTCTCCCCAGCCCGGTCCCACGCCACTGAAGCTGACCGTCGTGAACATGACGGCGCGGTCCTGCAGACCGCTCTCCCGGATGGACGCGAGCGACTGCTGCAGCCGGTCTCCCGACTGGCCGTTGGTCTGCACCATCACGCGGATGTTCAGCGGCGTCATCAGGTCCACGACGTCCTTCACGGCAGTGGCCGAGGTGAACTGCGGTGGATGGCCGTGAATATCGACGACGGGGTACTTCGCCCGGGGCACCGGGTGCTCCGGCACGACGAGCGTCGACTTCGGCTTGTATTCGGTGATGTCGGGCGGCGGGAATTCAGGCTCGCGTCCCGCGCCGGGACGCTGCCGCAGCGGGGTGCCGCCCTGGGGCGGCTGCTGCGCCTGTTCGACCGAAGGGGTCGACGACGTGAAGGATGGATGGCTGGCGGCAACGCCCGCCAGAAGGACGAGCACCGCGCCAACCGGGAGCAGAGCGAGCGCCCTGCGCATGGATCACCTCCACCGTTCATTCAATCATGAATGGCGGCAGAGAAGAGAGGCGTAGCGGGCCGTAAGCCGAATTCTGTTTCCCGCCCCGCCCGCCTGACGGCGAGCGGCGGCGGGACGACGATCATTCCTCTAGCCCCGCCATTACTGGCGGGATCAAGCGGCCTACCCGGGTGCTGTCGCTCCACCTGCCACGGCGATCACTCGCCGCAGCCTGGCGGAGGCGGTCGGACGGGCCGTCCTACGTACGCACCCCTATTTGGCCTTGCTCCGTGCGGGGTTTGGCCTGCCACCGATGTTGCCACCGGCGCGGTGCGCTCTTACCGCACCTTTTCACCCTTGCTTGCACACGACGGCCAGCCGAAGCCGGCCGCCGCGTACGTCAGCGGTGTGTTTTCTGTGCCACTTTCCTTCGGGTCGCCCCGACCGGGTGTTACCCGGCGCACTGCCCTGCGGAGTTCGGACTTTCCTCCCGCCTTCGCCCGCTTCGCGGGCTTCGGCGCGGCAGGCCCCGAAACATGATCAACGATCGATCAGATTCAGGGAGCCTGTCTCGACGAGGCTCGCGAAGCGAGCGAAGGCGGACGATCGTCTGGCCCACTACGACTGACTCTATTCTACCTGGTCAATGCTGAATGCTGCCTCGCTGACGCGTCTCAATGCTGAATGCTGAAGCACCCATTCAGCATTCGTCATTCGTCATTCAGCATTGACACGCGTTAACCGTCATTCTCCTGCGAGATCCCGTACTGCTCGAGCTTCTTGTAGAGGTTGCTCCTCGGGGTCCCGATCACCTCGGCCGTTCTCGAGATGTTCCAGTTGTGCTCCCGGAGCTTGTCGACGAGAAACGCGCGCTCGGCGACCTCCTTGAACTCGCGGAGCGTTCCGGGACGTTCCTTGTCGTTCTCGCCCGCCGCGGGCTTGCTGTCGATCCGGACGATCTCCCGGAGGTCGTCGACGTCGATGACGTCGCCGGGCGTCATGATGATCAACCGCTCGACGGTGTTCCGCAGCTCGCGGACGTTGCCCTTCCACCGTGCCTTCTGCATGTACTCGAGCGCGGCGGCCGTGAAGCGCTGCGGACGGCGGTTGTGCTCGCGGCTGAAGAGATCCGCGAAGTGCCGGACGAGCATCGGGATGTCTTCGCGGCGGTCCCGGAGCGGCGGAACGCGGATCGGGATGACGCTCAGGCGAAAAAACAGGTCCTCGCGGAAGGTCCCCTTCTCGATCTCCTCTTCGAGGTTCTTGTTCGTCGCGGCGATCACCCGGACGTCGACCTTGATCGTGCGTGACGAGCCGAGCCGCTCGACCTCTCCTTCCTGAAGCACGCGCAGCACCTTGGCCTGCGTCTTCGGGCTCATGTCGCCGACTTCATCCAGGAAGATCGTGCCGCGGTCCGCCTGTTCGAACTTGCCGATCTGCTTGTCGGTCGCGCCCGTGAACGATCCCTTCTCGTGCCCAAACAGCTCCGACTCGATCAGTTCTTCGGGGATCGCCGCGCAGTTGACCTGAATGAACCGCTCGCGGCTGCGCAGGCTGTTGCGGTGAATCGCGCGCGCGACCAGCTCCTTGCCGACGCCGCTCTCGCCGAGCAGCAACACCGTGGCATTGGTCGGCGCCGCGCGCGAGATCGCCTCGTTCACGTGCCGCAGCGCCGGACTCTCGCCCACCATCTGGTAGCGGGCCTCGGCGGCGCGCTTCAGCGTCCGGTTCTCGTCGCGCAGGCGGCTCGCATCGAGCACGTTGCGGATGGTCACGAGCAGGCGCTCGGCGCCGAACGGCTTCTCGATGAAGTCGATCGCGCCGCGGCGGGTCGCGTCGGCGCCGACCGACGCGCTGCCGTGCGCGGAGATCATCACCACCGGCAGCGTCTCGTCGATGGCCTTGATCTTCGACAGCGCCTCGAGGCCGTCCATGCCCGGCATCTTGATGTCGAGGAACACGATATCGGGAGACTCGCGCTGGATCGCGGCAATCCCCTCCTCGGCGGTCGCCGCGGCGGTGTAGTCGTAACCTTCGTACTCGAGCGGCATCCGCATCGACTCACGGATACCGGCATCATCATCGATCAACAGGACACGCGAAGCCATGGATCAGCAGAAGAATACAGGAGACAGGATACAGGGCACAGAGGGAGCCTCGAAGGCGCCGTGACGAGCCTCACTCACCGTTCCACGGTCACGGTTGCGATCGCGCGCTGGGCGGTGGTCGGGTCGTAGTAGTAGATCGCGAGCACGTCGCCGGGGCTGGCGACGCCGACGATGTGTTCGTATTCGGCGACCGAACGCACCGGCCGGCGATTGATCTCGGTGATCACGAACCCTTTCCGCAGCGCGGAGAACGACGCGCCGGTCGGATCCACGTGCGCGATGACGACCCCCTTCACGGATTTCGGGACCTCGAGCCGGCCGATGAAGCCGGGGTCCATCTCGCGCACCGACAGACCAAGCGGCCTGGACGGCGTGTCGCGGTTCAGCGGGTCGCGCCCGCCCGGCAGCATCTCCTCGTCGCGAGCGCCGCCGCGCGGCCGTTCCGTCAGCCGCACCGGCAGCGTCAGGTGGCGCGCATCGCGGACGACCTGGATGCGGACGACGGTCCCGGGCTGGCGCATCGAGATGTCGCGAATGAGGTCCTCGTTGCTGCCGATGTCGCGTCCGTCCACGTCGGTGACCACGTCGTAGACGCGGAGGCCGGCACGGGCGGCGGGGGAATCCTCGGTGAAGTCCTGGATGAGCGCGCCGCGGCTCACCTTCAGGTCGAGCGCCTGCTGCAGCGGCGGCGTGACGTCGGTGAGCAGCACCCCCATGTAGCCGCGCGACACGCGGCCGCTCGTCTTCAACTGGGGCAGGATCGCCACCGCCTGGTTGATCGGCACCGCGAACCCGATGCTGCTCGAGCGCGAGCTGACGGCGGAGTTGATCCCGATCACCTGTCCGCGCGAGTTGATCAGCGGCCCGCCGCTGTTGCCGAAGTTGATGGCCGCGTCGGTCTGGATGTAGTCGTCGAGGCTTGCGTCGAACAGCTTTCGTCCGATGAAGCTCACCACGCCGACGGTCACCGAGTGCACGTAGCCGAGCGGGTTGCCGATCGCGCAGACCCACTCGCCGACCCGCAGGTCGTCAGAGTTGCCGAGCGGCGCTTCCTGGAGCCCCTGGCCATGGCCGTCGATCTTGAGGAGCGCGATGTCGATGGCCGGGTCCGTGCCCACGACTTCGCCGCGGAAGGCGCGGCCGTCCGCGAGCGTGACGGTGATGCGCTCGGCGTTCTCGATGACGTGGTGATTGGTGAGGATGTAGCCTTCGCTGTCGATGATGAACCCGCTGCCGGCGCCGCGGCTCGGCACGTCGAACTCGCGCGGCACCTCGTCGGAGCGGCGGAACCGCGGAAGGCTCCCGAGGGTCCCCTTGCTCGACGCCGCGTCGATGTTGACGACCGACGCGTTGATCCGTTCGGCCACGTCCGCGAAGCTCGCGGCCCCACCGCCCGCAGGCAGCACGGCCGGACGCAGCGTCGCCGGCGGCGGCGTGTAGCGCGGAGCGGTCGTCACCACGGTGGACGGTGTGAACTGCCCCGCGATGATCAGCCCGACCATGAACGCCACGACGGACGAGAGTGCGACGGTGATGAAGGTGAACCTTCGCATCATGTAATCCCGAGGCCGGGGAGTCACTGATGAGCGCCGGCTTCGGCCGCCTTATCGGCGTCTGCCCTGCAACCCGCCAGCCAACCTGTTCGATTATAAGGCGATCAGGCGCTTGAACTCGTCCTCGTCGAGGACCGGGATCCCGAGGCTCTTCGCCTTTTCGAGTTTACTGCCCGCCTCCTCCCCCGCAATGACATACGTGGTCTTCCTGCTGACCGATCCGGCCACCTTCCCTCCCAGCCGCTCGATGGCGGCGGTCGCCTCATCGCGGGTCATCGACGGCAGCGTTCCGGTGAGGACGAACGTCTTGCCGCTCAGGGGCCCGGCCTCGACGACCTCGACCGGGGGCTGCTGGCTCTCCATGTTGACGCCGGCGGCCGCGAGGCGGGCCACGAGTTCCCGGTTGCGCGGCTCCTCGGCGAAGCTGCGGACCGAGGCGGCCAGCACCGGTCCGACGTCGGGAATCGTCTGCAGCTGTTCCAGCGGCGCCTCGAGGATCGCATCCATCGTCCGGAGATGGCGCGCGAGCGTCGCGGCGGCCTTCTCGCCGACGTGCCGGATGCCCAGGGCGTAGACGAGCCGGGAGAGATCGTTCTGCCGGCTCCGGTCGATCTGTTCGGCCACGTTCCGGCCGACCTTCCCGAGCTTTCGCGGCACGGCACGCTCCGACCGCGGCGCCTTCGGCGCGACCACCAGGTTTTCGAGCTGCGACGGGGTCAGGTGGTAGAGATCGGCGAAATCCCGGACCAGCCCCTGCTCGATCAGCTGTTCGACGAGCGACTCGCCGAGCCCTTCGATATTCATCGCGCTGCGCGAGGCGAAATGTTCCAGGCTGCGCCGCAGGCGCGCGGGGCAGGAGGTGTTCTCACACCGCCAGATCACCTCGTCGACGTCGCGGTGCAGGGCGCTTCCGCAGGCGGCGCAGGTAGTCGGCATGGTCCACGGTTTCGCATCCGGCGGCCGGAGGCTCAGCACCGGCGCGATGACGCGCGGGATGACGTCGCCGGCCTTCTCGATGATGACCGTATCCCCTTCGCGGAAATCCTTGCGGGCGATGTCTTCGGCGTTGTGCAGCGTCGCGAGCGAGATCGTGGATCCGGCCAGCAACACCGGCTCGAGCACCGCGTACGGCGTGTTCGCGCCGGTGCGGCCGACGTTCACCTCGATCCTGAGAAGTCTGGTATGCGCCTGCTGCGCCGGAAATTTGAACGCCGTCGCCCAGCGTGGAAACTTCGCGGTGGTGCCGAGCCGGCGACGCAGCGAGAGATCGTCCACCTTGATGACGACGCCGTCGGTGTCGAACTCCAGCGCGAGCCGCTTGTCGGCCCACGCGCTGCAGAAGGCGATCACCTCGTCGATCCCGGTGCAGGTGGCGTAGTGCGGTTCGACCGGCAGGCCCCAGCGGCGCAGCGTCTCGAGGGTGTCGCTGTGGCTGAGCGGCGCGTCCCCGCCGTTCATGACCAGCTGATAGGTGAACGCCCGCAGCCCGCGCCTGGCCACCAATCCCGGATCGAGATTCCTCATCGTCCCCGCGGCGCAGTTGCGCGGGTTCGCGAAGAGCGGCTCGCCGGCTTCCTCGCGCTCCCTGTTGATCCGCTCGAACGCGGCGCGCGGCAGAAAGACCTCGCCGCGGACCTCGATCCTGCCGGCGGGGCCCCCTTTCAGCATCAACGGAATGGTCCGGATCGTCCGGACGTTTGTCGTCACGTCCTCGCCGCGCACGCCGTCGCCGCGGGTTGCGCCGCGCACCAGCCGTCCGTCTTCGTAGGTCAGTGCGATGCTGAGGCCGTCGATCTTCAGTTCGGCGACGTACCGGACCGGCGCGTCCGCGAGGCCCGCCCCGCGGCGCACGCGCTCATCGAACGCGCGCAGCTCCGCCTCCGTGTAGGCGTTGTCGAGGCTGAGCATCGGCTCCATGTGCTCGACGGTCGGGAAGCCGGCGACGGGCGTTCCGCCGACGCGCTGCGTCGGCGAATCGGGCGTGACGAGATCGGGATGTTCCGCCTCCAGACGTTCCAGCTCGTGGAGCAGGCGGTCGAACTCCTCGTCCGAGATCTCGGGATCGTTGTGGACGTAGTAGCGGTTCTCGTGGTGGCGGATCTGTTCGCGAAGCTGATTGATGCGGTCCATCTTCGACCGGGGGACTTTGTCCCCCGGACCCCCTTACACGCGCTCTCGCGAGCCGCTGCGCCGGCTCGCTCCGATCGCGTGGCTCGCTCGCGGTGCTCGCTCGCGCGCCACCTGATCACCGCTCGACTATATCGTTCGGAGTTGCTGGGCGCGCACTTCACCGATCACGCGAGAGGACGTAGTCCGGGAGTGCGGCGAGGGCGTCGCGCTCGCGGCTCGGCGGGAAGACCGCGAGGCACTCCTTGGCTCGTTCCGCGTACTCGACGGCGCGGTTGTAGGCGAGTTCGGTGGCGCGGTGCTCCTTGAGCAGGCGAAGGATCTCGCGCCACTGCTCCGGCGTGACCGCACGTTCCGCGACCACGGTGCGAATGACGTTGTAGGCCTCGGCGCCGGCGCGCTCGCGCAGGAAGATGATGGGCAGCGTCACCTTGCCT
>DASWVN010000140.1:0-5173 GCA_036401215.1 Vicinamibacterales bacterium | reverse complement strand
AACATGCCCAGAAGCCTACACCAAAGGGGCCGCTCGGGAAACTCCGAATTCAGAACTCCGAACTCGGGGCTCGGGCCGTACGTAGGGCGCGGCTTTAGCCCCGCGCCACGGCGCCCCGTAAAGGGGCGCCCTACCTGCTACGAACCCAGTTCAAAGTTCGAAGTTCGGAGTTTCTGCGCCACGACCTCCGCGCCGTTCGTGACGGCACGCTGGCTCGGGGGCGGGTTCGCCATGACCTCCTCCAGCGCCCGCCGCCAACGGCCGGTGAGCAGCGACTCCTGATCGATGTAGGCGCAACGCAGATACCGCGGCATCTCGCGGACCATCACGTCGTACTCCGGAAATCTGCCGCGCGAGGTGTAGAGGATCGCCGTGTCGTTGGCGATGCACTCGGAGATGATCCCGTACCCCGGTTTGGTTGCAACGGCGTCGACGGCCGCGACCAGGTCCTCGTAGCGCATGCCGCGCTCGTAAAGATGCCGCTCGTCGACGAAGGCCACGTGTTCGGGCAGCGATGACGGACGCGTGCGTCCAGTGATAACGACCGTCCATGTGTCCAGGCAGTCGAGCGCGTGGAGGTCGAGGTCGCGAACCCCATAGCCACCGAACGATGACAGCACCAGCGGACGCGAGGACGGGAGGTCGAACGCGGCCAGCACCTCGTCACGCGGCTTCGTCGCGTGGCGTGCGACGAAGGGAAGGTCGATCACCGACTCGAACGTGGCAAACCCGCCGCCCATCGGCAGGCGCCAGCCCGCGGTCGCCTGCGCATAGGCGGAACGGATGAGTGGCAGTACGTCCGGCGCGGTGTCCTGGAAAAGCCCGGCGTAGCCTTCGTAGATCCAGTCCCACGTGAAGTTGCTGATCACGATCGACGGAAGACCCGCGGCGGCGGCCGCGGCGCACGCGAGCGGAGGGGCGTCGGCGATCACGAGGCGGACGTCATGCGCCCGCAGCAGCGCGGCCTCGGCGTCCACGCGCTGCGGGAACGTGGCGTAGAACTCACGCGCCGCAACGGCGGTGGCCGCTTCGTCGAGCCGCAGGCTGTCGATCTGGACGATGCCGGTGTCGGTTTCGCCGGGGAGGAACGTGACAGGCGTGCGGAGCGTGCGATCGAAGAGCCAGCGCGGCGCAGCGGTCCGAATCAGGATGCCGTCCCGGCAAGCGAGCGCATTGATGATTTCGATCTGCCGCGCCGCGTGGCCGAACCCGTGGCCGGAAATGAAAAAGGCGATCAAGGTGCGTCAGGGTGCATCCGGACCGCGGACCGCGGACCGCGGACCGCGGTCCGCGGATTCACTCGCGCGCCTGCTGTGCCGCCGACGCCGTCGTTCCCCCGACCGCCGCTCCCTCGTCGACATCCTCCGGGACCCCTCCCGGCAGCGCGACCGCGAGGACCTCCTCGAGCGTCGTGACCGGCACGAACTTCAGGTCGCGGCGGACGTCATCCGGCAGCTCGGTGAGATCCGATTCGTTCAGCTTCGGCAGCACCATCGTCTTGATGCCGTACCGCCGGGCGGCAAGCGCCTTCTCGCGGATCCCGCCGACCGGGAGCACGAGGCCCGACAGCGTGATTTCCCCGGTCATCGCCACCTCGGGACTCACCGGCACGCCGCGCGCCGCCGACACGATCGCGGTCGCCATCGTCACGCCTGCCGACGGACCGTCCTTCGGGATCGCGCCGGCCGGGACGTGCAGGTGGAGGTCCTGCTTGGTCAGGAACTCCGGGGAGATCTGAAGGGTGTGCGCCTGTTGCCGCACGTGGCTCAGGGCGGCGCGGGCGGACTCCTGCATGACGTTGCCGAGCTGTCCGGTGAGCGTCAGTTTGCCGCTGCCGCCGGGCATGAGTGCCGCTTCGATGAAGAGCACGTCGCCGCCGGTCTCGGTCCACGCGAGCCCGGTCGCCACGCCGGGTCGCGACGTGCGGAACGCGGTCTCGCCGCGGAAGCGTGGCGGTCCCAGATACGTGGGCACATCCGCCGCATCGACCTTGGCCGTGTGCGTCGCATCCGTCGCCACCTTCGCGGCAACCTTGCGCGCGATGGTGCCGATCTGCCGCTCGAGCGAACGCACGCCCGCCTCGCGGGTGTACTCGGTGATCACCCGCCGGACGGCTTCATCGGTGATGGAGATGTGCTCGTCCTTGAGCCCGTGCTCGTCGCGCTGCCGGGGGATCAGGTACTGCCGCGCGATGTGCAGCTTGTCCTCCTCGGTGTAGCCCGACAGCGTGATGATCTCCATTCGGTCGAGCAGGGCCGGATGGATGGTGCCGAGCTGATTCGCCGTCGCGATGAAGAGCACCTTCGAGAGGTCGATGGGGATCTCGAGATAGTGGTCGCGGAACGTGTGGTTCTGCGCCGGATCCAGCACTTCGAGCATCGCGGCGGCGGGATCCCCCTGGATGCCGACCGACATCTTGTCGATCTCGTCGAGCATGAAGACCGGATTCGAGGAGTCCGCGCTCTTCAGCGCCTGCACGAGCCGTCCGGGCATCGAGCCGATGTACGTGCGCCGATGGCCGCGGATCTCCGCCTCGTCGCGCACGCCGCCGAGCGAGATCCGTACGAACTTCCGCCCCATCGCGCGCGCGATCGACTGGCCGAGCGACGTCTTGCCGACGCCGGGAGCGCCAACGAAGCAGAGGATCGGGCCTTTCAGGTCCCCCTTCAGCTTTCGCACGGCCAGGTACTCGACGATGCGCTCCTTGACCTTGTCGAGATCGTAGTGGTCCTCGTCGAGCACGCGCCGGGCTTCGACCGGATCGATGCGGTCCTCGGTCGGCTTGTCCCACGGAATGTCGAAGATCCAGTCGAGATACGTCCGGATCATCTGGTATTCGGGCGACGCCGGCGTCATCCGTTCGAGACGATCGATCTCGCGGTTGGCAACGGCGGCGACGTGTTCGGGAAGGTTCGCTTCCTCGACGCGCTTCCGCAGTTCCGCGGATTCCCCTTCGCCTTCGCCGAGTTCGGTCTGGATCGCCTTGAGCTGCTGACGCAGCATGTACTGCCGCTGCGCGTCGGTCATCTCCTTCTCGGCGCGGGACTCGATCTGTCCCTTGAGTTCGAGCACTTCGATCTCGCGCGCCAGCGCACGCGACACCGCGTCGAGCTTGACGATCAGGTCGTTCTCTTCGAGGAGCCTCTGCTTGTCCTCGGCCTTCAGATCGAGCAGGCTGGCCAGCAGGTAGACGATCCGCAGCGGATCGTCGATGGTGGCGACGAGCGCCTTCACATCCGGCGACAGACCGGTCGCGAGCGACAGCGCGCGGTCCACCAGTTCCTGGAGATGCCGGACGCGGGCGTCGATTTCGATCGACCGCGTCGCGATCTCCGGCATCGGTTTGATCAGGGCCCGATGGAACCCCTGGTCGGTCTGCAGGAATTCGGCCCGCACGCGCGCGATCCCTTCGACGAGCACGCGCATCCCGTTCTGGGCCTTGGCCATCTGCCGGATCACGCCGACCGTGCCCACGCGATGCAGATCGTCGGGCGCCGGATCGTCGACGTCGGTCTTCTGCAGCAGGAGCAGGACCATGCGGTCGCCGGCGAGTGCCCGGTTGATGGCTTCGGACGACATCGGGCGACTCACGCCGAGCGGCGCGACCGTCATCGGCAGCACGACCGCACCGCGCAGCGGCACGACCGGCAGTTCCGAGGGCAGCGGGGGAGTCTGGAGTCCTTCAGCCATGTCGTGATGATACCGTCAATGAATAAGGAAAGGCTGACGTGGGGCGGGCACGCTAATAGATCCCCGGGAGCATCCGCCAACGCACCTTTTTTTGATAGGACGCATAATCGGGGCCGAACGTCTCGATCAGGCTGCGCTCCTCGAGGGGAATCGCCGCCGCGAGATACGCCGTGCTGATGACCGCGAAGCTCAGTCGCGTCATGGTCATGTCCGGGGCCCCGAACACGAG
This sequence comes from Vicinamibacterales bacterium, assembly GCA_036401215.1. Lineage (GTDB taxonomy): Bacteria > Acidobacteriota > Vicinamibacteria > Vicinamibacterales > 2-12-FULL-66-21 > JACDCA01. The sequence continues at coordinate 1,254 of DASWVN010000140.1, read as the reverse complement.
CAGGAGCCAGGCGAAATACAGCGGGTGCCGCACGAAGCCGTAGAGACCGTCCGTTTTCAGGACGACCGCGCGCTCCTGTTCGCCAGTCCCGATGACCTGCCGGACCCCGGCCAGTTCCCACACGTCGAGCGCTCGCGCCGCCAGGATCGTGAGCACGATGCCTGCCACCTGCGCGGCGTAGCCGAACGATCGCCAGATGCCCGTCAACGTCCACGCGACCCCGCCCACGGGCTGCCACCACCAGCACACCAGCGCGAACAGCACGCTCGCCACGAGTGTGTAGACGGCACGTTCCAGCGGCGGAGGCACGATGCGCATCACCGCATGCTTGATTCCCGTTCGCGCAAACACGCTGTGGTGGAGCGCGAAGGCGGTGAAGAGCGCGAGATTGATCGAGATCGGCACGAAGACTGACGCCGAGGGTGCCGGGCCGAAAACGAACAGGTAGCAGTAGAGAAAGAAGCCCAGCGATGCGCCGAACGCGGCGGCGGCAACCCAGGCGAAAAGAAGGTAGAGCAACGCGCGGCCTATTATAAGGACATGGCCCGGGTGCTCTCGCCGCGCGTCGCGATTACCGGCATCGGCGTCGTCTCGCCGTTCGGCGTAGGTCGCGCCCGCTACTGGGAGCACGTCAAGCACGGCTGCAGCGCGACGCGGTCGATCACCGAGTTCGATGCGTCCGGGTTCGCGTGTGGTGTCGCGGCGCCGGTCCCGCCTGTGTCGATTGATGACGCCGTCGTCATCCGCGAGCGGGTACGTAGGGCGCCCCTTGATGGGGCGCCGTCGGGACGCCCCGATCCGCGCCGCTATTCGAAGGCCTCACTCATCGCCGTCATTGCCGCCAGCGAAGCCTGGAACGATGCGGGGCTTCGCCTGCACGAACCGGGCGCCGGCGTGCTCGTCGGCAGCGGCGCCGGCGGCATCGATGTGGCGGAAAAGCAGTACGGCGAGTTCTTCACCGACGGCTGGAAGCGGGTGACCCCGTACGCGATTCCGGTGTCGATCGTCGGCATGATCTCGAGCGAGATCTCGATCGCCCTCGAACTGCACGGGATCAGTCATGTGCTCTCGACCGGTTGCACGAGTTCGACCGATGCGATCGGGTATGCGGCTTCGCTGATCCGCGCCGGCGATGCGGACGTGCTGCTCACCGGCGGCGCCGACGCGTGTGTCACCCCCGGCATGATCTTCGGATTTTCGAAGATGCGGGTCGTGGCGACGCGGTACAACGACGCGCCGGCCGAAGCATCACGT
>DASWVN010000139.1:0-5344 GCA_036401215.1 Vicinamibacterales bacterium | reverse complement strand
CGTTCCGGAACGAACAGCCTCCAGGCCAGCTCGATGAACGGCTTGCGAGTTGCGCGGCTCCAGGCGTGCAGGTTCCGCGCGGCGTTCACGAACCTCAACGCGGCGAGATCGTCGAACACGGATTCGCTGTTGTCGGGCAGGCAGCCCATCACCGCGTCGCCGAGGCGTCCCGAGAGAATGACGCGTCCGTCCTGAGCGCTTACACGGCGGACCGTTTCGAAACCCACGCCATGGACCGCGTAAGGCGTGAGCCACGCGTGCGAGGCATCGGTCAAGGCTTGACTGTCTTCGACGCCGACGATCTCGGTGCTGACGCCCACCTGCCGTTCGACGTCGCTGATGAATCTCCGCTCGTCGCCTTCAGGCGAGCGCAGCGTTGCATGTGAGATCAATCGCAGGCATCTAGCCGGGGCGTCACCTCGTCGGATCAGCCGGTCCGCCATGCACACGACCGATGAGGAGTCGAGGCCGCCACTGAGCTCCGCCCAGACGGCGGCACGCGTCCGCAGACGCGTTTTGACGGCGTCCTGCCACAACCGCCGCAGTTCCTCTTCGTAGCGGCGCGGATAGGCATAGCGGATCTCGTTCGTCGTCAACGTCCACAGGCGTCTCGACGTGACCGCACCGGCTTCGGAGATCGTCACGCAGGCGCCCGCGGGTACGACGTGCACCGTCTCATAGGGCGTCAGTCCGGGCGCGGCATGTGCGCTCATGAAGTGCGCGGCAAACGCGTCGCTCAGGGCGTCGACTCTGCCGCACCGGACGACCAGTTCGCCGAGATCGCTCGACCAGCTCACCGCGCGATCGTCGAGGCAGTAGTAGAGCGGCCGGGCACCCATGTAGTCGCGTGCCAGGTGAATCACGCCGCGCTGGCGGTCCCGCAGGGCAAGGCTCCATTCACCGACGAGCGGCTCAAGGCCAGCCACGCTCCACCGTTCGTATGCACGGAGCACGATGTCGTCATCCGAGAGGTGGTGCTCGCCGAGTCTCAGGAGGAGATCGTCGCGGCAGTCCAGCCGTCCGTCCCAGGCGAGCGTGAATCGGCCTTCGGCGTGCAGGCTGGGTCCGCGTGAAGCACACTCGGTCCATACCGGGCTGCCGCGCTGCGACAGTGCGCATCGCGGGTCGCGGTAATCCCAATCGCCGCCGCGAATCAAATCTGGTTGAAAGGTGAGCGTTCCACTGATGGTGGGCATGGCGGGGCTCCTCAGAGGCGATCGAGCACGCGAAAGGCGCGCTGATACTGCGGACGATCGTTGACGACCTGGCCGTCCACCTCGACCCACGCGTGCGATTCGAAGGGCAGCGGCCGGAAGCCGATGACCATTTCCGCCGCGATGCCATGACGACGCAGGAGCCATGTCGCGACGGCGCTTCGCTGTAGACACATTGCGCGCTTCGGATACCAGACGCACGCCTCCTCGACGCTCCACACGACGATCCCGGTCGTCGCCCACGATTCGCCGGGCTTCGGCCGTGCGTGAGACAGCCATCGGTTCATGCGGGCAAAGCCGGCGGGCCGGAGCAGATCGAACGCTGCAAGCGCCACCCAGGCGTAGAGCACGAGTCCCACGACGCGCAGTCGATGCAGGCTGATTCGCATGAGGATCAGTGCGCGTCTTCGGTCACGAGGCCGCGTGCGAGCAGGTCGGTGACGAACCGGTCGACGTCACGAGCGGCACGATCGCGATCGACGGCGAAATCGGCGACCAGCTGTCCGGCGATGTCGTCGCGACTGCGCCGTTGCTCGATGAGCTTCCAGATACGGCCGCCCACGGCGTTGGCCGAGAGCACGAGACCACCGCGAAGATCGAGAAGCACGAGTCCGTCGTCGCCGACCGACGCGCGGACGGTGGACGATGGGCGAAGGGGATTGCGGTTCATGTCAGCCTCCGCCACCGCATGCGCAATTGCGATACCGGGAGGACCGGTTGTCAGACTGGTGGGATTCGGCGTGTTTTGCGGTGTGGTGCACAGGCGCGCGCGGCTCGCGCGCATGCGCGCGCAACCGTCAGGGGAGGGGAGTGGATGTGGCGTCTGCGGTCGCGGCCGGGCCATGCCGCACCGATGACGTGCCGGGAAAGTTGGCACGACCTTCTTGCTTGTGTTTGGGAGGGGATGGGGCTAGCCTGAACCCGTTCGCTTGCTCATTCTTTCGTGGCGTGCGCCCTGCTCGTTCCACACTCTGGCGCCGCTCGCACTGGCACATCAGCAGGCAGATACGAGACGGCCCAGCCGTGTGCAATCATCACGCGGCCGGGCCTGAACCGTCCACCATCGCCGCACCTGGTTGACGGTCTGGAGTCATTGTGCCACGCCGGACCACGGCCGCTGCGTCGATCGCACCAGGGAGGTCGTCATGAGCCGCCGTACGCCCTCGTCCCGAATGCCCGACGAGTGGCCGCCGCATCTTCAACTTCTGATCGTCGCGGCCGAGCGTGAATGTCCCGCCGGCCACGCGGGCGCGTTACGCGAGCTGTTGTCGCTCGCCGTGACGAAGGTGCCTGCCCGCGGCATCCTCGATCCCACCTCGCGCGGCGAACAGGACCTGTTTGCCGCGATCGACGCGATCGCGAACCGGCACCTCGGGATGGATGCCGCCCGTTCGGCCTGGCGCCGCGCGGTTCGTGACACAGCGCTGGAATTCGAAGCGCGCGATCGGCTCGAAAGCGCAGCTCAGCGGGTCCAGTGCGTATCGGACATCGCGTATTTCTACACCGGCCTGACCTTCGGCCTCACGTTCGTGTCCTTGTACCGGCGGGACTGCTGAACAGAAACGTGCGAATCGGCCCCTCCGGACGTTCTAGCCGGCATGGCCACCACGTCTCTGCTCCGCCGCGCCGGCTGGACCGGCCCGCAGCGTACGAGCGACGAGTTCCCTGAGATCGATGGCGAGTCGGCCGGCATTGCGCGGCTGAAGCGCGACATGCGCTGCGTGGCCCGGGATCCGGACGTCACGGTACTCGTCACCGGTGAGTCCGGCACGGGGAAGGAACGCGTGGCGCGAGCGATCCATCGCGCCTCGCCACGCGCGTCCGCCCCCTTTGTTGCCGTCGACTGCGCCGCGCTCTCGGCCACGCTCGCCGAGGATGCGCTCTTCGGTCATGTGCGGGGCGCCTTCACCGGAGCGTTCGACGAACGTGCCGGTCCGTTCGAGCGGGCCCACGGCGGGACCATCTTCCTGGACGAGATCGGCGATCTGGCGGTCGAGCTGCAGACGAAGCTGCTGCGCGCCCTCCAGTCACGCTCGGTCCTGCGCCTTGGATCGACACGGGAAGTGGCATTCGACGTGCGTGTCATGGCGGCGACTCACGTCGACCTGGCGCGCGCACGCGAACGCGGGACCTTCCGCGAAGACCTGTTCTATCGGCTGAGCGTCTTCGAACTCGAGGTCCCGGCGCTGCGCGACCGCGGCGCTGCCGACATCCGCGCGCTCACCGCCGCCATCGTCCGGCGGCTGGCGGAGCGCCGCCGGATCGCGGTGCCGTCGATCGAGGCAGCCGCCATGGATCGCCTCATCGAACACACATGGCCGGGCAACGTGCGGGAACTCGAGAACACGCTCGAGCGCATGCTCGTGGCGGCGTCCGGTGGAGGTGTGCTCTCGACGCGGCATCTTCCCGGCGGCTTCGGGGCCCTGCCGGGAGGACGGGCGCCGGTGACGGCGCCGCCGACACGTGAGCGGATCGCGGAGGCGCTCGAACGCAGCGGCTTCAAGCCAGGTCTGGCGGCCGCCGGCCTTGGACTCTCGCGCCACCAGCTCTATCGGCTCGTGAAGCGGTACGGCATCGTGTGCCGCGGCCGCGATCCCTGGCGCCGGCCCACTCCTTGAGGCGTGCGAGTCCACGGTAGTAGTAGTGTCGAGTGCAGCCGACCGATACGCCGAGCCGTCCGGCGACGTCGCGAAGCGTCAGGTCTTCGAAGCAGGTCAGTTCGAGCGTCGTGCGTTGATTTTCGGGGAGCGTCGCGAGGCCGCGGTGCAGCATCCAGCGGCATTCGTCGCGGCTGAGGCGGGGCGGCCGTTCCCGGCATTCGAGCACGCTGTCGAGCGGTTCCGCCCCATACGCCGCGCGACGCCCGAGCGACAGCCTTCGACGCACGGTGCGGCGATAGGCGTACTGCAGCAGCCACGTTTTCACCGAACCGCGGGCCGGGTCGTACAGGTGCGCCTTGCGGTAGATCTCGAAAAAGATCTCCTGCGTGCTGTCTTCCGCTTCGGCGCGGTCCTTCAGGATGCGGGCGGCGATCTTGTAGACCAGGCGCGCGTAGCGTGAGAACAACAGGTCCAGCGCCTCTGCCTTACCGTCGCGGACCGCCGCCATCAGCTCGGGATCCGGCATCGCGCGGATCGAAGGGCTGACAGCACCGATAGAAGTGAGTATCATGCCTTGGTACCCTCGATAGGTGGTTCTATCGACCACGGCTGTGCGGTACACAACAGCCTGTGTCCCGCCGGAAACCAGTCCCCGACAAATCCTCAGCCCGATCGGCCGTGCTGCGTCCGCTGGGCGCCCGGCTCCGGCGTCTGCGCCAGGATCGGGAGATGACGCAGGAGAAGCTCGCGGAGCTGTCCGGCCTGAATTACAAGTACATCGGGCGTGTCGAACTGGGGAAAGCCGAGCCCGGGGCTCTGGTGCTCGTCAGTCTGGCACGGGCCCTCTCGGTACCGGTCGGAGACCTCTTCGATACGATCACCCCACCGATCGATGGTCCGCGCCAGCTTCCCGTTCGCGACGTGGAAAACGTGACGGCGGCCCTGCAGGCGCTCACCTCGGCGCTCGAACACCTGCTCGCCACCCAGCGTTCCGCTCCCGCGAAGCCGGCCCGCCGCACCGCTCCCTGATCCCGGATCACTCTTCCTCCAGCTCACTCTTGTGGACGCGGGGAAGATGACACTGATAGATGGTATTTGTCAAGTGCATAGCACTTATAGGTGTGCTTATCGTCAGTTGGGCGAGGCTTCAGGGTGATGCGCGAGAGGCCAGGGCGAAGGATTCGACTAGTCGTCGACTGGAGACTTGATGTGTGCGGAGCGGATGCTGCGGATCGCGTCTTCGATCTGGTCGAGTTCGCGGGCATTCGCGAGGTACATCGGAGGTTCGGGTCGCCGGCGCCGCGGCGTTGGCGCGAACAGGTCAGTGACGTCCACCTCGAGGGCGCTGGCGAGGCGGGCGAGCGTATCGATGCCGACGTTCACTTCCCCGCGCTCGATCTGCCCGAGGTGCTTGCCGGTGTTTCCGACGAGTTCCGAGAGCTGCTCCTGGGTGAGCCCGCGCGACCGCCGCAGGCGCTGGACGTTCGCCCCGACGCGAAGGCGAACAGGCAGTGCTTCTGGCATCAGGGC
>DASWVN010000138.1:0-5046 GCA_036401215.1 Vicinamibacterales bacterium | reverse complement strand
TCCGCCGCGTAGGCCTGGTACATGTAGTCGCGTTCCTCGTCGGTGACCATCTCGAGCGTCAGCTCGTCGTGGTTGCGGAGGAACATGGCCCACTGGCAGTTCTCCGGGATGTCGGGCGTCTGCCGGAGGATCTCGACGATCGGGTGGCGATTCTCCTGCCGAACCGCCATGAACATGCGCGGCATGAGCGGGAAGTGGAATGCCATGTGGCATTCATCGCCGTCGCCGAAGTACGGGCGCACGTCGGCCGGCCACTGGTTGGCTTCGGCGAGCAGCATGCGGTCCGTGTAGTGGCGGTCCAGCTCCCGGCGGATCTTCTTGAGGATCTCGTGCGTCTCGGGGAGGTTTTCGCAGATCGTGCCCTCACGCTCGATCAGGTACGGCACCGCGTCGAGGCGCAGCCCGTCGACCCCGCGATCCAGCCAGAAGCGCATCACCCGGATCATCGCGTCGAGGACGGCCGGGTTGTCGAAGTTCAGATCCGGCTGGTGATGGAAGAACCGGTGCCAGTAGTACGCCTTCGCGGTGTCGTCCCAGCTCCAGTTCGACGTCTCGGTGTCGGTGAAGATGATCCGCACACCCTCGTACTTCCGGTTGGTTTCGCTCCACACGTAGAAATCACGTTCAGGCGACCCGGCGGGGGCGCGGCGCGCCGCCTGGAACCAGGGATGCTGGTCGGACGTGTGGTTGATGACCAGCTCGGTGATCACGCGGATGTTGCGCCGATGGGCCTCCTCGATAAACCGGTCGAAATCCGCGAGCGTGCCGTAGCTCGGATGGATATTCTCGTAATCGGCAATGTCGTACCCGTCGTCGCGCAGCGGCGATGGGTAGAAAGGCAGCAGCCAGAGCGCATTGATCCCGAGGTTCTCGAGATAGTCGAGTTTCTGCGTCAACCCGGGAAAGTCGCCGACGCCGTCGGCGGTGGTGTCGAGAAAGGCCCGTACGTGGGCCTGGTAGATGACCGCGTCCTTGTACCAGAGCGGATCGGTGCGTCCGAATGTCGTCATGCCAGCGGTTCCGCGGGTTCGGGCGGCAGCGGTGCGGTCAGGTGGACGCGCAGGATGTGCGCAGGCTGGACCGGCGGATCGAGCCGCACGTAATTCCACTCGCCACGCCAGAAGTACCGTTCCCCCGACAACAGGTCTTCGACCTGCAGGGTCGCATCGGGCGTCAGCCCCCAGCTGGCGAGCGGCAGCTGGACGAATCCATGCTGCATGTGAAACGGATCGAGATTGACGATGACCAGGATCAGATCAGTGCCGTCCTCCGAGCGCTTGCTGTAGCAGATCAACTGCGGGTTGTCGGTCGTGTGGAAGCGCAGGCCCCAGTCGCGCTGGAGCGCGGGGTGGGCGCGCCGGATCCGGTTCACGACCGCGATCAACTCGGCCAGGCTGTTTGGATCGTCGAAGTCGCGGACGCGGATCTGGTACTTCTCCGAATCGAGGTACTCCTCGCTCCCCGGTCTCACCGGTACGTTCTCGACCAGCTCGTATCCGCTGTAGATACCGTAGCTGGCGCCCAGCGTCGCGGCGAGCACGAGCCGGATCTGGAATGCCGGCCGGCCTCCCTGCTGCAGGTACTCGTGCAGGATGTCGGGCGTGTTCGCGAAGAGGTTCGGGCGCATGTACTCGCGAACCGGCGTCTGCGTCAATTCCGTGAAGTATTCCGTCAGTTCTGCCTTCGTGTTCTTCCAAGTGAAATACGTGTACGACTGCGAGAAGCCCAACTTGGCGAGGCGCTTCATTACCTTCGGGCGGGTGAACGCCTCGGAGAGAAAGATCACGTCGGGATGCTGCCGGATGATGTCGGCCAGCGCCCATTCCCAGAAGTGGAATGGCTTCGTATGCGGGTTGTCGACGCGGAAGATTTTGACCCCGTGGCCGATCCAGAACTCGATCACGCTCTTCAACTCGACCCACAGTTCGCGCCAGGCGTCCGACTCGAAGTTGATCGGGTAGATGTCCTGGTACTTCTTCGGAGGGTTTTCCGCGTACTTGATCGTGCCGTCGGGGCGATGGCGGAACCACTCCGGATGTTCCTTCACGTAGGGATGATCCGGCGACGCCTGGTAGGCGAGATCGAGCGCGATCTCGAGCCCGTGGGCGCGCGCCGCTTCCACGAAGCGGTCGAAGTCCTCGATCGTGCCGAGCCCAGGCTCCACTGCCTTGTGGCCGCCGTCCTCGCTGCCGATGGCCCACGGGCTTCCCGGATCCTCCGGTCCCGCGGTGAGCGTGTTGTTGGGACCCTTGCGGAAGCTCGTGCCGATCGGATGGATCGGCGGCAGATACAGCACGTCGAACCCCATGCCGGCGACGTACGGCAGCCGTGCCGCCGCTTCCGCGAATGTCGCGCTGCGTGACGGGTCCGTTCCGGCCGACCGCGGGAACATCTCGTACCACGAGCCGAACCGGGCGCGGACCGGATCCACCACCACTTCGAGCGTCCGGTCGTACCGCGTGGCGCGGCTCCGGTCCTCGGTCACCCACATCGCGGCTTGCAGGTCGCTGTCGAGAGCGATCGCGACGCGCCGCTCCTGTGGCAGGCGCGCGTCGCCGACCTGGTCGGCCCATCCGTTCAATCTCGGATCCTCGGCGGACGTCACTCGATGATCCCCGTCGTCCGGCGCCATCGCACGCGCCCGCTCGGCGGCCGCTCGAATGAGCTGCGCCCCTTCGAGCAGTTCGCTCGAGACGTCCTGACCGGCGCCGAACTTCTTCGAGAGTTCCTGCCGCCACGAGCCGAACCGATCGATCCAGCTTTCGACGGTGTACTCGTATCGTCCCAGCGAGTCGACCGTGAAGAGCGCCGAATACCGGTCGTTGCCGATCGGGTCCATCGGCACTTCGTTCCAGCGCTCCTCGCCCTTTCCGCGATGGAGCAGAACGGCCGAAAGCAACTCGTGCCCGTCCGCGATGATGTCGGCGTTGACGATGACGGTCTCGCCAGGGGTCCGCTTGATCGGAAACCGCCCGCAGTCCACTTCGGGATAGACGTTCTCGATCGCCACGCGCCGCCGCAGCCGCTCATCGAGCGAGACCCCACGCTTCGTCCGCCGTTCTGCTGGCGCCGCCGCCTTCTTCCGCGATCGCGTCGTTTTTGTCGCCGTCTTGGCCATCGTTCCTTACGCCAACTCCGTGTTTCTTCTGTGGCCTGTTTCTTCCGAGGCCCGTGTTTCTTCTGTGTTTCTTCTGTGGCCTGTCTCTTCCGCGGCCCGTGTTTCTTCTGTGTTTCTTCTGTGGCCTGTGTCTCTTCTGTGGCCGGCCTCAGTGTGCCCCGGCCGGCCCCCAGTCGTCGAACCGCTGTGGCGTATAGCCGCTGAGCCTCAGGACCGCCAGGCTGCGGGCCTGCAGCTCATACCGCGCCCCCTCTCGCAGCCTTCGTGCCGGGGCCCACGGATCCGCGGTATCGATCAACACCTCCCATCGCCGCGCATCGGTGGACGGCGGCAGCGTGAACGGCTGAGCATCGTCGCCCGAGTTGAACAGCACGAGCAGGGTATCGCCGATGACGCGTTGGCCGCGTTCGTCGGCTTCGTCGATCGCGTCCCCGTTCAACTGCATGCCGAGGGCCCGCACACCGGGAGAGTTCCACGTCTCGTCGGTCATCTCGTGGCCATCGGGATCGAGCCAGAAGATGTCGGCGGCATCGATGCCGCGGATGCGGCGTCCCTGGAGGAACTTCCGGCGCCGCAGCACCGGGTTCTCCTTCCAGATCCGGATCAGCCGGCGCGTGAACTCGAGGAACTCGCGCGCTTCCGGCGAGAGGTCCCAGTGCGTCCAGCTCGTCTCGTTGTCCTGGCAGTAGGCGTTGTTGTTGCCGTGCTGTGTGCGCCCGACTTCGTCGCCGCCGCTGATCATCGGCACGCCGATGGACATCATCAGGGTGGCCATCAGGTTTCGACGTTGCCGCGCCCGCAGGTCCAGCACGCGCCGGTCCGTCGTCGGACCTTCGACGCCGCAGTTCCAACTGAGATTGTGGTTCTCGCCGTCGCGGTTGTCCTCGCCGTTGGCTTCGTTGTGCTTCTCGTTGTAGCTTACGAGGTCCGCGAGAGTGAAGCCATCGTGGGCGGCGACGAAGTTGATGCTCGCGTACGGACGCCGCCCGCTCTGCTCGTACAGATCGCTGCTGCCCGACAGCCGCGTCGCAAGTTCAGACACCACGCCCGCGTCACCGCGCCAGAAGCGGCGGACGGTGTCGCGATACTTCCCGTTCCATTCCGTCCATTTCGTGGGGAAGTTGCCGACCTGATAGCCGCCTTCACCGAGGTCCCACGGCTCGGCGATCAGCTTCACCTGCGACAGCACGGGATCCTGGTGAATGATGTCGAAGAACGCACCAAGCTTGTCCACGGCATGCAACTCGCGAGCCAGAGCGCTGGCGAGGTCGAAGCGGAACCCGTCGACGTGCATCTCCAGCACCCAGTAGCGCAGGCTGTCCATGATCAGTTGCAGCACGCGCGGGCTGCGCATGTTCAGCGTGTTGCCGCATCCCGTGAAGTCCTGATAGAAGCGCGGTTGGTCGGGGAGCAACCGGTAATAGGACGTGTTGTCGATCCCGCGCAGCGAGAGCGTCGGACCGAGATGATTTCCCTCGGCCGTGTGGTTGTAGACGACATCGAGGATGACTTCGAGGCCCGCGGCGTGCAGCGCCTTCACCATCGTCTTGAACTCGCGTACCGCGTCGAGCGGATTGTTCGACGCCGCGTACGCGAGGTCGGGCGCGAAATACGACAGCGTGTTGTAGCCCCAGTAGTTGCCGAGGCCCCGCTGCACGAGATGCCACTCGTCGGCATGATGGTGCACCGGCATCAGTTCCACGGCGGTGACGCCGAGTGAGGTGAGATGACGGATGGCGGTTTCGGACGCCAGTCCGCGATAAGTTCCCCGCAGCGCTTCGGGAATCTGCGGGTGCAGCCTCGTGAAGCCCTTGACGTGCAGCTCGTAGATCAGCGTCTCGTGCCACGGCGTCCGCGGCGGCCGGTCGTCCCCCCACGTGAACGCGTTGTCGACGACGGCGGCGAGCGCGGCATACGGCGCGCTGTCG
>DASWVN010000137.1:0-13609 GCA_036401215.1 Vicinamibacterales bacterium | reverse complement strand
TACACCAGCTCGAGGTTCCGGATTCCAAAGTCATCGTCGGCGCGCGCTTCGACGAACACCTCTTCGATGGGCGACGCCTGCGTGTCGCGCCCGGGTTTCGCGATCGACACGGTTGGCGCACCGTCGGTGAGGACGTCGATCGTGTACTGCGGCGACGCGTTCACGCGCTCCCCGGTAGGCGCCACCATCTCGAGGTGATACAGGCCGTCCTTGTCGACCTTGAAGCTGCCGGTCAGCGCGCCATCGGCGTCGGGCGTAAGTCCGAAGCTTTCTCCCTGCTCGATCACCAGCTCCCCGCCCGGGGTCGCCATCGTCGGGACGGCGCGGAGCCGCACCTCAGTGCCTCGCAGGACCGCGATGTCGCCGCCATCCTCGACCTTCTGCGGCGGCAGACCGGTGTAAGCCGGGAAGTGGTATTCGAGTTCGAGCTTCTGCACGTACGGCAGCTCGACGACCTTCAGCGTGAAGGTCCCGGAGTGGACCCCTTCGGACTCGACGTAGTAGTCGAGCGATGATCTGAGGTCGAACAGCATGCCGTCGAATCCGCCGTTCTCGCCGCGGATCATCGGAACCCGTTCGAATTCCGCATCGGGTGTCCGGCGAACCATCAGCGCTGCTTCTTCGCCGTCGAACCCGGCGAGCTGCGCGGTGATCACCTGGTCGGCGCCACGCGAGACCGTCGCGTTCCCGGGCTGCACATCGATGCGATACGGCACCGACGCTTCGACGTCGCGCGAGAACACGAGCATCGCCGACGCCGCGTTCCGCAGATATGCCGGGCCGAACGCAAAGAGCGCCAACGCCGCAATCGCCGTTGCCGCAATGGCGGTGGCGTAACGGCGGACGGGCCGCTGCTCGACACGCCGCCCGTGCTCGATCTCTTCAGACTTGCGGACAGCGGTCTCCACGAGCTTTCGCACGAGGGCATTCGACGACGCGTCGGTGCCTTCGGAGGCGCGCGTGGCTTCGACCGCACTGACGATGGCTTCCTGAAGCGACGGCTCGTGCTCTTCGAGGTAGAGCGCCACCTGTTCGTCGGTCACGCGCCGCAGGAGCGGGCGCACGAAGAAGAACGCCACGAGCGCCGCAATCGCCAGCGCCAGGGTGATGCGTGCGGTCAGGATCGCTCCGGGCGTGAAGCGGGCAGCCTCGAGCGCGCTCGCCGACACGAGGAACACGAGAAGCCCGATGCCGGCCACGGCGAGTGCGCCGCGGACGGCGAGCTTCATCCGCCACCGCTTGCGGACCTGGTGAATGATGGTGCGAAGCTCAGAAGCGAAATCCATGGTGATCCTCGTGAAACTCCGAACTATGAACTCCGAACTCAGAACAGCCAGTTCATAGCTCGGAGTTCATGGTTCGGCGTTTCTCAGACGTACCTCGTCCTCGTCCCGTTGGCGAGCAGCGACTCGCCAGCCACCAGCAATAGCGCCGCAAACAGCAGGTACCACCATACACGCTGCGAGCGTTCCCGCTCTTCATTTGTGATGGTGGCGTTCGTCCCCGGCGGGGCCGCCCCGCCGGCCAGTCCCGTGGCCCCGGCGACCACTTCCTGGGGATCCATTTGCGTCATATCCGACTCGGCCAGATCGACGTTCGCGGCGATAGCCGCCGGTTCCGGATCCCGGTCCCCCGCGCGGATTTCGTAGAATCCCTGCTCCCGCAACTCGACCACGCCCGACGCCGATTGATCCGTCAGCCGCTGCCCGGCCGGCGTGAGCACGACGGGCTGAACCTTGCTCCCGCTGGGGATCACGCTCGACGTCGAGGCGACATCGCCGACCTTCATCGATGAGGGCCGCTGCTGATAGGACGCGAGCGTGGCGCCAAGCCGATGGATGAACGGCAGGAACACCGGCTTCAACGCGAGGTCGTTCCAGCCCACGTCGAGCGTCGACGTCCACACGAGCGCGCGGCCGTTCCCCACTTTCCGTTCCAGCAGCGCCGGCGCGCCATCGTCATAGCGTGCGAGGATCGCCGCCCCCTCTTCGGGCGTCACCTGCCGGTAATTGTAGAAGCGGGCCGTCGAGAAGTCGCCGCTTCGGGGCGCACGGAACGCATCGAAGATCGGATGACCGTATTCGACCGCGCCGATCCGCCCAGGCGTGCCGCGCGTGCGATCCACGATGCCTGCCGGGATTGCCGGGACCGTCTTCGCGAAGGCCGCCGGCCACGTTCCGCGCTCGCCGAAGGCGGCAAACAGTCCGCCGCCGCGCTCGACGAATCCCGCGAGCGACTCTGCCATCGTTTGCGACACTGGCACGTCATTCAGGACGATCACGGCCGCCGTTGCGAGATCGTCGGGCGTCACCCCGCCCATGTCGCGGCGCACGACCTCGAAGGCCGGCGACTGGCTCAACTCGAGCGCCTGCGCGATGTAGAGGCTCGCCGCACCCGACGCTCCGGGCCGGTCGACGACGACGAGTTTGACCGGACGGGTGGGCGAGACGACGAAGTGGTAAGCGTTATCGTGGGTGAGACGATCATCGCCCAGACGGACCGTGCCGCGCGTGAACTTCGCGGCCGGCGTGAACGGCGTGAACGACGCCGAGGCGGACGCGTTCGCCTCGAGCTTCAACTCCCGCGTTTCGATCACGCGTCCGTCGATCTCGAGCGAAAGCGGCACGGTGACGGGCGCCGCGCCGCGATTGAGCGCACCGGCGGTCACGGTCACGCGCTCCTGCCCGGCGGTCGTCGTCCTCTGCAGCACCGCGGGTGTGATGGCGACGTTGGCCGTCTCATCTTCACTCACCGACACGGGCGTGACCTTCGTTCCGTCCGGAAGACGCACGCCTTCGGCGCCGGCCCAGCCAAGCCGCTGGAAGTCGGAGATCAGCACGACCTCCTTATTAGGAAGACCGGATTCGCTGATGATGCTGCCGGCGAGCTTGAGGGCCGGACCGAACTTCGTGGATGCGGCGCTGACCGTCGCGCCGCTCAGCGCGGTTTCGAGCCGTCCCTTGTCGGACGTCGAGCGCAGCGCGACCTCGACGCCGGTGTCGAAGAACGCGAGCGTGGCGCGGTCGGCGCCATCGAGTCCGCTGATCGTCTGGCGTGCCGCATCCACCGCGCGGGTCCATCGATCGCCGTATCCGATGCTGTAGGAGCGATCCAGCAGGATAACGACTTCGCGCGCGCCGCCCGCGGCCGCGGCGGCGAACGCGTCCCGCTTCAGGAACGGCCGGGCAAACGCCATCACGATGAACGCCAGCGCCGCCACGCGAAGCAGAAGGAGCGGCCAGTTGCGGATCCGGCGGCGATTCACCGACTGATACGGGATCCGCCGCAGAAACATCAACGACGGGAACGCGACGACGTTCTTCCGCTCCTTCTGGATCAGATGGATGATCACGGGGATCGCGATCCCCGCGAGGCCGGCCAGGAACAATGGGGTCAGAAACGACATCTCACCGGGCCTTCATCAGCTTCTCGCGCATCGACAGGTAGCTGAAGAGCGCGTGGTCCAGCGGTTGCGCGGTCTGGAGCATCGTGTAGTCGATGCGCGCACCCTTGCACCGTTCTGCGATCGCCTCGATGTGGGCGCGGATCATCTTTCGATACTCGTCGCGCAACGCCTGCGGCACGATCGGGATCTGCTCGCCGCTTTCGAGGTCTTCGAACGCCGAGGCGTCCTGGAAGTCGAAGTCCAGTTCCGCCGGGTCGAGCACGTGAAAGACGATCAGGTCGTTCCCGCGGAACCGCAGCGGCCCGAGCGCCTCGACGATCGCGTCGGGCTCCTCGTAGAAATCGGAGATGACGACGAGCACGCCGCGCCGGCCGAAGTGCTCGGCCATCTTGTGCAGCGGCGCTCGCAGGTTCCCCGGGCGCTGCGGCTGGATCCGGTCCAGCACATGCAGCACGGTCTCCATGTGCTTGGCCGACGGCGGGACGTGTTCGACGATGTCCTCGTCGAACGCCACGAGCCCGACGCGGTCGCGCTGACGATGGACGAGATACGTCAGGCAGCCGGCGAGCATCTTCGCGTATTCGAGCTTCGTGAGGCCGGTGCTCCCGAACCCCATCGACTTCGACACGTCCAGCAGGACCGCGAAGTTCGCGTTCGAGTCGGCCTCGTACTCCTTGATGTAGTACCGGTCCGTGCGCGCGTACAGCCGCCAGTCGACCCGGCGGATGTCATCCCCCGGCACATAGCCGCGGTGCTCGGCGAAATCGACCGACGCGCCGAACACGTTGGTCCGGTGCAGGCCGTTGATGAAGCCGTCGACGACCGAACGCGCCACCAGCTCGAGGTTCCCGATCCGTGCCAGGACCTTCGGATCGACGAATCGCGCGCCGGGGATGGAAGTGGTGGAAATCATCCGTTAACTCCAAACTTCAAACTCCAAACTTCAAACTCAAATACCACTTTGGAGTTTGATATTTGGAGTTTGGAGTTGACACGGTCCACCATCACATCCCCGAGCGCGGAACAGGGACCGCTTCCAGCAGCCGGTCCACCAGCGTGTCGCTCGTAATCCCTTCCGACTGTGCGTGGAAGTTGGTCAGCACGCGGTGGCGGAGGACCGGGTGCGCGAGCGCGCGGATGTCTTCGAAGCTCACGTGGTAGCGGCCGTTCGTCAGCGCGCGGGCCTTGGCGCCGAGCACGAGGAACTGCGCGGCGCGGACGCTGGCGCCGAACGCGATCCACTTCTTGATCGAGTCGGGGCAGGTCGGCGACTTCGGACGGCTCGCGCGTACCAGATTGAGGGCGTACCGCATGACTGCCTCGGCCACCGGCACCCGGCGCACCAACCGCTGGAACGCGACCAGGTCGGCGCCGGTCACCGGCTTCTCGAACTGCGGATCCAGGATGGCGGTCGTCGTGCGCACGACCTCGAACTCCTCGTCCTCGGGCGGATGGTCGATCACGATGTGGAACATGAAGCGGTCGAGCTGCGCTTCTGGGAGCGGATACGTCCCTTCCAGCTCGATCGGGTTCTGCGTCGCGAAGACGTAGAACGGCTCCTCGAGCTTGTAGGTGCGCCCCTGGATCGTCACCCGGTGCTCCTGCATCGCTTCGAGCAGCGCCGACTGCGTCTTCGGCGGCGTGCGGTTGATCTCGTCGGCGAGCACGATGTTCGCGAAGATCGGTCCGGGCGCAAAGACCATCTGCCGCCGCCCGGTCGCCGCATCCTCCTGGATGATGTCGGTGCCGGTGATGTCGGACGGCATCAGGTCCGGCGTGAACTGGATCCGGTTGAACTTCAGATCCACCACACGCGCCAGCGTGTAGATCAACAGCGTCTTGGCCAGCCCCGGCACGCCAACGATGAGGCTGTTGCCGCCGACGAACAGGGTGAGGAGCACCTCCTCGACCGTCTGGTCCTGGCCGATGATCAGCTTCCGCAGCTCGGAGACGATCTGCTTCTTGCCCTCGTTCATCCGGTCCGCGAGCGCGACATCGTCGGGCGATTGAAGGTCGATGGTGTTAATTGTGGTCTGGGTCAAGAACGCTGTCCTTTCGTCAACTTCAAATTCCAAACTTCAAACTTCAAACCAGGACTTTTGGAGTTTGGAGTTTGGAGTTTGGAGTTTGGAGTTTGGAGTTTGTAGTTATCTCGTCAATCCGTAGATGAAGTAGTTCACGCCGAACTTGTACGCTTCGTTCGAGAAATCGACCGGGTCCATGCCCGTGTCGGAGAACTCCCAGTACTCCCCGAGGTCGTTGTCGCGGTTGGCGATCGCGATCAGCCGCTTTTTCGGATCGTTGTCTTCGAAGATCCCCCAGTAGGTCGGCTGGCCGTTGTACGACTGGAGGAAGTAGAGGTCCTTGATCTCGAAGAACGAATTAAAGATTGGATGCGAGCCATCGAGCGACACGAAGCGATGGTCGGGCAGCACGCGCCGCATCTGCTCTTCGAGGTTCCACCAGTCCTGGCCGCGGAAGTCGTCGAAGATGATGAAGCCCCCCTTCAGCAGATACTCGCGCAGGCCTTTCGTCTCGTCGTCGCTCATCGTCCAGTAGCCGGGCTCCGACATGTAGGCGATCGGGTGGTTCATCAGCTCCGGATCGTCGAGCGAGTAGATGTTGGAGCCGTCCACGTGGGGACCCACCGACGTGATCTCGTCGAGGATCTTCATCATGTGGATGTCGGCGGTCGGATAGTCGTGCGCCCACGGGAGCTCGCGTCCGCCGCGACGGCCGAAGCCGCCGAAGCCGCTCGAGTAGCGCAGCCTCACGAACGCGAGCTTGCCGTCGTAGCCGACGTTCACCGAGTCGTAGTTCTGCGGTGTGCGGCGGCGGCCGAAGAAGCGGTCCTGCGCGTACGCGGCGACCGTGGCGGCCGCGACCGCGAGCGCGAGGCAGACGATCAGCTTCTTCATTTCTTCCCTCCTTCGAGGGCCCGGATCTCCTGGCTCTTGCGGGCCAGGTCGGTGAGCACCTTCTCCAGCTCCTGCGCGTACTGCGCGGGAGGCATGCTCGCCTTCAACAGCTTCAACGATTCCGCCTTCTGCTCCAGCGCGCGACGCTCCTCGTAGAGCTTCCGCAGCTGCGGATCAGACGGCAGCGCCAGCGCCGACGTCGGGGCCCCGAGCGACAGGATCGCGGCCACGGAACCGTCCTTGCCGTTCACGGCCGGATCCAGGCTGCCTTCCCCATCCCCGTTGTCCTCGAGCATGGCCCGCTCGGTGAGCATGATGCCGCGCTGCTCGTACGCCCGGGCGACTTCGATCTTCGCGGCGTTGAACGCCTCGAGCACCGAGATCCGCTTGTTCTTGTCCGCATCGGCGCTCTCGCTCGCCAGCGCGTCCACGAAGTAGCCGCCGAAGAGCGTCGCGAACTTCTCGGCACCGCTGCGCGTGGCCGTCACCACTACCCGCGCCACGCCCGAGAGCGCTTCGACGAACGGTCCGCTGGCACTCGCCGTGTTCACGAAGACGATGTTCTTCGTCTTGAACGGCTGGAGCGCCTTCGCGAAGTCGGCCGGCGTCATGTCGGGGCCCGGCAGGTTGAACTTGGTCACCTTGCCGTCGAACGTGCCGTGGCCGATCAGCACGATGAAGGCCACGTCATCCGCATCGGCCGCCGCACCGATCGCCGCGAGCCCTTTCTCGACCTCATCCTTGCTGGACTTGCCGGTGGCGCGTTCGGCGTCCTGCTGCGGATCTTCCAGCAGATACACGACTCGTTCGCGCGGAATCCCCAGCGGACCGGTCACGTGGTCGTAGAGCGTGCCGCCCCAACGGCGGAACGTTTCCGCGTGCTCCGGTTCGCCACCGAGCCCGACGATCACCGCGACGTACGTATCCTGAGCTGCCACCGGCGCACTCAGTAACAGCGTCACGACGACTACAGCAGCGACTTTCACCCGGTTACCTCAACCTGCAGGCATTCAGCATTCAGCATTCGTCATTCAGCATTCGTCATTTCCGCCGTCACGCGAAGCGCTTCGGCGGACCCCGCCGTAGCCTTGGCGAAGGCGGGCGTCATTGACACGGGTCATGCGAGGCCTACCCTGCGCCGCAATGCCCATTCGGCGCCCAGCAGGCCGAGCATGACCATCAGAACAATCGGCATGTGCCACAGCTCGCGTTCTTCGATTGTGGTCACGCCACGCCCGGTGTACTGCAGGTCCTCCGGCAACCCCGCGACGTTTGCCGCCGTGTAGAAGCGTCCGCCGGTCTCGTCCGCGATCCGCTGCAGACGTGGCGCCTGCATCGTGGCATCGAAGTACTCGGCGTCGCTCGGAGCCGCGCGCACCTGTGTCTTCGTCTCTCCGATCGGCGTCCCCGCGCGCGTCGCCTCGACACGGGCTGAGTAGATGCCCGGCATCTTCGCGGTGAACGTGCCCTGGTACTCGCCATCGCGCTCGCCCGACCACTGCACGGGAACCTCTTCGATGTCGCCTGAGGGAGCCGTGACATACGCCGTGACCTTCGCGTCGTTCAGATCGAGGAAGGACCGGTCGACCACCTCGGCGACGAGCGTCACCTGTTCGCCCGGCTCGACGCGATCGGTCAGCGGGTGCACGTCCACCGTATCGGGAACATCGTCCACGAGCCAGCGCAGCATCTGGCGCCAGTAGTTCTCGTGCGTCTGGTCCTCCAGCGGCATGCTGGCGTGCATCTGCCAGAGCCACGAATCCTGCACGGTCTGCGCAATCGACTTCCCGCGTCCGTATCGCTGCCACGCGAGCACCGGCTGGTCGCGGCGGCGATCGCTGCCGGTCAGCAGCACCGTCGCCCCGGGTTTGATCGAGCGGATCGGGTTCACGCTGGTGAGCGGCGGGAGCTCGGGCCAGCGAGATGCTGACTCGGCCTCGCTGCGGGCGATCTGCGTGACCGCATGCGATTCACCGGCACGGGTCGGACGGATCTCGAGGTGCATCGGCGGAATGTCGCCGTTCGATGAGGTCCGGTTCACGCGCTCGAGCACCACCGGCAGCGCGTCGGCGACCGGCGTGCCGGCATAGCCCCCTTCCGAGAACGCGCGCGGGCCGCCGAGCATCAGCAATCCGCCGCCGCGCTTGTCGACGAACTCCGCGATCATCCGCAGCTGGTCGCCCGAGAACGCCGACGCCTCGACGTTGCTCAGGATCAGGCCGCGATAGCTGAACAGCTCTTCGCGCGTGCGCGGGAATCCGCCAAGCAGGTGCTCCGGATCGTCGATGCCGACCCGCAGGAACTTGTTCTCGGCCGTCCGCTGAAGGGTGACGACCTCGAGGTTCTCGTCCTCCTTCACCGCCTGCCGCAGGAACTTCATCTCGAACCGCGGCTCCCCTTCGTAGTGCAGGATCCGCTCGCGGCGGTCGAGCACGTCGATCATCGCCTCGCGCGCATTGTTCTGCGCGATCGCCTCGCCATCCCGCGGCGTCACCTTGAACTTCAGGATGCGGGTCCCCGGGTCGGTCGCCATGACGCGCACGCGCACGGACGTCGGCTCTCCATCGGCGGGCAGCGTCAGCGTCTGCGATCCCACGATGCGGCCGTCGTCCTCGACGTCGAGCGCGATCGTCTCGCCCGCGTAGCCGGTGTGCTTGATCACCGCATCGATCAGCAAGGAGGTCCCCTTGAGCGCCCGTCGCGGCGTGTTCACGCGCTCCAGCTGGATGTCACGCTCGAGGCGGTCCTCGCCGACGCCGACCGTGAAGACGGGGAGTGCCGCAGCCTTCATGGCAAGGAGCGCGTCCGTCAGCGCGGCATCGGTCGTGTCGGCGCCATCGGAGACGAGGACCATCCCGGCAAGCGGAAGGCCGGCGAGTTCCTGGCGCGCGCCGTCGAGCGCCGCGCCGAGCTTCGTCTGCGCGCCGGCAAACGTCAGCTCTTCCGGTTTCGCCACACGCGCTGGCGACGATGAGAAGCGGAAGGTGCGGAGCACGAAGCGGTCCGCGAGCGACTTCAGCAGGCCTTCGGCCGGGTTGGTGAAGTGCTGGCGCGCATACTCCCCGCGCGACTGCCCCGCGCCGGCATCGGTGATCTGCATGCTCCGCGAGTCGTCGATCAGCACAGCCAGGAAGTTCTGCTGATCGACAGCGGCCTTGACGGCGAGCACGGGCCTGAACAGGCAGGCAGTCAGGAGCGCGATCAGCGCGAGGCGCAGCGAGAGCAGAAGGATCCCGGCCTGCCGTGCGGAAAGCCATCCGCGCCGATCGTTCGCGGGTGCGGCCGGCCTGACGTCAGCGCGGCGATAACTGATGATGACGAGGATGGCGGCCGCGATCGCCAGCGCGAGCGCGACGTACGACCCGTAGGTCGGCGCGAACCGGAACGCTCCCTGCTGAAAGACGACCGGCCGATATTCGAAGAGGAACCGGAACAGCGATTCGAGCAAGGGATCTCCGGGGATGAATCACTAACCACTGATCACGAAATCACCAACCATCACTGATCACCAATCATCCCTCGATACTCGATATGGCTCGGTGATGAGTGATTCGCGATTAGTGATCCTCACGCGGATTGTATAGCGGGATTACGCCCCGGCTGGAGGAATCCGTTTACCCCTGCCACGGGCTGAGTTACGCTCACCGCACCATGCACCGCTTCATTCTTTACATCACCGCAACCGGAACGCTTGCGGGGATACTGGCCGCCGGTACCTTCGTTCGTCCCGAGGCGGCGACTCGTATCGGCCCGGAACCCGCTCGACCGGCCGTTTCACTGCCGCAGACGCCGGCAGTGCCAGGCACGCTCGGCTACTACCGCTTCCCTGCCATTCACGGCGATACACTGGTGTTCACCGCCGAGGGAGACCTGTGGCGCGTGGACATCCAGGGGGGCGCGGCGCAGCGGCTCACGGCTCATCCTTCTGAAGAATCCCGCGCCTCGTTCTCACCGGATGGAAAGACGCTGGCGTTCTCGGCCTCCTACGAAGGCCCCACCGAAATCTACACGCTTCCGCTCGATGGCGGCGTCCCGACCCGACACACATATGACGGCGCGGTGGCACAGGTGGCCGGCTGGACCCCGTCGGGCCAGGTCCTCTATTCCACGCGCCGCTACTCGACGCTCCCGAACACCCAGCTCGTCCAGATCGATCCCCGCTCGGGCGCACGGGAACTCGTTCCGCTGGCGCAGGCGGCTGACGGGGCGTACGCCGACGACGGCCGCACCCTGTATTTCACCCGTCTTGCCTTCCAGGGGAGTTATACCAAGCGGTACCAGGGAGGCACAGCCCAGAACATCTGGCGCTTCGCGCCTGGGGACAAGGAAGCCGTCGCGCTGACCGCCGACTATGCCGGGACGAGCAAGAACCCGATGCCCTGGCAAGGACGCCTCTACTTTCTGAGCGATCGCGACGGACACATGAATCTCTGGTCGATGGCGCCATCCGGCGGCGACCTTCGACAGCACACGCGACACGACGGCCTCGACGCGCAATCGCCGTCGCTCTCGAACGGGCGGATCGCGTATCAGCTCGGCGCCGACATCCGCATCTACGACATCGCGGCCGACCAGGACCGGGCGGTCCCGATCCGCCTCATCTCCGACTTCGATCAGCTGCGGGAGCGCTGGATCAAGACACCGATGGAGTGGGTCGCCTCCGCGCACCTGTCGCCGACCGGCGACCGCGTGATCCTGAACGCGCGAGGGCAGTTGTTCGTCGCCCCCGCACAGCAGGGGCGGGTCGTCGAAGCCACGCGCGACAAGAAGGTCCGCTATCGAGGCGGACGATTCTTTCCCGACGGCAAGTCGCTGCTGACGCTCGGCGATGCGAGCGGCGAGGTGGAGTTCTGGCGTGTGCCGGGCAACGGCGTCGGCGAGCCCTCGCAGCTCACGACCGACGGCAAGGTGCTGCGGTGGGACGGCATCCCCTCGCCCGACGGCACGCGCGTGGCGCACTACGACAAGGACCAGCAGCTCTGGATCTACACGATCGATTCGAAGGAGAACCTGCAGATCGCGAAGTCGGACGAGGGCGGGTTCGAGGACGTGCGCTGGTCGCCGGACGGCAAGTGGCTCGCCTACACCGCGCCGGCGACGAACCAGATGACGCGGCTGTTCCTCTACGACGTGGAGAAACGGACCTCGACGCCCGTCACCACCGATCGCTACGACAGCTATGCGCCGGAGTTCAGCCCCGATGGCAAGTGGCTGTACTTCCTCTCCGACCGGCACTTCGTGTCGCTCGTGGGCAGCCCATGGGGCTCGCGCCAGCCGGATCCGTTCTTCGACAAGCAGACGAAGATCTTCCATGTCTCGATGACGCCGGGGGAACGCTCGCCGTTCCAGCCGGATGACGAGCTGACGCCGGCGTCCGCTGCAACCGAGAAGCCTGGAGAGAAGCCGGGCGAGAAACCGGCGGAGAAGCCTGGCGAGAAGCCCGCGCCGGCAAAGCCGGGCGACAAACCCGCGGTCGCCACGCCAGCCGCGGCCGCGAGTGCACCCGCCGGTGAGAGGCCCGATCCGCAGGGCACCAGGCCAGCGCCGTCCGTGCCGGTCGATCTGAATGGGATCCAGACGCGCCTGCTCGAGGTGCCCGTTCCGCCGGGCAACTACGAGGACCTCGCCTCCGACGGCAAGCGGCTGTATTTCGTGTCCCGTGACGCCGGATCGCCGCGCCGGTCCCTGAAGACGTTCCCGATCGAGAACAAGAGCCCGAAGGTCGAGACGTTCATGGACGAGATCGCCGCCTACGAGCTGTCGCAGGACCGCAAGAAGATCCTCGTCCGCAAGGGACAGGATCTCTTCATCTTCGACGTTGCGGCCAAGGCGCCGACGGACACGGCAAAGCACAAGGTACCGCTCGGCGACTGGACGTTCAGGCTGGATCCGCGCGACGAGTGGCGGCAGATGTTCACCGAAGCCTGGCGCCTCGAACGTGACTACTTCTACGACCGCGGGATGCACGGCGTGGACTGGCCCGCCATGAAGGCGAAGTACCTGCCGCTCGTCGACCGCGTCACCGATCGCGCCGAGCTGAGCGACATCCTCTCGCAGATGGTCGGCGAGCTTTCGGCGCTGCACATCTTCGTCCGCGGCGGCGACATGCGGCGCGGCACCGACCAGATCTCGCTGGCGTCGCTGGGGGCGACCTTCGAACGTGACGAGAAGGCCGGCGGCTACCGCGTCGATCATATCTACAAGTCCGATCCCGACATCCCGACCGAGCTGGCCCCGCTCGCGCGCGTGAACGTGAACGTCCAGGAAGGGGACGTGATTGAGTCGATCAACGGCGTCCCGACCCTGTCGGCTGTCGACATCCACGCCCTGCTGCGCGAGCAGGCCGGCAAGCAGATGCTGCTTCGCGTGAAGCCGAAGGCCGGCGGCGGTCCTCGCGACGTGATCGTCGAGCCGATCAGCATGGGCCGCGAGAACGATCTCCGCTACGACGAGTGGGAGTACACGCGGCGCCTGGCGGTCGAGAAGGCGACGAACAACCGGATGGGCTACGTCCACCTGCGGGCGATGGGCAGCTCGAACATCGCCGAATGGCAGCGCGAGTTCTACCCGGTCTTCGACCGCGAAGGGCTGATCATCGACGTCCGCCACAACAACGGCGGCAACATCGACAGCTGGATCCTCGGCAAGCTGCTGCGCAAGGCGTGGTTCTTCTGGCAGCCGCGCGTCGGCAATCCCACGTGGAACATGCAGTACGCCTTCCGCGGCCACCTGGTCGTCCTCGTCGATCAGAACACGGCGTCCGACGGCGAGGCGTTCGCTGAAGGCGTCCGCCGTCTCGGTCTCGGCAAGATCATCGGGACGCGCACGTGGGGCGGCGAGATCTGGCTCTCGCAGAACAACTTCCTCGTCGATCGCGGGATCGCGACCGCTGCGGAGACCGGCGTCTTCGGTCCGGAGGGGGACTGGCTCATCGAGGGCCACGGCGTCGATCCCGACATCGTCGTCGACAACCTGCCGCACGAGACGTTCAACGGCCGCGACGCGCAGCTCGAGGCGGCGATCAAGTATCTCGAGGAGGAGATCAGGAAGAACCCGATCCCGAAGCCGGTCGCGCCGAAGTATCCGGACAAGTCGTTCAAGCGGCGCGGCAGCGGCGGCGGCGGCGCTCTCTGACGCTGCCGCCGCCGCGGTGCTGGGTGCTGCGTGCTGCGTGCCAAGTGCAAGGGTGCTGGTGCCGGTGCTGGTGCGGTGCGGTGCTGGGTGCCGGTGCGGTGCTGGGTGCTCGTGCACGTCGCACGTCGCACGCCGCACCCCGCACGCCGCA
>DASWVN010000136.1:0-14457 GCA_036401215.1 Vicinamibacterales bacterium | reverse complement strand
GCCGAGATCAGCGCGAGCACGTAGAAGAACGGAATCCCGAGCAGCCACAATCCGATCGCGGACGTGACGCCGATGATCCCGCCGAGCAGCAGTTGTCCGCCGAGCCATGCCGAGACCTTCACCGTGATCGTGCGGGTCATCGCGTCCACGCGGGGACGCTGGCGCGCCGGGAACAGTCGCAGGAAGGTCGACTGCAGCCCGCGCGCGTCGACGAGAAAGTAGAACGTGAGGATCAGGACGGTGATGAACCCGACGATCCCGCCGAGCACGCCGCGCACGGCGCCGTAGACCGTGGACACGACCGTCGCGTCCGCCGCCGCCCCCGGCGCGCGTTCTACCGCCTGCTCGAACGTGATGTACTCGCCGCGAAGGATGCCCAGCTCGTGTAACGAGTCCTGCGCGCGCTCGAACATCTGGATCCGCTGATCCCAGAGTTGCTGGGCCTGATCCACCAGCGGCGGAACGATCACCATCCCGACCGACACCAGCGCGCTCAGGATGAAGACGTAGAGGACGAGGATCGCGAGCCAGCGCGGAAAGCGTTGCGTGCCGACCGGCAGGAGCCGCTGGCGCTCGATCAGCCTGACGATCGGGCTGAAGCCGACGGCGAGCAGCGCCGCGATGTACAGCAGCAGCAGTACATCGCGCAGATGGTAAAGCCCCCACAGAATGACGACGGTGAGCGCCGTCATCCAGATGGCGTAGGCGATCAGTGCTTTCGGCGACGGGTTCGCCGTAGCCACCTAGCGCCCTCGGCGAGCCAGGAATTCTCGAGTGAAGCTGCCGATCAGATCGTAGATCGCCGACAGTTCCGCGGGATTGGCCAGGAACACGACCCGGAAGAAGCCGTCGGCGGGATCCGAGCCGAAGCCGGAGCCGTAGACGCAGAGCACGCCCGTTTCCCGAAGCAGGGCGAGCACGTAATCCTCGTCGGTAACGCCTGGCGGCAGGTCGACCTTCGGCATCGCGTAGAACGCCGCGGACGGCATGACCGAGGTAATGCCCTCGATCGCGTTCAGGCGTTCGTGGCTCAGCACCGCGCGCTCGCGCAGCGCGTCGCGGAACGCCGCCTGGTGCGAGCGATCGCCGTTCAAGGCCGCAACCAGGCCATGCTCCATCGGGCCGTTGCTGCACAGCCGGCCGTCGGCCAGCTTCCGGATCCCCGCGAGCACGTCGTCGAGGCGCTCGGTCCGTCCGACCGCCAGCCACCCGGAGCGCCATCCCGGAGCGAGATAGGCCTTGGACAGCGACGAGAACGTGATCACCGGTGCATCGGGGTTCTGGCTGGCGAACGCCGACACGGGCCCGTCGAAGGCGATGTCGGCGTAGACCTCGTCGGCGAGCAGCGGAATGTTGTGGGTGTCGGCGATCTCGAGCAGCGCGCGGCGTGTCTCCGCCGGATACGTCGCGCCGGTCGGATTGTTCGGGTCGATGACGACCAGCGCTCTGGTCCGCGGGGACACGAGACTGCGCAGGTGTTCGAGGTCCGGCTGCCAGCCGCGGGTGTGGTCGGTCCTATAGAAGACCGGTTTGGCGCCGATCTTCGCGAGCACCGCGGTGTACAGCGGGTAGGTCGGCGTCGGCACCAGCACTTCATCGCCGTCCTCGGCCAGCGCCGTGAGTGCGAGTTCGATCCCTTCGGAGGTCCCCGAGGTGATGACGACCCGGTCCGGCGTCATCGGCATGCCGCGTTTGACGCACTCGGTCGTGACCGCCTCGCGGGCCGGGAGGATGCCGACCGACGGCGCGTAGCCGTTGTGCCCGTCCCGGAGCGCCCGCTGCACGGCCTCGATCATGTGAGGCGGCGTCTTGAATCCGAAGGGGATCGGATCCCCGATGTTGAGGTATCGGACCTTGACGCCGGAGGCTTCGACCTTTTTGGCCTCGGCAACGATGTTACGGATTGCGTAGGTGAACCCGCTGATGCGGCGGGCGACGGGGATTGCGGACATGGCTCGAGCGGACATTTCCTAAGGAGTTTACCAGTGGGATCAGGAAACGCGTATTGCGACCCACATCGGCCGAAAAGCTGATCATTAGAGGAAACACCGGAAGATGCGATCGCCGCACCCCAAACCGTGTAAAAACGACGTCAGCGAGTCGACAATCGCGTAACTATTACTCTGTTTTGATGAGCCGTGACCGGTCCGGCCGCGACGACGTCTGAAGTAAAGCCCATGTTTTCAACAATTTACTCAACTGGCAGGAAGCTTGGAACGAATCTCCCCATGAGAGCCGCGTGGGGCGCTGCGGTCGCAGCCGTCATGGCGCTGCCGCCTCAACACGTGGCGGGCGCCCAGGATCCGGCGCCCAAGTTCAGGTCTTCGGTGGAGATCGTGTCCGTGAATGCCGTCGTGCGCGACCGGAAAGGACGGTTCGTTCCCGGCCTCCAGCGGGAAGACTTCCAGATCACGGAAGTTGGCGTCCCGAAGAAGATCCTGGACTTTCGCGCGGAGACCGATGGCCCCGTGAAGCTGGGGCTGCTCGTGGATGCGAGCGGGAGCATGCGGGTCGGACGCAAGGCCGTGGACGCCCGGGATGCGGCGCAGCACCTGTTCAAGACGCTGCGCGCCGATGATAGCGCCGCGGTGTTCACGTTCGACACCCAGCTCGATCGCGTGACCGACTTCACGTCGGACCAGGCGGTACTCGAAGGGTCGCTCGACCGGCTGAATCCGCCCTTCGGCCAGACGTCGATGTACGACGCGATCGGCGAGGCGGCCGGATTCGTCGCGGATCGCGGACGTGGCGGTGGCGCACACCCGCAGCGCTCGGCACTCGTGGTGCTGACCGACGGGATCGACACGAAGAGCCGGCAGACCGCCGCGGAGGTGACCGCGATTGCCAGCCGGATCGACGTGCCGGTCTACATCCTCGCGGTGATGTCGCCGATCGACGATCCGCGGATAGACGCGAACCCGGCGTTCGACGTCTCGGAGTTGAGGGCCCTTGCGCGCGGGACAGGTGGAGAGATGTTCATCGCGAGCGCGCCGGCCCACGCCAACGTGGCGGCGCGGCAGATCATCGACGAGTTGCGCCACCAGTACCTGCTCGCCTTCGAGGCGTCGTCGCGACCGGGCTGGCGTCCGATCGAGGTGAGCACGCGCGACAGGAAGCACGTGGTGCGCGCGAGAACAGGCTATACGGCCGGCGGCAGCGACCGGCCAGCGTCGGAAGGCGATGCCGGCGTGTCGTCGAAATCCCCCGCGGTGCTCCCAGCCACCGCCGGCGGGGCGCTGTAACGCTCCTCTATCGAGGAGCTATGGGTGGACATGCGGCCTCGGGAGCGAGCGCCGCGAGCCAGGGCGCAGGAGGCCCCGGCCGAGAGAGGAGGCTGCAATGAGGAAATTCGTGCTGGCAATACCGGTGGTTGCGATCGCCCTTGGGGGCACGACGGCCTGCGCCACGAAGAAGTTCGTGCGCGGCGAGGTCGGACAGGTCAACGACAAGGTCGACACGCTGTCGCGGTCGGTCGAAGAGAACCAGGAACGCACCCGCGTCAACGAAGGCAAGATCGCGGAAGTCGACCAGAAGGCGGTTGCCGCCAATCAGCGCGCCGAAGAAGCTCGCGCCGCCGCCGACGCGGTGAACACCCGCGCCGACGAGATCGAGAAGGCGTCGAAGCGGATGGTCTACGAAGTGGTCCTGAGCGAAGACAAAGGCAACTTCAAGTTCGGTCAGGCCCAGGTGCCCGATGAGGCGAAGGCCGAGCTCGACGAACTCGTCAACCGCCTGAAGGCCGAGCCCAACGGCGCCTACATCGAGATCGAAGGGCACACCGACAACGTCGGCGCCGCCGCGTTCAACCAGCAGCTCGGTCTCGAGCGTGCGGAAAACGTCAAGCGCTACCTGTACGAACAGCACCAGGTGCCGCTCCACAAGATCAACGTGATCAGCTACGGCGAAGAAAAGCCGATCGCCCCGAACGACACCCGCGAGGGTCGCGCCCAGAATCGCCGGGTCGTCATCCGGGTTCTGGTGTAGTTCGAACCCTGGGGTTCTAGAGGGTTCTCTCCGGGGTTCTTAAGGGTTCCAGGGGGTTCCAGGGGGTTCTCGAAGGTTCCAGCGGGTTCCACGTTCGAGGGTTCGGGGTTCGGGAACCCGGAACCCCTTGGAACCTTCTGGAACCCTCTGGAACCCGGGTTCTTCCCGAAGGGCCAGCCGGGGGCGGAGCGCAGGATGCTCACACTGGAATGGTCCAGTCGTGACGTCCACGGTAAACGTCAGCACTTTCGCAGGGTGCTTCGCGCGCTCCGTCTCCGGCTGGCCCTTCGCTCGCTTCGCGCGCGAAGGATGGTAAATGGCAGATGGTAGATGGTAAAGAGGCCGGGTCGCGGCGTGTGCTCGTTAGTGGATCTCTACACAGACCTTTGACCGGCTGCTCCTAGTCCTCGCGGCAGATGAGAGGAGATGCCGCACGCCTATGGCAAGAGCGTCCCGCGTGGCGCTCTTTTCCATTTACCATCTGCCATTTACCATCTCACGGCGCCAGCCTCTCCATCGCTTCTACAAACGTATCCACTTCCTCGATCGTCGTGTACACGTTCGGCGTGACCCGGATGCCTTCGTACTCGGCGTGATTGATCGGCGTGACGATGATGCGCCACTTGTCCCACAGGTGCGGGACGACCTTGTTCGCCGGCACACCGAGGACCTGGACGTTGCCGATGGCGCACGAGTGGGCGGGATCGAGGTTGGTGTGGAGGCGGAATTTCGGGTTGCTGGCGAGGCGTTCCGCCCAGCGATTTCGCAGGTAGCGCAGCCTCGCCGCCTTGCGCTCGGCGCCGATCCCCTCGTGGAACGTGAGCGCCTCCGCGATCGCGTTGTGGTTGGCCGCCGGATGCGTGCCGATCTCCTCGAATTTGCGGATGTCGCCCGCTTTCGATTCGGCGGCTGGCGTGAGCGGCCAGAGCGACGGGATGTTCTCCTTCCTGACGTAGAGAAAGCCGGTGCCGATCGGCGCGAGCAGCCACTTGTGCAGGCTGGTGCCGTAGTAATCGCACCCGAGGTCCGAAGCCGTGAACGGGAAGTGCGCGAAGGCGTGCGCGCCGTCGACGACCGTCTTGATCCCGCGCCGCCGCGCCTCGTCGGCGATCCGCTTCACCGGGAAGATCTGCCCCGTGAGGTTGGTGATATGGCAGAAATGCAGGACCTTCGTCGCCGGCGTGATCGCATTGAGCAGGGCATCGGCGAGCACGTCCATCGATTTCGGGGGAACCGGGAAGGAGACCTGTTTGAGCCGGATCCCGTCCCGCCTGACGCGCTGCTGCCAGGTATCGAGCATCCGCCCGTAATCCTGGTTGGTCGTGACGACCTCGTCGCCGGGCTTCAGGTCGATCCCGAGCTGCGCGATCTGCAGCGCCTCGCTCGCGTTCCGGGTGATCGCCATCTCCTCCGGATCGCAGCCGAAGGCGCCGGCAAGCCTGCGGCGCACGCTCTCGATGTTCGGCTCGAGGATCTGCCACATGTGGTAGACCGGCGACTGATTGGAGATGTCGAGATAGCGCTTGAGCGCCTCGTGCACGACACGGGGGCTCGGGCAGACGCCGCCGTTGTTCAAGTTGATGATCGTGCGATCGAGCGTGAACGCCTGCTGGATCTCGCGCCAGTAGTTCTCGTCGCCGGCGAGGTCGTCGGGCGACGCCCCCTCGACGAACCGTCCCGCGGCGGCAACCCTGGCGAGTCCGTCGTCGCGGAACGTCGCGAGGACGGCCGCGCCGGCGGTGCCCGTGGCCTGCAGGAATCCGCGTCTGGTCAGCATGCAGCAGCCTCCTGGAGTACGTCCGCAGGGAGATTACTGCAATACCCGGCGAAACGGTGGCACAATACGCGGAAACACGGATGCTGAACGGATACGGAGATTACTCATCGCTCTCCGCCTACGGTCCCGCCGTGCTTCGGCTCGCGCTCGCCGCGGTGTTCATCGCGCATGGCGCCCAGAAGCTGTTCGGGATCTGGGGCGGAGGTGGACTGACCGGGACGGCCGCCTACTTCGGGCAACTTGGACTCGAGCCGGCATATCCCCTGGCGATCGTCGCGGGAATCGTCGAGTTCGGCGGGGGATTGCTGCTGCTGCTCGGCGCGTACACGCCCATCGTGTCCGCGCTGCTAGTCGTGCAGATGCTGACCGCGATCTGGACCGTGCACCTGGAGGCGGGCTTTTTCCTGCCGAACGGGTACGAGTTCCCCATGACGTTGATCGGCGGGCTGCTGTGCCTGATGCTGACGGGTGCGGGTGCGGTGTCGATTGACGCCCGCCGCGCCTCGCATGCGGCGGCGGCGGCGGCCGGGCTGGCGCGGCTTCGCGCCGGCAAGGTATAGCGGCAAGGTCGCCTGCGATGGAACTGGCCGGGCGCGCGGCGCTCATCACCGGAGGCAAGCGGATCGGCGCCGCTGTGGCGGTCCACCTGGCGGCCCAGGGCGTGGACGTCGCCATCGGCTACAACCGGTCGCGCGAGGAAGCCGAGGACGCGGTCCGCCGCGCCGAGGTCTCGGGTCGAACCGCGATCGCCGTCCAGGCCGACCTCTCGATACCGGACGGCTGTCGCCATCTCGTCGACGAATCCGCCCGGGCGCTGGGACGCCTCGACATCCTGATCAACATGGCATCGGTTTATCGCGCGGTGCCGTTCGAGGACAGTGATGTGTCGGTGTGGGAGGCGACCGTCAACGTCGACCTGCGTGCGGCCTATCTCTGCGCCCACGCCGCCCTCCCTCACATGCGCCGGGCTGGCATGGGTGGACGCATCATCAATTTCTCCGACTGGGTCGCGGCGAGCGGACGTCCTCGATACAAGGGATACGTCCCCTATTACGTCGCCAAGCACGGAGTCATCGGCCTCACGGAGGCGCTCGCGCTCGAACTGGCCCCGGACAACATCCTCGTCAACGCGATCGCGCCAGGGCCCATCCTCGCTCCCGAGGGCACATCCGACGAGGAGTCAGCGGCGGTCGAAGCGGCCACGCCGCTGGGCCGCTGGGGAGGGGAGGAGGAGATCGTGAAAGCGGTCGCCTTCCTCATCGCGTCCGATTTCGTGACTGGCGAGACCATCCGCGTGGATGGTGGAAGGCACGTTCGCTAGCGCGTGAAACTCCGAACTAAGAACTCCGAACTTAGAACGCTAGCGCGTGAAACTCCGAACTAAGAATTCCGAACTTAGAACGAAGGCTTCTTAGTTCATAGTTCGGAGTTCATAGTTCGCAGTTTTACGCGAAGAGCGTTCGCATCGACTCGAGTGCGCCGGTGAGCTCATCCCTGTCTCGCGCGAAGCAGAACCGCAGATAGCCCTCTCCGTTCTCGCCGAAGTCCACGCCCGGCACGCAGCCGATCCGGCCTTTCGAGATGAGGAATTCCGTCAGGGCCCACGAGCGCGACGTGGTCGTGATCTCCGGCGGAGGCTGCCACGAGGGATCGATCCGAAGGAACGCGTAGAAGGCGCCGTGCGGCGGATCGCCGCTCAGCACGTGCCCGGCGGCCTCCTTCACGCCCGCGTAGAAAAGATCCCGACGCGCCTTCAACTCCTCGCGGAAGGATGAAATCGAATCCTGCGAGCCTTCGAGGGCCCCGATCCCGCCGAACTGGACGATGGACGACACGTTGCTCGCGGTGTAGAACAGGACCTTCTTCATCCGCTCCCGCAGCTTCTCGTCGCGTGCCGCGAGATAGCCGAGACGCAGCCCGGTCATCGCGTACGACTTGCTGAACGTGAAGAACGAGATCGTCCGCTCGTACATGCCTTCGAGCGAGGCGGGGCTGACGTGTTCCCCTTCGAACACGACGTCCTCGTACGCCTCGTCGGAGATCAGCCACAGGTCGTGCTCACGGCACAGCGCGCAGATGCGCGTCAGGTCATCGCGGGTCAGCACGCCACCCGATGGGTTGTTCGGAGAGTTGATGTAGATCGCTCGTGTCTTCGGCCCGATCTTCGAGGCCAGTTCGTCGAGGTCGTATCGCCAGGCCAGACGCTCGTGCAGCGCGCACGGAACCGGCACACCTTCCGCCGCCAGGATGTTCCCCGTCGCCGGCGGCCATTCCGGGTCCGGGATGATGACTTCGTCACCCGGTTCGAGCAGGGCGCGGCAGATGACGTAGAGCGCGTGGATGCCGCCGGTCGTCACCATGACCTCGTCGGGCGCGCCGACCGGGATCCCGTTCTTCCGGCGAAGCTTGTCGGTCAGCAGCTCCAGCAGCCGCGGCACGCCCGTCGTCTGCAGATAGTGACTGCGATTCTCGTCGATGGCGCGGTGCATTGCCGCCTTGACGGAATCCGGCGCGTCGAAGCTCACGTCTCCCTGATCGAGACGAAACGGATCCTTGACGCTGTACATCATGTCGCGGATGCGGATGATGCCGGAGAACGGAACCTGATCGAGATACACACCCATGGCGGGCGATCCTATCGCATGGCGACGCGCCGGCCGGAGCCATCGCGGCGTTGGGTTGCGAGATCCATGATGCGTCGGAGTGTGACCGCGGCGCGGCCGAGCGGAAGATTGCTGATGTAGAAGTGCCGCACGCCGGCCTCGCTGAGCGCGACGATCGATCGCGCGCAGATCTCCTCGGGTGTCGCGCCGCCGGCGAACTCTCGTGTGAGGGCATCGATCGGGACCGGCAG
Organism: Vicinamibacterales bacterium; assembly: GCA_036401215.1. Classification (GTDB taxonomy): domain Bacteria; phylum Acidobacteriota; class Vicinamibacteria; order Vicinamibacterales; family 2-12-FULL-66-21; genus JACDCA01. The sequence continues at coordinate 5,842 of DASWVN010000136.1, read as the reverse complement.
GAAGCGGCTCAAGGTCGTCAGCGTGCGCGGATTCGCCGAGCGGTAGTAGAACAGGCCGAACAGCCCCGGCATCTTCAGTCCGCGGCGGCTCCCTTCCTCGAGGAAGCGGGAGACATCGTCGCGGCTGTGATGCGACACGATCTGCGTGAGGTAGAACTCCGCGTTCGCGTGCTCGTCGAGCAGATGCCCCACCTGCGCGGCGCAGTCGCCGTGCGGATTCGCCCAGCCGCCGAGCGTCAGCGCCGGCACCCGGGCGCGGATCTGCTCGCGCAGCTGCCACGCGTGCTCCACACATCGCGGTGGGCCGACGTGCTTGTCGCCGCCCAGCACGACGAGCGCATCGAAGCCCTGCTGATGAGCACGGTCCGCGTAGGAGAGACAGTACTCGAGCGTGTGCTTGCACGTGAGGAACGGGATCACCGCAGAGCGCGGGACATCGCTCCCGAGATTGATCGCCAGGTGGCGGACGTTGTCCTCCTCCTTCAGGCCGACCGCGCTGTCGGTGAGAAACACGTACGTGCCGTCGCGCGTCAAGCCGCGGACGCTGTGATACGTGTCGATCCACGCGTCCATGCTCGCGGCCGCTTCGAGTTCGGCGCGCGGCGGCCGCAGTTCGGCAGCGATCACGGGGTCTGCGCCTGACAGGGATTCGAGAAGCGTGGGCACCCGAGCCAGTATACTGAACGCCGGATGCCCGCTTCAGCGCCGCTGCCGGCGATCGCTCTCGCCTCGGGACCGTCTCCAATCGAAGAACTGCAGAACCTGCGCCGGACGCTCGGCGCCAGGCCGCGCCTGCTGATCAAGCGCGACGACACGCTGTCGTTCGCCTTCGGCGGCAACAAGGTCCGCAAGATGCAGCTCGTTGCGGCCGACGCCGTCAAGCAGGGCGCGGACACGCTGATCACGAGCGGCGGCGTGCAGTCGAACCACGCGCGTGTCACCGCGGCGGCCGCCGCGAAGCTCGGGATGCGCTGCATCCTCGTCGCGAACGGCCCCGCGCCGGAGAAGCCCTCCGGGAATGCGCTGCTCGATCGCCTGCTTGGCGCCGAGATCCGCTACGTCGCCCACAGGGAGGATCGCGCGCCTGCGATGGAACAGGCGGCGGAGGAGATGCGACGCGCCGGCCGGAAACCTTACGTCATCCCGATCGGCGCATCCACGCCGCTCGGCGCGGCGGCTTTCGTGCAGGCGGTCGACGAGATGCGCACGCAGCTGCCCGCTCCGCCCGATCTCATCGTCCACTCGACCTCGTCCGGCGGCACGCAGGCAGGGCTCGTCGCGGGATGCGTGCTCGCTGGGATCGGGACCCGAGTGCTGGGGATCAGCGCCGACGAACCGTCCGCGTCGCTGAGCGAAGAGATCTCGCGAATTGCCGCCGGCCTCTTCGAATTGCTCGAGAGCGGTCCGGAGTTTCGTCACCGGATCGCCGTGGACGTCGACGACCGCTTCGTCGGTGGCGGTTACGGCGTGCCGACGCCTGAATCGCGGGAAGCCATCGAGCTGCTCGCGCGGACGGAAGCCATCTTTCTCGATCCCACCTACACCGCGAAGGCGATGGCCGGTCTGATCGCGCGCCTGCGTGCGCGCGAGTTCACCGATGATCAGACGATCCTGTTCTGGCATACCGGTGGGCAGGTGGCGCTCTTCGCATGAACCAGGGAGTGCAATGACCTCGATCACGTTTCTCGGCGCGGCACAGACCGTTACCGGCTCCAAGCACCTCCTCGACACCGGTGCGTCGAAAGTCCTGATCGACGCCGGGCTCTTCCAGGGCCTGAAGGAACTGCGGCAGCGCAACTGGGAGCCCTTGCCGATCCCGGCGAAGGACCTCGATGCGATCGTGCTGACGCACGCGCACCTGGATCACTGCGGCTACCTGCCGCGGCTCGTGTCGCAGGGCTTCCGCGGCCGGGTGTTCTGCACCGCCGGCACGAAAGATCTCTGCGGCATCGTGCTCCCCGACTCGGGGCGCATCCAGGAAGAGGATGCCGAGCAGGCCAACCGTCACGGCTACAGCCGCCACCAGCCGGCGCTTCCGCTCTACACCGAAGACGACGCGGTGAATGCGCTGACGCTGCTCCAGCCGGTCGGCTACGACCGGCCGATGCCGGTGGCCGACGGGGTCGAGGTCGAGTTCATCAACGCCGGCCACCTGCTCGGGTCCTCCTACGCGCGCGTCCAAACGGGCGGCCTGACGATCCTGTTCGGCGGGGACCTCGGACGTTTCGACCGTCCGGTCCTGCCGGATCCCACCATGGTCGAACACGCGGACTATCTGCTGGTCGAATCCACCTACGGCAACCGCGTGCACGCCGACGACGACGATGGGGAGAAGCTGGCGAGCGTGATCCGGGAGACCGCCGAACGCGACGGACGCGTGATCATCCCGGCGTTTGCGATCGGCCGCGTGGAGGATCTCATCTGGTGGATCCGGAAGCTCGAGGAGGAGAAGCGCATCCCGATCCTTCCGGTGTTCGTCGACAGTCCGATGGCGTCGGCGGCGCTGGAGCGCTACCGCGAGCGGGTGAACGAGCTGGATCCGGATCTCCATCCCGAGGAGAGGGATGAAACCGCCCCACATGGTCCCGCGGCACACGAAGACGCCGCACGCCGCCGTGCTCACGCGCAGCGCGAACGCGATTTGTGCGCCTTCTGCACGCACAAGTTCAAGGCGGTCTCGAGCACGCAGGAATCGAAGGACCTGACGCGTTCGAAGAAACCGGCGATCATCATTTCATCGAGCGGAATGGCGACCGGAGGGCGTGTGCTGCATCACCTGAAGGCGGCGCTCCCCGACACCCGCAACACAGTACTGCTCGTCGGGTTCCAGGCCGAAGGCACGCGCGGACGACGGCTGGTGAACGGCGAGAAGACGCTGCGAATCCACGGGATCGACGTCCCGGTGAACGCGCGCGTCGAGCAGCTCGAATCGATGTCGGCGCATGCCGATTCGCGCGAAATCATGCGCTGGCTGCGCGGCTTCAAGGCGCCGCCGACGCGCACCTTCCTCGTCCACGGCGAGCCCTCGGCGATGCAGGCGCTGCACGGGACGATCACGAACGAGCTGAAGTGGAACGTCCATATGCCGCAGTGGAACGAGCGCGTGGAGGTGGGATAGTCCGCGGTCCGCGGTCCGCGGTCCGCGGTGCGGCGTGCGGGGTGCGCGGTGCGGGGTGCGAGATGCCTGAGCGAGGGGAGCGAGTCGAAGCGCGGCGATAGCGGCGCACGTTCGGAGTTCGGAGTTCGGAGTTCGGAGTTCGGAGTTCGGAGTTCATAGTTCGGAGTTTCTGTCGGCTCCCCCGGGCTACGACTCTCGAATGACCCCTTCCGCCCGCCGTCCCCATACAATTGACGTATGGCTCCGGAACGCAAGTACCTCCTCGAACGCGTGGACGATGCGGCGGTGGCGCAGGTCTATGCCGACGGGTTCGATGAGCTGCCGCTCGAGCAGAAGATCCTCATCTGGCACCTCTACAACGCCGCGCTCGCGGGGCGCGACATCTACTACGACCAGCGGCACGCCCTCAATCTCGAGATCCGCAACGTGCTCGAGGAGATCCTGACCAACGCGGACGGCATCGACCCCGACGTCCTGGCCGAGATCACGCGCTATACGAAGCTGTTCTGGATCAACAACGGCCCCTACAACAACCTGACCGCGCGCAAGTTCGTGCTCAAGTGCACGCGCGAGCAGTTCATCGCCGCGGCGAAGCAGGCCGAGAGAAACGGCGCCACGTTCGGCTATGCCTGCAATGCCGGCGTCGAGGTCTGCCTCGATCGCGTCATGCCGATGCTGTTCGACCCGGACGTCGACCCGGTCGTGACGAACAAGACGCCCGGCGACGGCAAGGACATCCTCGAGGCGAGCGCCAACAACTTCTACGTTGGCGTCACCATGGCCGACCTGGAAGGCTTTCAGGAACGCTACGCGCTCAACTCGCGCCTGGTGAAGAGCGGCGATGGATTGATCGAGGAGGTGTACCGGATCGGCGGCAAATACGATCGCGAGATCCGTGAGATCGTCAGGCACCTGAACGCGGCGATTCCGTATGCGCCGGAGCCGACCGCGAAGGCGCTGAAGGCGCTCATCAGGTTCTACGAAACCGGCGAGGACGCCGACCGCATCGCCTACGACATCGCCTGGGTTCAGGACAAGGACTCGCCGATCGATACGATCAATGGCTTCGTCGAGGTCTACATGGACGCGCGCGGCATCAAGGGCGCGTGGGAATCGCTCGTCTACTACGTCAATCGCCACAAGACCGAGAACATCCGGAAGATCGCCGCGAACGCGCAGTGGTTCGAGGACCACATGCCCTGGGACCCTGCCTACCGCAAGCAAGGCGTGCAGGGCGTCACCGCCAACGCCATCGACGTCGTCATCGAATGCGGCGAGTCGGCGCCGGTGACGCCGGTCGGGATCAACCTGCCGAACGACCAGGCGATCCGTGAAGTCCACGGCAGCAAGTCGGTGTCGCTGTCGAACGTCAACGAGGCGTATGACAAGTCGACACAGCCGGAGTTCCGCCGCGAGTTCGCGTGGACGTCCGAGGAGGCGGCCCGCGCCGAGAAGTGGAGCGCGGTGGCGAGCGAGTTGACGACGGACCTGCACGAGGTGATCGGACACGGCTCCGGCAAGGTCGCCGAGCGGCTGAAGGGGAGTCCGCAGAACTTCCTGAAGGAGCAGTACTCCGCGCTCGAAGAAGCACGTGCGGACCTCATCGCGCTGTACTTCATCGCCGATCCGAAGCTCGTCGAGCTGGGCATCATCCGTCCAGAGGACCACGAGGAGATCGTGCTGGCCGAGTACGAGGGCTACACGCGCAATGCACTGGTTCAGCTGCGCCGGATCCGCGAGGGGACGCAGATCGAAGAGGACCACATGCGCAACCGGCAGATGATCGTCCGGTGGCTGATGGCGAACTCGAAGGCCATCGACGTCCGCACGCGAGAGGGTAAGACCTATTACGTGATGGTGGACGCGCAGGCGTTCCGCGAAGGCGTGGGCCGGCTGCTCGGCGAGGTCCAGCGGATCAAGTCGGAAGGGGATTACGAAGCGGCGAAGGCGCTCTTCGAGACCTACGGCGTCCACTTCGATCCGGCGCTGCGCGACGAAGTGGTCGCCAGGGTCGACCGCCTGAACATGCCGTCCTATACGGGCTTCGTCCAGCCGCGGCTCGAGGCCGTATACGATGCCGGCGGGTCGATCGTCGACGTGAAGATCGAGTACCCGATGGACCTGACCACGCAGATGCTCGAATACTCGGGACGGCTGTCCGCCGTGAGCACGTAGGGCGCCCCCGACGCGTAGGGCGCCCCTTTATGGGGCGCCGATCCGTTCTCTCTGGACTTGCCCCGCGCATTTGGGGAACTATTCCCGCCGGAGGTGACTTCTGCTCCTGCGGCTTGCGCTCCTGCTCCTCATCGCGGCAAGTTCTGCCGATCAGGATCCGGGATTCATCCACATTACGAGCATCCCGCAGGGGATCGCGATCCTGCGCGCGGAAGAGGCGCGTGCGCCCACCCCTGAGGACCTTGCGATCCTGATCGACGGGGCGCGCTCCACCACCCCGCTTCTCCAGGACACCGCCATCCGCGCCCTCGGTCGCCTTGAACGCCGGGACGTCGTCACCGACCTGCTGCCGTACCTTCGTGCGCAGCGTTCGCAGGCCCGCCGCGAGGCCGCGACCGCGATCGGACAGGCGATGCGAGGCGATGTGCTGCCGCTCGATCCGAAAGATACCCAGGTCGATGGCGTGCAGCAGGCGTTGCTGTCGGCGGCGGCGGCGGAGAAATCAGGCGAGGCGCTCGGGGAGATGCTTCGGACGCTCGCGCGTTTGCC
>DASWVN010000135.1:0-5411 GCA_036401215.1 Vicinamibacterales bacterium | reverse complement strand
TGTCGGATCCAATCACCTGGAAGCTGGTCCTGCTGATCTTCGTCCAGCTGATCTTCGTCACCATGGTCTACGGCCCGATCGCGGCGTACCTGGTGGAGGCGTTTCCGGCGAGGATCAGGTATACAGCGCTCTCGCTCCCGTATCACATCGGCAACGGCGTCTTCGGCGGCCTCCTCCCGCTGATCGGCCTTTACGTCGTCGCGGCCACTGGCAACATCTACGCCGGCCTCTATTACCCGATCGCCGTCGCCGCGATCACCTTCGTGACCGGATCGCTCGTGTTGAAAGAGACCCACCACGTCCAGATCTGGGAGGAGCTGAAAAGGGGACAGTCACCCTTTTCGTAAGTTGTTGAATCTGCAGGGCTGCTGAGTGGTGGCGGGCGTGTTGCGAGTCCACGGGTGGCTATGAGGCCGAAGAAAAAAGGGGACAGTCACCCTTTTTGTAAGGTGTTGAAAATAAAGGAACGGAGAGCGTCAGCGCGCTATTTTTGAACGGTCAACTTTCGGTCGCAGGCTGACGTCTTAGAGTGGAAGGATGGAGGCAGTTCGATGGTGAACCTGCTCGTCGGCGGCGTCGCATTGCTGTCAATGGCCGTTCAGGGCGACCAACAGGTCGAGCAGGCCAGGCGTGCGCTCTACGGAAGACTCTTCACCCTGTCGCAGCCGGTACTCGTCGAGGCCGGAGGCAACGGGCAGGCAGTCCTGCCTCAGCGCGGACCGTGCAACATGCCGATGATCGTGGGGAGCGCGCAGGTCGATCCGAAGATCGTCAAGCCGATTGAGAAGGGGAACGCGGACCCGAAGATCCGCGCGATCGAACCGCCGGTGTGTTGGGAGAAGAAGGAAACTCCGAACTAAGAACTCCGAACTGCGAACGCCGAACTCCGAACTCCGAACGGGGACTCTGAGGTCTGGAACCCGGAATCTCAGAACCCGAGAACCGGAGAACCCGGAACCTGGAACCTGGAACCTGGAACTTCAGAACCAGGAACCAGGAACCCAAGAACCCAGAACCTGGAACCCTCTGGAACCCCCGAGAACCCCTGGAACCCTCTGGAACCCCGAGGCCGCGCCGTCAGGCGCGGCCTCGTACAAACGGCGAAAGCTAGAATCCACCCCTCCCGCGCCCCCCGCCTCCGCGCTGCGGCTGAGGCGCGTCGAGCGCGATCATCCGCCCGTCCACGAACACGTGCCTGATCTGCGTGTTGTTGCCGAACAGGTCGCCGTCGGTGATCACGAGGTTGGCGATCTTCCCCTTGTCGATCGAGCCGACGCGATTGTCGGCGCCGGCGATCTTCGCGGCGTCGAGCGTCAGGGCACGAAGCGCGGCGTCGGCGGACAGCCCCTCGCGGACGGCGCGGCCGACGTTGCGGACGAAGTCGCGCGGCTCACGGATCCCCTCCGCTGAGAACGCGAACGTCACGCCGGCTTTCTCGAGCGCACCGGGAATCTTTGGCGCGTTGGCTCGCGTGCGCAGCGCGTCGATCGATTCCTCGGCGTCGGGTGCGAGCGCGCGTGAGCGCGTGGGATAGTTCACGTTGTAGATGACGCGCGCGCTGTTGGCCTTCAGGTCATCGACCACCTGGTCGGCTTCCTGCGCTCCCGAAATCACCGGCGTGAGCTTGAACTCCCGCGCCATGGCGAGCGCGCGCCGGATCTCGCGCGCCGAGTCCACCTCGAACGCGACCGGCAGCCTGCCCTCGAGCGCCGGCTGCAGCGCATCGAGCGACGGATCGTACGGCGGACGCACGCTGGCGTTCGTCGCCGCGCGCTGCGCGACGAGCGCCTGGTGCTGCGCGTCGAGCCACGTCTGCCGCACGAACGAGATCACGCCCATGAGCGATCCAGGATACGATCCGCCACCCGCGGACCCGAACGCGAGGTGCAGCGCCACCGGCGTGTGGACCACCTGGATCCCGACGCGGTAATCGCCGACGTTGCCGATCTGCGGCTCGTCGACCGGTGCGATGACGTTCACGAGGGCGCTCTGCCCCTTGACCACGACGCCGGGAGGCACCGACAGCACGCTGGTGATACCCGCGTTCGCATAGCGAGCCAGGTCCGCCGACTCCCCGAGATGCTCGGCCGCACTTACCGCGGGACGGAGGATCAGATCACGCTTCCATCGCTCCGCCGCTTCCGTGGTGTTGATCGTCTGCGGCATCTGGCGATTGATCTGGATGTCGAGCCCGGTCGAGTTCGCCATGTCGATCAGGCCGGGATAGACGGTCAGTCCGTTGCCGTCCACGACCTGCGCATCCGCCGGCGCCTGGACGTTCGCGCCGACCGCTTCGATGATCCCGTTGCGGACCACGATCGTGCCGGACGCGATGGGCGCGGCCGAGACCGGCACGATCCGCGCCCCTCTGATCGCATAGACGTGCGGCGCATCGGCGCTCGCAGTGACGGCGAGGGCAGCGGCGATCGCGATCGCGCCCGCGCTCAATCTGACATTCGGTTTACGCATTCCAAATATCTCCTGGAAATCCTGCTACGTAGGGCGCCGGCTTCAGCCGCGCCGTTCATGGCGCCCCGTAAAGGGGCGCCCTACGAAATCCAAAATCATTCCGGACCCGGACCCCGGACCCCGGACCCCGGACCCCGGACGCTACTGCCGGGCGATGTACTTCCGGTACAGCGCCTCGTGCTTGCTGTCGGTCCCCACGTCATGGCCGCCGATCACGATGTGCGTGACCTGGCTGCGGACCTCGAGGGGATCGCCGGTCGACACGAACAGGTTCGCGTCCTTGCCCGGTTCGAGGCTGCCGATCCGGTTGGCAACACCGAGGATCTCGGCCGCGTCGATCGTCAGCGCCTTGATCGCTGCATCCCGGTCGAGCCCCCAGGCGACCGACATCGCCGCCTGGAACGGCACGAGCCGCACGTTCGTGTTGTCGCCCGATGAGAACGCGAACTTCACGCCCGCCTTCGCCAGCTCGCCGGCGAGCTGATACGTCGACGCGTGGAAGTTGTCCGGCCGCGACGGCATCGCGAGCACGTTGCCGAGGATCACGGGGACGTTCTTGTCCTTCAGCAGTTCCGCGGCGTAGTTCGACTCGATCGCGCCGCTGAGGACGATGTTGATGTTGGCGCGCTCGGCCCAGGCGATCGCGTCCTTGATGTCCTGCTCGCGCGTGACCGAAACGATCAGCGGGAGCTTGCGCTCGACGACGGGGACGAGCGCTTCCAGGCTCCAGTCCCTGGTCGTGTTCGGACCCGCTTTCGCGTAGGCGCGCGCCTGGTCGAGCACGCGGTTCACCGCCTCGAGCTGCTGATCGCGCTGCCGGCGGACGTCGTCGTACGTGCGCTCGGCGCCACCGCCGCCGCCACGGCCGCCGCGTCCACCGCCGCGTCCGCCGCCACCGGCGAGCGCCGGGAAGTTGAAGACGATCCCGGCGTTCTGCCGCAGCGTCGCTTCCTCCCACGTCCAGCCATCGAGGTTCATCACCGCGAACTCACCCGCCATGATGCCGCCCGTCGGCGCCACGCCCACCGTCGTCACGCCGGTGCCGCGCGCGACCGGGATCGTCTCGCTCTCGGAGTGATAGGCGACGCGCGTGCGCAGGTGCTGGTTCCAGTCGTGCATCTCGCTGATGTCGTCGTAGCCGCGCACGCCGTTCTCGCCGATGCCGACCGTCGTCCTCGCGTTGATGAAGCCGGGGTAGACGTGGCCCCCCTTTGCGTCGATCACCTTCGCACCCTGCGGCACCTGGACGTTTGCGCCGAGCGCTGCGATCTTGCCGCCCCGGATGACGATCGTGCCGTTCTCGATCGGCGCCGCGGTGACGGGGAAGATCCGCGCGTTGGTGATGGCGAGCACCGGACCCGAGGCGGACGCCTGCGGCGCCGGCACCGGCGCGGTCAGCTCGTTCGTCCAGTTAGAGGACGTCTCGTCATCGCCGTTCTCCGCGCTCGGGCCGCGCCCGCGATCCGCTGACGGCGCATCGCCGCCGCTCTGCTGCGTCGTCGTCGGTGACGTCGTGCTGCGCCGCTCGCGCTCGGCTGCGGCGAGTGCGGCCTTCTCCTTGCGCAGCTCGGTGAGACGGATGACATCCTTCTCACGGTTGTAGTACTCGCGGCCGTCGATGTAGACGCGATCGGCGATCGCGTAGGAGCTGAGCGGGTGCTGCGTCCAGACCGCGATGTCGGCATCCTTCCCGACTTCGATCGAGCCGACGCGATTGTCGATGCGGAGCTGTTTCGCGGGATTGATCGTGACCAGCGCGAGCGCCTCGTCCTCGGTCAGGCCGCCCCACCGCATCGTCTTCGCCGCTTCGGTGTTCAGGCGGCGCGCATGCTCGGCGCTGTCGGAGTTGATCGAGACCAGCACGCCCTTCTTGTGCATGATCGCCGCGTTGTGCGGGATCGCATCGTCGGCTTCGATCTTGTAGCCCCACCAGTCGGCGAACGTGGACGCGCCGGCGCCGTGGGCGGCGATTTCCTTGGCGACCTTGTAACCCTCGAGCACGTGCTGGAAGGTGGCGATCTTGAAGCCCATCTCCTCGGCGAGACGGATCAGCATCAGGATCTCGTCGGCGCGATAGCTGTGCGCGTGGACGAGGCGCTTGCCCTCGAGGATCTCGACGAGCGGCTCGAGCTGGAGATCGCGTCGCGGCGGGATCGCGTCGGGATTCGTTCCCTTCGCCTTCTCGTAATCCTGCCAGGCCTTCTGGTAGGCCTTCGCCCGCGTGAACGCGTCGCGGATGACGTACTCGACGCCCATCCGGGTGAGCGGGTAACGCCGCGCGCCGCCGCCCCGTCCAGTCTGGATGTCCTTCGGGTTCTCGCCGAGCGCGAACTTGATCCCCGGCATCGCCCCTTCGAAGAGCAGTTCTTCAGCCTTCTTCGCCCCCCAGCGCAGCTTGATCACGGCGTTCTTGCCGCCGATCGGGTTGGCGCTGCCGTGGAGGACGTTCGCGGTCGTGAGACCGCCGGCCAGGTCACGATAGATACTGATGTCGGTCGGATCGAGCACGTCTTCCATGCCGGTCATCGAGCTGACCGTGGTGCCGCCCTCGTTGATCGAGTCGTTCGCGATGTGCGAGTGCGCGTCGATGATGCCCGGCGTGATGTGCCTGCCGGTCATATCGACGACCTGCGCGTCGGACGGGATGGACACGTTCGTGCCCACCGCCGCGATCTTGCCGTCGCGGATCACCACCGTCCCGTTCTGGATCGTCCCCTTGGTGACGGTGTAGACCGTTCCGCCGCGGAGCGCGATCACCCGCGGCTGTTGCGCCTGACCGTCGACCTTCGCGGCCGACGGGAGCCACAACGCTGCCGCGACCGCCAGCGTGAGAAAAGAAATAGATCGCCGTCTCAACACACATCCCTCCAGAAGAGCAAGAAAATCGGCCGATTGGTCGTGAGTCTACCCGATGGATGCCCGCCTTCGATACTCCCCCATGC
>DASWVN010000134.1:0-12829 GCA_036401215.1 Vicinamibacterales bacterium | reverse complement strand
AGACGTCCCAGTTGAAGCCGGCGCGCGGGGACCAGTGCAGCTGCGGATCGGGCAGCTTGGCGGTCGAGTACTGGACGCTGTTGCCGTCTTCGTCGCGGAACGTCAGCGCATCCGCGTTCGCATTGGCGAAGCCGGTGTCGCCGAAGTGCGGCACGTCGAACCGGACGCCCAGGTTCAGCGTGAGGTTGTCACGGACGCGGAAGTTGTCCTGCAGGTAGGCGCCCCAGTAGAGGACCTCGAGCGGCTGGAGCGGCTTCTCCATCCCCGGGATGTTCGCCCAGCGGACCTGGAAGCGCCGCAGGTTCACCGGTGAGACCGTGCGGTTCGGGTTCTGCGCGTAGTCGTTGACGTCCGTGTAGAAGTCCTGCAGCGAGTTGTAGACGTAGGCGCTCTGCGAGCCCGGGAAGAAGACGTTCTCCGACTCGTAGCGCTCCACCGTGCCGCCCAGCGCGATCGTGTGCTTCCCCTTGAACCAGGTCAGGTTGTTCTGCACCTGGAACGTGTTGTAGCGAAGCTCGTTGTTGGGGGTGAAGGGCTCGAACCCGAACGACGTGTAGACGGTGCCGGCTTCGAGGATGTCGACGAACGGGAAGAAGGTGCCGCGCGAAGCCCGGCTCTCGTCCTGCGTCGTGTAGCCCACGATCAGGTTGTTCGCCATCCGGTCGCCGATGATGGTGTTGAGTTCGCCGATGCCAGACCGGATGTTCTCGAGGATCTGATAGTTCGAGTTCTGGAAGTTCAGGCCGTTGGTGTTCGTGCGGCGCGTGCCGAACCCGAGCGACGACGAGTTCGAGGCGAGCACGTCGGTGAACGAGTCGAGCTGCGTGTAGCGGAAGCTGAACTTGTTGCGGTCGTTGACGTTCCAGTCGCCGCGGAACAGGTAGCGGTCGGCGGGCGTCTGATGCGGATACGCCTCGTACGGACCGGTATCGTAACTGAACTGCGACTGCAGTCTGGCGCTCAAGGCATTGAGGTCCGATGCCAGGACGCGCGTCATGTTGCCGCCGACCGGCGCGCCGCCGGGATTGGCGACGAAGGTGGTGCCGGGCTGTTCGAGATTGCCGTCTTCGACGTTGCCGAAGATGAACAGGCGGTTCCGAACGATCGGGCCCGATCCCCAGCCGCCGGTGTTGCGGAAGCTGAACGTCCCCGGATCGACCTCGGCGCCGGCCGCTTTCGTTCCCACGAGACCTTCGTCACGGAACTGGTGGTAGAACGCGCCGCGATATTCGTTGGTTCCGCTGCGCGTGACGGTGTTGACCGCCGCGCCGACGAAGTTCCCCTGCCGCACGTCGTACGGCGCCACATTCACCTGCACCTGCTCGACCGCTTCGAGGGAGATCGGCGCCACGCCCGTGCGCTCACCCGGCGTGCCGGCGAGACCGAACGAGTTGTTGAAGTAGGACCCGTCGACCGTGATGTTGTTCAGGCGGTTGTCCTGTCCGGCAAACTGCATGTTGCCGCCCGACTGCGGCGTCAACCGCGTGATCGTCTCGAGCCGCCCCTCGAACGTCGGCATCGTCGCCAGCGCCTGACGCGGGATCTGCGTGGCGGCGCCGGTGCGCTCCGAGCTGAACACGGCGTCGGATGTCGGCGCCGTGACCGTCACCTCGACCGCGATCGACCGGACGATGAAGTCGAGGTCGGTGCCGACACCGAGGTTGATGGCGATGTCGTCCTGCGTCTGGGCCTCGAAGCTGGCGGCGCCGCTGGCCGGGGCAACCGTCACGCTGTACGGACCGCCGACGCGCATGCCCGGAATCGTGTACCGGCCATCGGCGCGGGTCGTAGCCTCATAGGTCGTGCCCGAGGGTACGTGGATCGCGAGGACCGTCGCTCCCGCGACCGGCTTCTCCTGCGCATCCTTGACGATACCGGTCAGCGAACCGGTCGTCACGCCCTGCGCCGCCGCGGTGGCCGGCAGCGCGAGAGCGCCCAACATCAAACACAGAACGATCCTGCCACCGAACCACTCCGTGGCCTTCAGCAAGCACTTCATCTCGGATTACTCCCTAGCGGGCAAACGAATTGATCTATCAGGAATGAGTTGCGCTGCAGATGGGCTGCAGGGCGCTCGAAGTATAACAGATGGGGTGTTGCGCCGGAGTGACGAATGGCAAGTAAAAAAGGCCACGAGGCGGGCGCCCCGTGGCCAATGTCGGTCGCGCAGTTTCCTTCAGAAACGTACGCGGACGCCGAACTGCATCTGCCAGCGCGATAGCAGATCGTTGCGCGTGAACTGATCCTCAGGATTCTGGCGGACGCGGTTGCCGGATGCGTCGGTGACGAACAGGTTCGCCAGGTTGTAGTTCACGACACCGCCCGAACCGAACACCGGCCGGACGACGAGCAGGTCGTTGAAGTTGGCGTACCGCAGCACCCCGCTTTCGTGATCGATGAGGTTGAGCACGTTGAGGACGTCCCACGTGAACTCGACCCGCGCCCGCTGAATCGGGATCCCGAGATTGAACTTCAGATCGAACGTGTTGATCCATGGACCGCGGCACGCGTTGCGTTCGTGAATCTGCCCGATGTAGTCCGCCAGGCACTCTTCGGCGTTGACGAACGCCAGCAGGTCCTCATAGGTCCCGTTCGTGTAGGCGATGGGATCGCTTGCCGTCGGGATGTAGAGCAGGTCGTTCGACGTTCGCGCGTCCCCGTTCACGTCGCCATTGAAGTTCGCCGACCACGGACGGCCCGACTGCCCGCTGTAGAACGCGGAAATCGTGGCCGAGAAATCCGCCGGCATCGGGATCTGGTAGCTGCCCGACAGCGTAATGCGGTGGCCCGGATCGAAGTTCGATCGTGTCAGCGGCGGATTATTCGGATCGCCGGGCACGTAGACGTTCCCCCAGTTCGACGCCGCCTGCGACGAGGTGCCGTCGAGAATCGACCGGGACCGGCCATACAGATACGACGCATTCGCGAAGAAGCGATTCAGGAACGGACGCTCGACCTTGAATGCCACGCTCCAGGCGTCGCCTTCGCTCGTGTTCGTCAGGAAGATCATGTCGGTGATCCCCGGGAAGCGGCTGCGCGAATAGATCGGACGGCCGTCCACCGGGCGCGTGCCGGTCTGCACCAGGTTGAGGTTCTCGTAGCGGACGTCGTTGATGTTGGCCGAGTAGAGAAATTCGACCGTTCCGACGAGACTGAGGAATCCGAGCGCGCGGTCGTAGGCGATGTTGCCGCGGACGAGCGACGGATACTTGTAGTCGGGATCGATGAGATCGATCTCGTTGCTCGCCGCCTGCCCGACGGTCGTCGGCTGCGCGTTCGGATCCGGCACGAACGGAATCCGGTTGTTGGCATTGAAGCTGACGCTCAAGCGCCGGAATTCGATGCCGGTGTTCCCGTACTGATTGGAGAGCCACACATACGGTGTGCGCCCCGCGAAGATCCCGATCCCGCCGCGCACCTGCTCGCGTCCATCGTCCGACAGCGCGTAGTTCACGCCGATGCGCGGCGACCAGAGCACCCCGCTCGGGACTTCGTCGGTCCGCAAGCCCACCGCGTCTTCGGTGAAGGGATTCCGCGTCGGCCGGTCGGGGAACGTCGGAATGTCGGCCCTGAGCCCCATCGTGAGCGTCAGGTTGTTGCTTGGCCGCCACTGGTCGCCGGCATAGAAGCCCCACTGCCGCACGCGGAACTTGGCCGACTGCCGCGGGTCGCCGGTCAGTGAGAAGCTGTAGTTGAAGGATTGCGCGAGGCCCTGCTCGAAGAGATCCAGGTTCGCGAATTCGTAGCTGCCGAAGGCGTCGCGGATGAACAGGTTCCTGAAATCGAAGAACTCGTTTTTCGTGCCAAACGTGAGCGTGTGCTTGCCGCGCAGCCAGGTGAAATCGTCGCTGATCTCGACGACGTCCTGGTCCAGTTCGTTGGCGGTCGAGAAGTTCTCGCGGCCGGCGCGGATCTCGCCTGAACTGAGTTGAACGTTCACGAACGGGAACGGCCGATCCTCGTCGGGTTGCCCGGCGCGGCGGTCGCGGATCCGCTGATAGGTGACGCGCGCCTCGTTCACCATCGTGCCGAAGGTGCTGTTCAACTGCACGACGGTCGAGTTCGTGCGGTTCTTGATGCGGTAGAACGCGTCGGGCATGAAGTACTCGAACGTGTCGGGACGCCCGATGTCGTTGAGACTGTCGTTGAAGTTGTGGCGCGCGACCAGCTGGTGGTTGTTCGCAATGTTGAAGTCGGTGCGGACGAACACCTTGTTGCTGTTGACCGTCCGGATGAACTCGTCCTTCCCGCCCGGATCGTAGTTGTACTGGGTGCGCAGGATGTCGATGAACCGGTCGATCTCGGCTTCGCGCCCGAACGTCTGCCCGGTGGTGCTCACCGAGATCCCCGAGGGGTTGTCGCGCCGCTCGAAGTCCACGTTCCCGAAGAAGAACGCGGTGTTCGAGACGATCGGCCCGCCGAGGCTCCCTCCCATCTGCTGGTGCTTGAACTGCGCGATCGGGGTCTGCGACACCCCCTCGCCGACCAGGTCCTGGTTACGGCCGAAGAAATAGCCGGTGCCGCTGAACTGGTTGGTGCCGCTGCGCGTGATCGCGTTGATGCCGCCGCCCGAGAAGCCGCCCTGCCGCACGTCGTACGGCGAGATGACGAGCTGCAGTTCCTGAATGGCATCGAGGCTGATCGGTTGGGTTTCGGTCTGTCCTCCGGGCGTGCCCGATGCCGCGAGGCCGAACACGTCGTTGTTGACCGCGCCGTCGATCTGAACGTTGTTGTAGCGGTTGTTGCGTCCTGCCACCGACACCGACAGCGGATCCTCATTGAGCCCGATGGGGTTGAAGTACGGGGATACGCGCGCCATGTCGACCAGGCTGCGCGAGATCGTCGGCAGCGTCTCGATCGCCCCTGACGACACCGAATCCGCCGCGCCCGCGCGTGTGGGATCGATCAGCAGCGACGTGCCGCGGACCTCGATGGTCTCGGTGAGCGTCGCCACCTGGAGCTTGAAATCGAGCGTGGTCTGCTCGCCGAGTTTGACGGCCACGTCCCCGAGCTTCTCGGCGCGGAATCCCGGCATGTTCGCCGACACCTCATACGGACCCACGCGGACGTTGAGGATGGTGTAGCGTCCCTGCGCGTCGGTGATCCCTTCGTAGCTCGTCCCCGTCGGCGTGTGGACCGCGGTGATCGAGGCGCCAGGCAGCACACCTCCCTGCGCGTCGGTGACGACGCCACTGAGGCTCCCGGTGGTGACGGTCTGTGCGGCTGCCGGAGGGGCAAACGCCAGGCACAGCAGTACAGCCGGGGTCAACAGAGCCTTCGTACAGATTGTCATTGATGCTTCTCCCGCCGGATCTGCAATCAAGCGGCGCGCCAGATGCAGCTCTGCCTGAGTCGTGCAGGGATCAGGGATGCGGGATGCGAGATGCGAGGCGGGGGCGGAAGGCCGGCGCGCGGAGGATCCCGTGCGCCGGCCCGAGCGAATGGAACTAGCGAGAGTCGCCGTTCGCGTCGCGAGGACGCAGCGTGTAGAACGTCTTGTGGAACACGTTCATCCCGGGACGCGTCACCTTGACCTCGATGCGGCGGCGCTTCCGCGTCGGATCCGGATTATTGGAGTAGTAACCCAACATGTAGTAGTCGCTCGTCTCGGCGTCGATCCGCTGCAGCGCCTTCTTGAAGTCGTTCTGGTTGACGACGGCGATGCCGCCGGTCAGTTCGGCGAGCGTGCGCAGGCTGTTCTGGGTCGAGGTGACATGGTTCTGCCACTCCACCATGTCGATCTTCTCGTCGAGGTCCGGCCCGCCGACGAGACCGCGTGGATCGATGGTGTAGAGCGTCGCGTTCGCGCGATTCGCCTGCCGGGTCAGCTCGGCAAGTTCGGCGACCAGGTCCGCCTCCGCGAAGCGGTTGTTCTGAATCGAGAAGGGATTCACGTCGCTGTACGACACGTCGTTGCCCCCCTCGCCGGTCGCGTCGTTCGGAATTCCGTACCGGTCGTTCATCGCCTTTCGCCGGCTCTCGACGAACGGATTGAAGTCGTAGCCGTTGCTGATGTAGACGAACGCCTTGCGCCGGTTGTGCACCTGCTCGAGGTTCTTGAGGATCTCGTAGACCGTCGACATCGCCGTGTGCGCGCGGTAGCGGATCTCGGGCGGACCCTGCGCGCCGTCGGGCTGATCGAGGATTTCGTTCGGACGCAGCCCTCCGCCGGTCACTTTCTTCAGCGCCTCGTCGAGCCGCCGGCGGTCGTAGGTGAGCGGGATCTCGATCGAGGCCGGACCGCTCGACACGACCGCGAACATGTCTCCCTCGTGAATCAGCTCGCTCGCAACCGTCTTGAACAGTTCCCGAATACGGCCGGTGTTGCGGAAATCCAGGTGCAGGTCGTCGACGAAGATCACGAAGATGCGTCCGGCGGCATCGTTGGTCGGCCGCGGCGGCGGCAGGATGATCCCCGGCTGGGGCTTGGGCGGCGCCGGCAGCGTCTGGTTGTAAACGCGGCCGCCGTGCGTCAGGACGAACGAGACGACCTCCTGCTTGACGCCGTCCTCGTAGACTTCGAACTCGTCCTTCTTCAGATCCGCCACGAACTGCCCGCGGTTGTCGCGGACGATGACGTCGGTCGTGATGACGTCGATCTGGCGCCGGATGATTTGCCGCTGCGGTTGCTGCTGTGCAGGAGGATTCTGCGCCGAAGGATCTTGTGCAGGCTGCTGCCCGGCGGGAGCATTCTGCGCCCCCACGGCTCCCCCGGCGAACACGGCCGCGGCAAGGGCCGCCAGGGAGAGCTTCCGCCAGTTGTTCGATCGCTGCATGTCTAGAATTATACGCACCCGATCGTGCCGCTACGCGCGCCCGCTCGGGATAGCGGCGCGCAGCGACGCGAACGTGCTCTCATAGGATTCCAGCCCGGCCGACACGTCATCGTCGGTGAGCCACGCGTCTGGATTTAGACGTTCCGCAAGCGACTTCAGCTCTGCCTGGCGGTCCGGCTCCGGCACCCGTTCGTCGATGCGGGCCAGCATCTCGGAGTATCGGGCACGCAGGCGTGCGAGACCTTCGGAGCCGAGCCGGGAGTGGGCCGGACTGGTCGGCTCCTCGAAGGCCGGTGGTTCGACCGGAGGCGGAGCCGCCTCGACGGCCGTTTCGGCCTGTTCGGGGGCGGGACGCGGGCGTTCGCCCTTCCGGCGTTGCGATCCCTGGCGCTGCGCCCGATCCTTCCCCTCGGGCCGCGCGTCCTTTCGATCCGGCGCAGGCTCCCCCTGCCCTTTCAGAATGCGCGTCCAGTCGAAGTCGAGGTCGGGGTTGCCGGCCTCGATGAGACGGATGGCCTCCTCGTCGAGCGGACCGCGGCCGACGCGAACACCTGGCGGCGTGCGAAACCAGTAGAGAATGCGGGTACGCCCCTTCCCCTTGCGTCGAGTCGGGTGAACGACGAAGGTGTTCTCGTAACCGCGCTTGTCTTTGGTGAACCGGAGCTGCGGCAGGGCCTACTTCCTCTTCTGTTTTGCCGCTTTGGCGGCCTTCTTCGTCCCGGCCCTGGCGGTGCGCGCGCTGGACTTCGCCGTCTTCTTCTTCGCCGCGGGAGCCTTCGCCGCAGGAGCCTTCCTGGTCGTGGCGGTCTTGCGGGCGGCAGGTTTCTCCGCCTTTTCGGCCTTCGCCGGAGCGGCCTTCTTCACTTCCGCCGGGGTCGCCTTGTGGACGAGCGTGAACCTCGTCTGGTCCCCGATCGTATGGAAGCTCCACAGCTCGGCGACATTGACGTTGTTCTCGGCGGCAAGACGCCGCGCGATGTCGACGCAGTTGGCCGGCACGTAGAGATGAAACGGCGCCTTCGCGCGGCCGAGATGCGCCCACTGCGCCATCGCTTCGAGGTGGTTCACGGACTCGGCGGTTTCGACCTCGACCGTTCCCGCGAGCTTGCGCGTGCGGTCGTTGGTCGTCAACACGAGGTCCGGATAAATCTGAACGGTGCCAATCTTTACCGGAACCGTCTGGTCGCCGCCGATGTTCGTGGCAACCTCGTGACGGCGTTTCAGGCGGGCCTGTAACAGGCGGATCACGCGATCATGCTCGAGCTGTTCGCGCACCGGCCGGACGAGAATCGGGCTCACGGGGCCTCCACGACGAGAATACCGTTTAATTGCGTTAAGAAACCCTGAATTCTAGCTCGTTTGACCTGAAACTGTATAGCCGTGCTGCCAGGCGGAGCTGGCGCTTGACGGTTTTCCCCTTACGGCTCAGAATCTTAACGTGATTCTCGAGGCGCCTGGATTCCGGTGAACGATCGTTTTTTACGCGCCTGCCGCCGCGAACCCGTCGATGCCACCCCCGTCTGGTTCATGAGGCAGGCTGGCCGCTACATGTCGGACTATCGGGATCTCCGGAAGCGGTATTCGCTCCTGGAGATCTGCCGCCAGCCCGACCTGGCCGCTGCTGTCACGCTCCAGCCGGTCGACGTCATCGACGTCGACGCTGCAATACTCTTTTCGGATCTTCTCATCCCGTTCACGCCCCTCGGGCTCGAGTTCGACTTCGTGAAGGGCGAAGGACCGTCGATCCACTACCCCATCCGGAAGGCTGCCGACGTCGACCGGTTGCGCCGGTTCGAACCCCGCGAGGACCTGGGGTTCGTGCTGGAGACGATTCGGATCCTGCGGCGGGAGCTGAAGGACCGGGTTCCGCTCATCGGTTTCGGGGGGGCGCCGTTCACGCTCGCGGCCTACGCCATCGAGGGAGGCCCGACGACGAACTACCTCCAGATCAAGCAGTTCATGTATTCGGAGCCGAAGGCATGGCACAAGCTCTGCGGCACCTTCGCCGATCTGATCGCCGATTACATGCGGGCGCAGATCGAAGCCGGTGCGCAGGCGATCCAGATCTTCGACTCATGGGCGGGTGCCCTGGGGCGCAACGACTATCGGGAGTTCGCGCTCCCACACACCCGGACGATCTTCGATCGGCTCCGCGATGCCGGCGTGCCGCTCATCCACTTTGCCGTCGGCGCGACGGCGATCCTCGAGGACCTCGCCGAAGCGGGCGGCGACGTCATCGGCGTGGACTGGCGTCAGCCGCTCGATGAGGCCTGGGCGAGGATCCCGGATCGCGCCATCCAGGGCAACCTCGATCCGACGCTCCTGCTCGGTCCGCGCGAACGCCTGTTCGCCGCGACCGATGACGTGCTGAGGCGAGCCGGAGGGAGACCCGGGCACATCTTCAACCTCGGCCATGGTGTCCTCCCGCCAACGCCGCTCGCGCACGTCCAGGAGCTTGCGCGATACGTACACCGTGTAACGGCCAACGCAGAAACTGCGAACGCCGAACTATGAACTCCGAACTGCGCACGCAGAAACGCCGAACTATGAACGCCGAACTCCGAACTGCGCACGCAGAAACGCCGAACTATGAACGCCGAACTTCGAACTGCGCACGCGGAAACGCCGAACTATGAACGCCGAACTTCGAACTGATTGCTCCTTCAGAATTCCGCGTTCGGCGTTCATGCTTCACACCTCATAGTTCACAGTTCATAGTTCACAGTTCATAGTTCGGAGTTCATAGTTCGGAGTTTCTGAGTCTCAGGGTTTTGATCGCAATCATCGGCGGCGGCATCTCCGGCCTGGCGGCGGCGTACGAGTTGTCGGTACGCGAGGTTCCGTTCGCGCTCTTCGAAGCGTCCGATCGCCTCGGCGGCCTCGTCCGCACCGACTACGTCCACGGCTTCACCATCGAGTCCGGCGCCGATTCCATGCTCGCGCAGAAGCGCGCGGCGCTCGATCTCTGCACTGAGCTGGGCCTCACACCCCGGTTGATCTCGATGAACACGCCGCGGACGGCGTTCGTCCTTCATCGTGGCGTGCTCCACGAACTGCCCTCCCCCTCGCTGCTCGGCATCCCGGCCACGTGGAAAGGCCTCGCCCGCTACTCGCTGCTCCCGCCGCTGGCGCGCGCGCGCATGGCGCTCGAACCGCTCGTGCCGGTGCGAAAGGCCGAGGACGATGAATCGGTTGCGGCATTCTTTCGGCGGCGCTTCGGCCGCGCGAGCGTGGACGTGATCGCGCAGCCGCTCCTCGGCGGCATCCACGCCGGCGACATCGAGACGCTGTCGCTGCCCGCGCTCTTTCCGCGGCTCGCCGAGGCCGAGCGCTCGGACCACAAGGTCCTGCGATGGGCGCGGCAGACGGCCCGCGGCCGTCAGGCCACCGGCGCGTTCCAGTCGCTGTCTTCCGGGATGGGAGAACTCGTGGACGCGATCCGCCGCCGGGTTCCGGACGACTCGGTCCGGCTCGCAACGCCGGTGCTGTCGATGGCCCGTCGCGATGCCGCCTGGGACGTGAAAACGCCGGACGACATCGTGCGATGTCGCGCCGTCATCATCGCGTGCCCGGCGCACGCCGCGGTCCGCATCCTGGCGGAGCTGGATCCGGTCCTCGCCGGTCAGTGCGCGCAGGTGCGCTACGTCTCGACGGTCAGCGTCGCCCTGGGCTGGCCGCGCGCCGCTATCGCCCATCCTCTCGCCGGCAGCGGCTTCGTCGTCGCTCGCGCCACGAACAGCGTGCGGATCACCGCCTGCACCTGGGTGTCGTCGAAGTGGGAGGGACGCGCGCCCGCGGGCCAGGTCCTGCTGCGCGCCTTTCTCGGCGGTGCGCATGATCCCGACGCCGTGGATCTGCCCGACGACGAATTGATCGATACCGCCGTTCGCGAGCTTTCGGCGATACTGTCGATCGAGGGTTCGCCAACGCTCGCGCGGGTTTCGCGCTGGCGGAATGCGGGGGCGCAGCACGAGGTCGGTCATGCGGTGCGGATGAAGGCGCTCGAGGAGCGGCTGACGTCCTACCCGGGGCTGGCGGTCACCGGCAGTGGTTTCAAAACGATCGGCATCCCCGATTGCGTCGCCGATGGACGCGCCGTTGCGGCCTCGATCTGTGCGCGCCAATCGTGATGTCTTCCAGGTTCGCGTTCATGATCAAGATGTTCAAGCCGGCACTCATCGTCGTCGCGGCCGCAGCCGCCGTCGCGGTGGCACGGGCGCAGTCGCCCGAACAGGCGAAGATCCTCGCCGACATCAAGGCCCGGGATACCGGGCAGCTCGCCGTCTCGGAAGAAGACGGACGGTTCCTCCGGGTGATGATCGCGTCGAGCGGCGCGAAACGCGCGCTCGAGATCGGCGGCGCGAGCGGCTACAGCGCGATCTGGATGGGGATGGCGTTGCGCGACACCGGGGGCACGCTGGTGACGATCGAGTACGATCCGGTGCGGGCGAAGGAGCTGGCGCAGAACATCGCGCGCGCGGGGCTGAGCGGCACCGTCGAGGTCGTCTCTGGAGACGCGTTCGAGCAGATCCCGAAGATCGAGGGAACGTTCGACTTCGTGTTCCTCGACGCCTGGAAGCGGGACTACAAGCGCTTCTTCGACCTCGTCTATCCGCGTCTGAACAAAGGGGGGCTCTTCGTCGCGCACAACGTCGTGAACAAGCGTGACGAAATGGGGGATTTTCTCGACGCCATCCAGAAGCACCCGACGCTCTGGACGACGATCGTCTCCCCTTCAGGCGAGGGGATGTCGGTATCGCTGAAGCGATAACGATCGCTGATCACTGATCATGAATCGATCAGTGATCAGCGACCAGTGATTCACTCTTCCGCAGTTTCGACCGGCGCGGCAACTGCCTTTTTCGGCGCGCGCTTCTTCCGGACCTTCTTCATTCCGGGCGGTGCCGGCTCGTCGCTGGGTTCCAGGCGCGACGCCGCGGTGAGAAATTTCTTCAGCCCGTGCTCGTCGAACTGCACGCGCGTGTAATTGTCTTCGACCGCCACGACCGACCCCAACCCGTAGGTCGGTTCGGTCACTCGTGATCCCACCTCGAACCGCTTCATCGCCGCTCCTTGTAACCCTCATACTATCTAAGATTTAGGGCCGCAGTCAATTTGACCCGGTGTGGTACAGTTTTCGCCAATGCGCGCGGCTCACATCATCGGCGTCCCACTCGACCTCGGCGGCAACCGCCGCGGCGTCGACATGGGACCCTCGGCGCTGCGGATTGCCGGGCTCACCGAGCGCCTCAGCGGGCTCGGGCTCCGCGTCGTCGACGAGGGCGATCTCACGACGCCGATCCCCGAACTCCGGTCGATGGGGGATCCGCGGAAGAAGTACATCCGCGACATCGCGAGAATCTGCGACAAGCTTTACCGGACGTCGCTGGCGGCGCTGCAGAGCGGCGGGATCCCGATCGTCCTCGGCGGGGATCACAGCCTCGCTGCCGGTTCGGTGGCCGCGACCGCGGACTTCCTGCGGAAGGCAGGAAAGCCTGCCGGGCTCCTCTGGGTCGACGCCCATGGCGACATGAACACGCCCGCGAGTTCGGGGAGCGGCAACGTCCACGGCATGCCGCTCGCGGCGCTGCTGGGGCCCGAGCCGGCGGAACTGTCGAAGATCGGCGGCTTCACGCCGAAGGTACTTCCGGAACACACCGTCCTCATCGGGATCCGCAATCTGGACGAGCGCGAGAAGGAAATCGTCCGCGCTTCGCGCGTCCATGTCTTCACGATGAAGGATATCGACCGCTCCGGGATCGCCTCCGTCGTCGAGGAGGCGCTGGCGATCGCCGGCAACGGCACCGGCGGCGTGCACGTGTCGTTCGACCTGGACGTCTGCGATCCTTCGATCGCGCCGGGCGTCGGCACCCCCGTGAAGGGAGGCCTCGATTATCGCGAGGCCCACACGCTGATGGAGATCGTCAACGACTCGGGCCTGCTGCGCGCGCTGGATCTCGTCGAAGTGAACCCGATCCTCGACGAGCGCAACATGACCGCCGTCCTCGGCGCGGAACTCGCATCGTCGGCGCTCGGCCAGAAGATCATCTAGC
>DASWVN010000133.1:0-34734 GCA_036401215.1 Vicinamibacterales bacterium | reverse complement strand
CGATGCGTCGTGCAAGGCAGCCGTCGGAGAAGAACGCGACATCTCGAGTTTGATCGGGGTAAGGCGGGCGACCGTGGCCGAGCCGCACGGAGCAGCAATCCGGTGGGCGGGGATCAGGAAAAGAAAACCGTAGGCCTTCTTTGTGTTCGTCGTGTTCTTCGTGGTCTTCGTGCCAGAAGCCGTCGGCTTCGTCTCAGCCGCAAGCGTGAGGCGTGCGAGTGAGGAACGATGCGTCGAGCAAAGCAGCCGTCGGAGAAGAACGCGACGCATCGAGTCTGATCGGCGTAAGGCGGCCGACCGTGCCCAAGCCGCACGGATCAGCAAGCCGGTGGACGGTGATCAAGAAAGACAACATGCAGGGCCTTTCTTTGTGTTCGTCGTGTTCTTCGTGGCCTTTGCCAGACGCCGTCGGCTTCGTCTCAGCCGCAAGCGTGAGGCGTGCGAGTAAGGACGGGACCTGGTCTATCGAGCACCGAAGAGGAACTCGAGCGCCTCGGGCAGACGCGCCGCCCAGGCGGCTTCGGAGTGGGTGCCGCCCGGCGCGACGCGCAGGCGGAGGCGGCGCTCGCCCAGGCCGGCCCTTCTCAGGATCCGTTCCAGCTTCAGCACGTTGGTGAGCGTTTCCTCGTTCCAGTCCTCCCGGCTCGTTTCGGTGGTTCCGACCCCGAGGTACACACGCGACGGCCAGCGTTCCGCGCGGCGTGCAAGACGCAGGAGATGACGGCGTCCGACGTAGAGCGAAGGACTCTCGATCAGCAGTCGTCCGAACGTGCCGGGCTTGATCAGCGACGCGTAGAGCGCGGCGACCGCACCGTAGGACGATCCCCCGAACCCCGTGGCCGCGGTGCTGCGCACGACGGGATAGGTGCGAGTGATGAACGGGATTACCTCGCGGGTGACGAACTCGGCGTACTCGCGGCCCAGCGGACGACGGGCATCGGGATTTCGTTCGTCCTCCACCGGCAGATACTCGCGCGCGCGGCGCCCATTGCCGTGGTCGATGCCCACGATCAGCAGCGGCGGGATGCGGCGGCGCCGGATCAGGTCCGCGGCGGTCTCACCCACCCGCCAGGTCTCTCCGGCGAACGCGCGTTCGGGCTCGAAGAGATTCTGCCCGTCATTGAGATAGAGGACTGAATACCGCAGCGTTCGCAGCCGCCGGAGATAGCCGGGCGGCAGCCAGACGGTGATTCGGCGCGTGAGCCCGAGGTACACGCTCGGGATGTCATGAGTGATCAGCACATGTCAGCGGATCGGTTCCGCCGTGTAGATCACGCCGTTCTCGTTGCTGATGTATGCGAACCCGCAGGGATCCGTCGTGTCCCTGATCATGAACCAATAACCCGTCTCCGTCAGGTCGAACGTCAACTGCCAGCCCGGCAGGATCTCTCCGCTCCGTTCGAAGACGAGTGCGGGGGCGTTGGGACGCGTCTTCACGAACTCCGCGTAGGCTTCTCCCATCTCGAGCTGCGTCAGGTAGGCACGACCCTTTCTCAGCGCGCCATTGGCCTGGAGCGTATTCACCTGCCGTGTCGCGGACAGCGCCGCCCGCTTTCTCGCCTGCTGCTCCGGTGCAGGGCTCGAGCTGTGCAGACAATCCTGCGCAGGCGGCGCGACGAAGCCGCTGAAGAACAGACACATCAACAAGGTCGGCGAGATCATGGATTCACTCCTGGAATTGTCGTAGGGATTCCCCGGTCATCGCAACCGGATCTCGATGCCCGTGTCCTTTGCGCCATGGCGCGGCCACCCAGGCGCGAGTTGACCCACCGCTCCGCCATCGTCCGTGGCGTCGTCTCCGGTGCTGTAAACGACGAAGCGCGAGGCATCGGCGACGTAGAGCAGCCCACGCCCTGTGAATGGATCCTGCGGGACCTCGCTGAGGTACTCCGGCACGAGTCTGTCGAGCCCTTCGGGGAGCGCGCCGTGCTCCTGCCGATACCGCGCCATCGCAAGCACCACTCCGGCGGCCCTCGTGAGCGCGAGCTTGCGCGCTTCGGCCGGGGCCACGTCGCGCGCGTAGACCCAGGGGAAACTGTCGTTGAACCAGCGGACATCCACGCCCGGCTTCGGGGCCACCGGCGGTTCCGGGGCGAGGTGCGGCGCAAGTCGTGCCAGTTCGGAGAGCTTCTCGGGCCACGGCCGTTCGGCCGCCTCGAGCACCTGTTGCTGCACGGCCAGACCGAGGCGAACTTCTCTCGCGATCCACGGCCGCGACAGGTTCCAGGGATCCCATGAGACGCGGATGTTGCCGGCAGGGGTATTCGCGTCGGCCCCTTTTCCGTAGAGCCTCGCCCAAACCGCTTGAATCATGTTCGCCCGGTTCTCGCGGACCGCCTGCTGCACCGCGTCGGGGCGCTCGGCTTCCGCGAAGGCCGACTGCAGCTTCGCGAGGCCTTCCGCCGGAACGTCCGTGTTCTCGACGAGCATCTGGAGATCCAGCAGCGGCAACCCGATCCATGGGACAGAACGCGTCAGCGCACGGCGGAGGCGAATGGAGCGGTAGAGCGATTCGGCGGCTTCCGCGCCATTGCCGGACGCAAGCTCGACGAACGTCCGGGCAGATGCAGGGACGGTCAAGTCCTCGAGGCTGAACACTCGACCGTTGTCTTCGAAGAAGTACGGCGGGAAGCCCGTGAAGGGCAGATCCGCCGCACGGTCGACCATTTGCAGGGCATCCGCATACTCGTCGGCCAAGGTACGCAGCGCGTCGAGCGCGCCGGGAGCAATCGCGCGCGTCTTCGCAATCGATACGATGACCTGCCGTCCGCGCTCGATCGCCTGATCGCGTGGAAGATTCGCGACGGGATACGTTTTGACCCAGTCGCGGAACGCAAGCGCGGCCCCCGCGTTGTAGTAGCGTGCGGCACGCATCGCCTCCTCGCTCGAGGGCCGCCGCACGCGTGTGAGCATCGCCGACGAGACCGGCTCCCCGCGCTGCCGGAGATCGTCGATGGCGGTCGCGAGCCGGCGCATTTCCACGTAGTCCCAGAGGGCATGGGCGGCCGCCGGCAACAGGACGATGACACAGGTGATGGCCAGCCATCGAAAGAACGGCCGTACCCTCGTGGAGTTGGTGTTCATCGCCCCTCCTGGATCTGGCTCGCCTCATGGGCCAGTTCGTCGGCGATCGCGAAGAAAGTCGCGATCCGCCGCGACTCACCGCCGGGTCCCAGCAGGGGCGCGATCCGCTCGACGCGCGCCTCGACCGATGGCCCCTCGGCCGGCTCGAGCACCGGCGCGGCGTGCCTCGACGTCGCACCGTGAAACGCAAGGCCGGCGCACAGCAGCGCGGCGGCGGCCGCCATCCACGGCAGGATGGGTGTCTCGCGGTCCCGGGACAGAATCCGCGAGCGGAGATGCGGCGGTGGACCGGCTGGCCGTACCTCTGCCAGGTAGCGCTCGACGTCCCGTTCGCCAGGCATTCAGCTTCGCTCCGGCGCACCGCGGAACGCGGCGCGCAGTTTCTCGATCGCGTACCGATAGCGGCTGGCGACCGTGTTGACCGATTCGTTCATGGTGTCGGCCGTCTCCTGGAACGTCATGCCTTCGAACACGTGAAGGTGAACCACTTCGCGCTGCTCCGCAGGCAACGACAACAGCGCGCGTTCGAGGGCGATCCGATCGTCCACAGCAATCCTGGCCGGCTCGATCGTCTCGAGCAGCGGCCGGTCGTCGATCGGCGCGCCGCGCGGTTGTCGCAGCATCGAGTAGCAGCCGTTCCGGACCGAACGCCGCAGGTAGTGCAGCTCGTTGTCGATCGTGCGCGGCTGCCGCAACAAGGCCGTGAAGACCTGCTGGACGACATCCTCGGCGGCCGAGTGATCACCCACCAGCATCAAGGCGTACCGGTACAACGCCGCGCCGTGCGCATCGTATAGCCGCTCGACGAGGGCCGCCGGGGCCTCGCGGCGCTTCCGCAACATGCTTCAGGATATAGACGCGGCAGGGCGGGAGATTTGTCTACTGCCAAGAACCAAGGGCCAAAGGCCAAGGGCCAAAGGCCAAGGACCAAGGGCCAAAGCCCAAAGGCCAAGGACCCAAGGTTAAACGACCAAGACCAATGGCTTCTCGGTTCTGGGTTCCGGGTTCCTTAGTTCTTGGCTCCTTGGGCCTCGGTCAGGGGGCTTTGGGGACTTGGTGGTCCTTGGTCCTTGGTCCTTGGTCCTTGGTCCTTGGGCCTTGGGCCTTGGGCCTTGGGCCTTGGGCCTTGGGTCCCCCTGGAACCCCGCGAAGCGAAAGTTCAGCGGATCCGTTCGAACTGCCTCAGATGGTGAATATCATGCCCGGCCATCTGCGCGGCCACCCAGGCCACGGTCAGCTCGCCGAACTCCGGATGATGGAACGTCCGCGCTTTCTGCGCGTCCGTGAGCCGGCGCCACATCGCCAGGTTCATGCGCCGGAGCGCGAGATAGACGTCGAGCGCCGTTCGAGCGTCCACGTGCTCGTCGAAGGGCATCCAGACATCCTGGTCGAAGGATTGGGCCTCGTAATTGTCGGCGGCCAGCGCGAAACGGACGCGTGTGCCGAGCGCCACTTCGGTCTGCGCCAGGTGCGCGAGCAGCGTGCGCGCGCTCCACTTCCCCGGCGCGTACGAACGCTCGAACATGTCATCGCTCCAGCCGGAGACGATCGCCTGAATCTGTTGCGGGGTTTCGGCGAGTGCCTGAAAGGGATCGCGATTGCCGAGATCCTCGGCGTACGGGTTCGGGTGCATCCGAAAAGAGTACAACCGTTCGTAGATCGGGGTGAAATACCGGCCGACGATCAATGCTGAATGACGAATGCCGAATGCTGAATGGGATGGGGTTCATTCAGCATTCAGCATTGACACGCGACCGCTCTAGAAGCCCGGTCGGAGGGAGAACTGCCACAGCCAGCCGCGATCGCGCTGGAATGGCCGCACGTAGTCGATCTCGATGACGGCAAAGCCGAACGCGTTGGCGCGGAGCGCCACGCCGGCGCTGGTCACGGGCTCATGATCCCCTTCCCTGAAGTTGAACCCCGAACCGCGTCCCCAGGCGATGCCGGCATCCCCGAACACCGCGAGTTCGACCGGCAGCGGACCGTAGAAGTTGCTGCCGCCGAACAGCGACCAGACCGGCACGCGCATTTCGGCGTTCGCCAGCGCGATCCGGCTGCCGACCAGACGATCGAACGGCGGGCACGAGTTGTCGGCCTGCAGTCCGCATTCACCCGATTCGAACGATCCCGGCTCGTACCCGCGAACGAGGCCCGGGTAGCCAAGGTAGAGCGTAGGCAGCCGCTCGTTCTCGGCATCGGACCCGTATCGGCCGTAGTACATCCCGCGGAAGGCGAACGTCACCGGACGCACCGGCATCAGGTAGGTGCGGAAATCACCCAGCACGCCTGAGTAGGTCAAGGAACCTGCGCTCTGCGACAGTTCGAAGCGGTATCGGCTGCCGCGAATCGGGCTCGTCGCTCCGAAAATGGACGTGTCATACACGAGCGCCCCGGACGCCTGCCCGAGGTTCAGCGTGTCGAAGTTCCCGAGTTCCTGGTCCGTCTGGTCGAGCAGCTGTCCCGACAGCGAGAAGGTCCGCGTGCGGACGTCCCGCTTGAGACCGAGCTGACGGAACCCACCGGTGGCTTCGACGCGGAACGCCCGGCTGAAGGGATAGGCGATCACACCCGACAGCGAGCGGTCCGTCTCGAGGATGCGGTGCTCCTCCTCGATGTAGAAGTCCCCTTGCGGCGTCGAAATGATGCCGGCAGCGAAGGCCCGCGAGACATACGGGATCTGGTCCAGGCTCAAGCCGTAGTTCCACCGGTGCTTGCGATTCAGATAGAACAGGCTCCCGCCGAACTCGTCGAACCGGCTCGTCACCTGTGCGGCGGCGCCCATCGTGTGGTTGCCGAGCATGTCGCTGAAGAGGAACGACACACCGCCGGCCGCGTAGGTGCCGAACGGATCGGCGCCGATGCCGATGGTCGGCTGACCGGCGAAGTCGAGCGACAGCTTCGGACGATACGGCTCCGGCTGGAGCTTCTGCTCGGCCGGCGGCAGCGCCAGCGTCGCACTCTGGAGCGCCGTCGCGACCGGGCCTTCCGCCGTCGTCCGTGGCGGCAGAACAGCCGGGTTGCCGGGGAGCTTGACGGGCGCCGTTCCGGTCAACTGCGTTTCAGTCTCGAGCGCATAGATGTTGTAGCCGCCATCTTCGTACGCGCTGAAGATCAGGCGGCCGCCGGCCGCCGACATCGCCGGGCTCAACGCCGTGATGCCGCTCACGCCCGTCACCAGGTTCGTGAGCTGTGCCGGCTCGCCTCCGTCGACGGTCAGGCGGTACACGTTGGTGATGCCGTCCCGGTCGGAAAGGAAGAAGATCATGCGCCCATCGCGCGACCACTGCGGTCCGATGTTCTTCGCACCGGGGAAGCCGCCAAGCTCGCGCACGTCGCCGCTCTGCAGGTCCATGACCGCGAGACGCGGCTGCCCGATGTCGAGCGTCTCGAGCTTCGTCGTGTAGCGATCCGTGGCAAACACGAGCTGGTTCCCATCCGGCGAAAACGCCGGATCCAGCTCCGTGAACGCATCGTTGGTCAGCCTGCGCAGCGCATTCGCCTGAAGATCGTAGATGAACAGATCGTTGAGGCCGCCCACCAGCCCGGAAAACGCGATCCGGTTCCCGTCGGCCGACCACGTCGGGTTCAGCACTTCATCGGCCGCGTCGATCTTGATCTCGCGTTCCTTGTTCCCCGTGTTGGCGTTGAAGATCGCGAGCACCGGAGCGCCGCTGGCGACGCCAGGCACCACGAACAGCTCCCCTTTCGGATCCCAGGCCCCGGCCGAGCCGATGAACTGCAGCGTTTCGAAGTGCGGATTCGTCGCCGTGTCGGTGATCTTCCGGATCACCTTGCCGGTCGCGGTGTCGGCCAGATAGAGATCGATCGAGAAGAGATCGCGCTCCGAGAAGAACATGAACCGCGAGCCGTCCGGACTCAGCTCCGGACTGACGTTGAGTTTCGGTCCACTGTCGGATTCGTTCACGATCACCGGACGGCCGATCCGGCCCGCCAGCGTCGTGTTCTCGGCGACCGGGCGATACGCCTCGAACTCCGCCGCGTGCCACAGCTTCGTCAGTTCCTCGGTGCTGATGCCGAGCACCCCCTCGAACGCTTCCTTGTAGCCGCGGGCCACCGCGCCGGCACGCAGCAGCGAGGCGACCGCCTTATCGCCGTACTTGCCGCCGATGAACGCCCAGAGCGCGTGGCCGTAACGGTATGGAAAGTAGCGTGGATCGTTCAGGTCGTCGATGGCCGGCAGGCGCTCGCGCCGCGCCGCGTCCCGCATCCACATCGCGGTATGCGGATCGACGGGCCCGATCGAGAGGTACTCCGCCATCCCCTCGATGAACCAGAGCGGCAGCGCCAGCGCGCCCGCCGTATTGGTGTTCACATTGGTGCCGGTGATGTCGTACTGGAAGGCGTGCACCAGCTCGTGGCCGAGCACGTGATCCGTCAACTGCAGCGGACCGGCGAGCGGCAGGACGATGCGCCGTTTGAAGGCTTCGGTCACACCACCGGTGCCTTCACCGATGGCTCCCTGGATCGTGTTGGTCTGCCGGAAGTGCGGACCGCTGGCGTAGAGGATCAACGCCTGGCGGCCACGCAGCTCGTGGACCAGCAGGCGTGACAGCCGGCCGTACCAGCGTTCCGCCATCCGGGCCACCATCTGCGTGGCTTCCTCTTCTTCCGGGTAGTAGTAGATGTCGAAGTGCTCGGTCTTGAGGACCTTGAAGTCGAAGGTGCGGTACTGGACCTTGTTCTGCCCGAAATATTGCGCCGAAGCTGCGGCCGGTACCAGGAACGGGATTGCCAGGAATAGAGCAAGGAGACGTACTGGAATCTTCATGCTGCCTCTTCTGTCTGGGCCGGGGGACCGCCCTCTGAAGGGTACGTCCGGTCCCTCGCAGGCCTCAACAATTGTCCTACGCGTTGGACAACGCGGGGGATGCAATGGTCCCCGGCTGCAACGCCTGTACCGAGCGTCCGCGAGATTTGCTAGACTTCGCCGACGCCCATGCGAGCGCTTTACGTAATCCTTCCAATTCTTTGTATTCTCGCGATCGCCTACCGGTATTACAGCGCATTCATTGCCGCGCGGATCATGACGCTCGACGACTCCCGCGTCACCCCGGCGCATGAGCGCAACGACGGGCACAACTATCATCCGACCCATCGGCTGGTCCTGTTCGGCCACCACTTCGCGGCCATCACGGGCGCCGGGCCGCTGATCGGGCCGGTGCTCGCGGCCCAGTTTGGCTTTGCGCCCGGACTCATCTGGCTGGTCGCCGGCGTCTGCCTGGCGGGCGCCGTCCACGACTTCATGATCCTGTGGGCGTCGACGCGGCGCGGCGGCCGGTCCCTGGCGGAGATCGCCCGCACCGAGATCGGCCCCGTGGCGGGGGTCATGGCCGCCATAGCCATCCTCTTCATCATCGTCATTGCGCTCGCCGGCCTGGGGCTGGCGGTCGTCAACGCGCTTCAGGAGAGCGCCTGGGGCACCTTCACCATCGGCGTGTCGATTCCGCTCGCGCTGTTCATGGGCTTGTACATGTACCGCGTGCGCAAGGGACGGATCGCCGAGGCCACCATCATCGGCGTCATCGGGCTGATGCTGGCGGTCATCCTCGGCAAGCCGGTGGCCGCCTCGTCGATCGGCCCCTGGTTCGAGCTGTCGCGCGAACAGTTGATCGTGGGGATGGGCGCGTACGGGTTCATCGCCTCCGTCCTGCCGGTCTGGATGCTGCTCTGCCCCCGCGACTATCTCAGCTCGTTCATGAAGATCGGGACGATCGCGTTCCTTGTGCTGGCAGTCGTGCTCGTCAACCCGGTCCTGCACATGCCGGCCTTCACGGAGTTCACGGCGGGAGGTGGACCGATCATCCCGGGACCGCTCTTCCCGTTTGCGTTCATCACGATCGCCTGTGGGGCGATCTCGGGCTTCCACGCCCTGATCTCGTCGGGGACCACCCCGAAGATGATCGACAAGGAATCCGACATCCGTCCCATCGGCTACGGCGCGATGCTCATCGAAGGGCTGGTCGGGATCGTCGCGATCATCGCCGCCAGCGCAATGCACCCGGGGGACTACTTCGCCATCAACACGTCACCGGCCACGTTCGCGACGCTGGGCATCCCGGCAGTCAACCTCCCGGAACTCGAAGCCGCGGTCGGCGAGACCGTGGGCGGACGGCCGGGCGGCGCCGTGTCTCTCGCGGTCGGCATCGCGCAGATTTTCACCGGGCTGCCCGGGATGACCGGGCTGATGGACTACTGGTATCACTTCGCGATCATGTTCGAGGCGCTGTTCATCCTCACGACGATCGATACCGGGACCCGCGTCGCCCGGTTCCTCGTCCAGGAGTTCCTCGGACAGTTCTACGCGCCGATGGCGCGGCAGGAATGGATGCCGGGGGCGGTGTTCTCGACGCTGCTCGTCGTATTCGGGTGGGGCTACTTCATCTGGACCGGCAACATCAGCACGATCTGGCCGATGTTCGGGATCGCCAACCAGCTGCTCGCCGCCCTCGCGCTCGCCGTGGCGACGACCATCATCATCAACATCGGCAAAGCCAGATACGTGTGGGTGACGCTGCTGCCGCTGGCCTTCGTCTCGATCACGACGCTCACCGCGGGCGTGCTGAGCGTTCGCGACAACTTCTGGCCGATGGCGATCGGCCCCGACGTGACCCGCCACTTCCAGGGCTGGGTGAACACGGTGCTGACGGTCGTGATGATGGTTTGCGTGATCGTGATCCTCGCCAACGCCGCCTGGAAGTGGCTCCAGGTGCTCAGCGGACGTCCGCTCGCCCGGGCAGACGCGCGGGCGTAGCCGGCGCGCCGTACTTCTGCGTCGCATACCCGACGATCAGGCCGAGCACGCTGCCGGGCAGGATGATCTCCCAGTAGTACTCCCTGCCGTCGGGTCTCGGCTGAATCGCCACGAGATAGGCGAAGAACGCGCCGATCGCCAGTCCGAAGAGGAGCCCGGCCGGGACCGAGTGGACCTTCTTCGCGAAATATCCGATCAGCACGCCCGCGGCCAATCCCTTGAAGGTCGACCCGATGACGATGGTGACGATCTCCGCCGCGATCTCAGGCGCCGAGATCAACGCCGTGAGGCCGTCGAAGATACCGAGGATCCCGCCGAGGATGAGGCCGAACATCGGTTTGTTCATTCGTCAGCTCCTGACTACAAACTCCAAACTCCAAACTTCAAACTCCAAACGTCCTGCCTAGCTGCGCGCTCCTGACACGTACGCCACCACCGCGCGCATGACGAGATACGCGAGGATCAGGAGGATCGCGACGCGGTAGGTCTTCGCGAATCTCACGAGCGATTCGATCGGCGATTCGCGGTAGGCGTCGACGGCGTGCCCCGCCCGGAACCGGGCGACATCGTCGGCCAGCGCCGCCGCCGTCGGATAGCGTTCGCCTGGCGCGTGCGCCATCGCGCGCGCGGCGATCGCGCGGAGCGGACGGGGAGCGTTCGCGCCGGCGAGCCACGCGAGCACGGCGCCGAGGGCGTAGACGTCCGCGCGGGCGTCGATTGCGCCGCCACGTTCCTGCTCCGGCGCCATGAAGCCGCGGGTGCCGAGCACCGTGTCGGGATCCGGCGGACCGCCCGCCAGCGCCGCGCCCCAGTCCATCACCAGCACCTCGCCGAACGGACCGATCATCACGTTGTCGGGCTTCAGGTCGCGATGGACGATGCCGTGTGCGTGGGCGAAGTTGACGGCGTCGCAGATCCGCTCGAAGATGCCGAGCCGTTCGCTCAGCGAGGCGAGGGTGCGCGCATGCTCGGTGAGCGTCGCGCCGCGCACGCGCTTCATGACGTAGAACAACCGTCCATCGGCGAGCCGGCCGGCATCGTGGACCGGCACGATGCCCGGATGCTCGAGCGCGGCGAGGATCCGCGCCTCGTCGCGCAGGCGGCGCTCGACGTCCGCACCCGGGACGCCGTTCGACACCTTGATCGCCACCTCGCGCGCGAGTTCCCGGTCCTGCGCGAGATACACGGTGCCCATCCCGCCACGGCCGATCTGGTCGACGACCGTGTAGCGCCCGTCCTGGAACTCGGGCCAGTTCGCCACCGCCTGCAGCCGTGCGATCGCCGCGTCTTCGAGAAAGGTCATCCGACCTCCATACCGAACAGCTCGCGCGCCTCCCGCTGGAACTCGTCCTCCGATCCGCAGATGGCGCGGAGCGACGCAAGCGCGTGCGTGCGGAACGCTCGGCGGACGAGCGACAGGTAGTTGGTCACTTGCGACTCGGTCAGCGAGAACTCCTTCGCCAGCCCCGAGTAGCTGACGTCGTCTGCCGGATCGAGATCGTAGCGGGTGAAGAGGGTGAAATGAACGGCACGGCCTGATGCGTGCATCTCTTCCCGCGTCATCTGGACCGCGCGTTCGAAGAGCGAGCGGACGAACTCCTGCCGGAAGAACTCCTCCGCGTCGGCAGGCGCGCTCAAGGCTTGCGACCGCACTTCGCGTTCGGCCTCGTCGAAATCGAGCGAGACGATTCGCGCGTCGCCGCCGCGCTTGGCTCGCGAGGCGGCCTGGCGTGCGTTCATGGCGAAACGGTCCACGCACACGCGCACGAAAGTACGGAACCGAGCCTTGCCGGGCTGGTACCGGGCCAGCCAGTCCTTCTCGAACGCGTCGGAGAAGAAGCTCTGGGTCAGATCCTGTGCGTCTTCGGCACTCAGCCGCCAGGTGGCCCTGAGATGTTTGTAGACGGGCTTCCAGTAGGCGCCGACGAGGTCGCCGAACGCCGCGCGGCGCTCGCCGGCGTCGTCTCTTCGCAGACGTTCGATCACCGAATGCCGCGTGGGTGGGAAGGCGGACGCCATGGGTTCGAAGATCCTGTTACACACCCGGGCCGGTTTCTGTACCGAAGGCGGGGCGTGGGCGGGAAATCTTACCGCAGGCGGGGGGAGGAAACGCCGAACGATGAACGCCGAACTATGAACTCCGAACTATGAACTCGAGCTCAGAACTGAGTTCGTCGTTCGGAGTTCGTCGTTCGGAGTTTTCACCCGGTCTCTTTACACCCGGTTCTCGGACCGGTCCGACCCGAGCTGTTTGACCAGTTTGTTGTACAGGCCCATGATCAGCAGGGTGGGCGCCCACTGCCCCACAAAGAGGCTGGCGTGCTTGTTTCCCATGAATTGCAGCGTGGCCGAG
Organism: Vicinamibacterales bacterium; assembly: GCA_036401215.1. Lineage (GTDB taxonomy): Bacteria > Acidobacteriota > Vicinamibacteria > Vicinamibacterales > 2-12-FULL-66-21 > JACDCA01. Next base: position 22,525 of record DASWVN010000133.1, on the reverse strand, counting down.
GTCGCCATGCAGCCGACGGCGATCCACAGGAACGTGTCGGACGGCAGTTTTGCGGTCTGTTCTTCGATCGTCCGGGCCACTCGCCCTTCGGTGTGTTCATGCGCATCGGGTCGCGCGAAGCTGGTTGTCATCTTGGTCTCCTTATTGACGTGATGGATCGGCATTGCCTCGATCCCACGTCGCAAGACCGGTGCCCAGGGAGGGGACGGGAACGCTGCGCCCCTGCGCGGCATCCAATCATCAGCAATGGCTAGCCAGACACTCCAGGCCGGTAACGCCGCCCTGGCCACGTTGGACGACGAGGCGCTCGCGACGAGGATCTCGGCCCGCGACGGCGCTGCCTTCGAAACGCTCATGCGGCGTCACAACGGCCGCCTTTTCCGCGTCGCGCGCGCGATCGTGAAGGACGATGCGGAGGCCGAAGATGTGCTCCAGGAGGCCTATCTGGATGCGTATCGGAACATGTCGCAGTTTCGCGGGGATGCACAGCTCGGCACGTGGCTCGTTCGTATCGTCGCAAACCGGGCGTTGATGCGGCTCCGCCAGTCCAAACGCGAGCGCGTCGTCGTACCGATGTCGAGTACCTCCTCCGACCGCGGGGCGCCGATGGACTACCCGGATCCTTCAGCTGAATCACCAACCCAGGCGATCGAGCGCGCGGAAATCAGACGGCTTCTCGAGCGCAGAATCGACGAGCTGCCGGTCACTTTCCGCGCCGTCTTCGTGCTACGCGAGATCGAAGAGCTGAGCGCGGAAGAGGTCGCGACCGTTCTCGGCATTCCGGCTGCCACCGTTCGCACGCGCCTCTTCCGTGCGCGTGGGCTCCTGCGCGAAGCGCTGGCGCGCGACCTCAACACGGCCGCCGCGGATGTGTTCTCGTTTGCCGGCGAACGCTGCGACCGCATCGTTCGCAACGTGCTCGCCGCAGCCGCGGCCGACTTCGCGGGAACACCGCCGACTCCTCCTGCATCCAATGACTGATGGCGGGGCATGAAGCCCCCCACAGGAGGAGTCATCGTGAAGCTTGCTGCAATCGCTGTGGCGTCGCTGCTGCTCTATCCGGCGACCGGCTACACTCAAAACATCAACGACGCACAAATCGCCGCGATCGTCGTCGCCGCGAACCAGGTCGACGTGGACGCGGGAAAACTCGCTGCCTCGCGCGGCACGAACCCCGAGGTGAAGAAGTTCGGTCAGCAGATGGTGACCGATCACGAGAGTGTGAACAAGTCGGCGGTCGATCTCGTGACCAAGCTGAAGGTCACCCCGCAGGAGAACGACACGAGCAAGGCGCTCAAGGCCGGCGGCGACAAGAACCTGGCGAACCTGAAGAACCTCTCGGGCGCCGCGTTCGACAAGGCGTACATCGCTCATGAAGTCGCGTATCACCAGCAGGTGCTCGACGCGCTCGACAAGACCCTGATCCCGGGCGCCAGGAATGCCGAACTGAAGGCGCTGCTGGTGAAGGTCCGTCCTGCGTTCGTGGCCCACATGGAGCACGCGAAGCAGATCCAGTCGTCGCTGAAGTAACGAGAGTCCGATGAGGACGTTCGCCGCACTCGTCGCGGCGCTCGCGATCTGCGGAACCTGGGTGATGGCAGGCGCGGCGCAGAAGCCCAAGGCCCGCAAGCCGGTCACCCACACCGTCACGATCGACGCGACGAGCTACTCACCCGCAACGTTGACCATCGCCCCCGGAGATTCCGTCGTGTGGGAGAACAAGGACCTGATCCCCCACACGGCGACCTCGAAGACGCGAGGCCAGTTCGATTCAGGCGACATCGCGCCCGGCAAGTCGTGGAAACACACGTTCAAGACCGCCGGTGCGTTCGATTACGTCTGCATCTACCATCCGCCGATGAAGGGAAAGCTGGAGGTGAAGGAGTAAAACTCAGAAACTCCGAACTATGAACTCCGAACTATGAACTGTCTTAACCGGGGGACTTCGTCCCCCGGCCCCCCTTACACGCTCTCTCGTTAGCGATGGAGTACTGACTTCCAGACCTTCTACCGAAAGCTCGGGCTCACGGGCCCGGTTCGGAGTTCGGAGTTCATAGTTCGGAGTTTCGGAGTTCGGAGTTCGGAGTTCGGAATTCGGAGTTCATAGTTCGGAGTTTCTGAGTTTCGCGCCTTCACGAGTAAGCTGTCCTTGATGGCGCAGCAGACGATCCCCCCTCCCCTCCGTCCTCCCCACCGCGTTCCGCCAGAGCGTTTCCACCTCCCCGTCGACCGGATCCGCGAGGGCTACTACTCGGACAAGTACTTCGTCCGCACGCGTGACGTGCTCGCCGCGACGGGACGAGATCCCGGCGTCACGATGCAGGTGTTCCAGAAGCAGCACGCATGGCTCGGCGGCGTCGACGAGGCGATCGCGGTGCTCAAGCTGTGTCTCTCGGACGGCTACGAATGGAACGACATCGAGGTGCTGACCCTGCGTGACGGCGACCAGGTGCAGCCGCTCGAAACGGTGATGCTCATCAAGGGACCGTATCAGGCGTTCGCGCACCTCGAGACCGTCTATCTCGGCGTGCTCGCGCGTCGCACGCGCGTCGCGACGAACACGCGGCTGGTCGTCGAAGCGGCCTGGCCGAAGCCGGTCATGTTCTTCCCGGCGCGCTTTGATCATTGGCTGGTCCAGACGGGTGACGGCTACGCGGCGCACATCTCCGGCGCGATCGGCGTGTCGACCGATGCCCAGGCCTCGTGGTGGGGATCGGAAGGGATCGGCACGGTCCCGCACTCGTTGATTGCCGCCTTCGGCGGCGACACGGTGGCGGCGACGATCGCACTGGCGGGCAAGATGCCCGAACACGTCAAGGTGATCACGCTGGTCGACTTCGAGAACGATTGCGTGGGCACGTCGCTCGCCGTCGCGCGTGCGCTCGGACCGCGGTTGTTCGGTGTGAGGCTCGACACGTCGGAGTCGATGGTGGACCGCTCGATCGTGCCGCAGATGGGCACGTTCGATCCGCGAGGGGTGAACCCGCAGCTGGTGCGGAACGTGCGGGCGGCCCTGGACGCCGAAGGCTTCCAGCACGTGCAGATCACGGTATCGGGCGGGTTCGACCCGGACAAGATCCGCCGGTTCGAGGGGGAAGGCGTGCCGGTCGATTCCTACGGCGTCGGAAGTTCGCTGTTTGCCGGGCGGTTCGATTTCACGGCCGACATCGTGATGGTGGACGGCGCACCGATCTCGAAGGCCGGCCGGAGTTACCGGCCGAATCCCCGGCTCGAAAAGGTCACGTGAGATCGTGCCCCTGAAAGGGGGGCGCTACGATCCGTCGATCGTCAACGGCCGGCGTCTCGAAGCCTCGGCCTTCTCCTTCTGCTCCACCCAGTCCACCCAGTCGTTGCCGAACAACTCGATCGGGTGAGGCGTGCGGATCGTACCATTGCCGCAGGCCAGATCGTCGGCGGGACAGTACTTGTCGCACCCCCAGCAGATCCGCTCCGGGCTGGCTGGCTTCAGCGGGATGCGAGCCACACCCGGGCTCCCTTCAGCAGATTCACGCGTGCACCGGCGCGGCAAGCTGCCGCGCTTTGGGGAACAGGATGTTGTTCTCGAGATGGACGTGCGCGTGCAGGTCCCGTTCGAACGCCTCGAGTTCCTGGAGGCACACGAGGTAGGTCATGCACCCATCGGCCGGAACGACGTAGCCGCCGGTCAGCTCTTTGATCCTGGCCATTGCGGCGCCGGTCTCGTCGTGCTCGTGTTCCATCATGCGGATGGGATTGTCGATTGAGCCGAACGGCGCCGGCGGTGCCGGCCGCCCGTCGCGTGCGGCCTCGGATAACTCGGCGATGAACGGAAACAGGACCCGCTCCTCCTTCACCATGTGAGAGGTCATCTCGTCGGCGACCGATTGCGTCAGGCGCGCCACTTCGTGCAGCTCCGGATGGCGATCGCCGTGAACGGCGGCGATCTTCTGCGTATGCGCGGTGAGCGACGGAAGCGCGCGCCTGACGAACTCGTGATGGTTGCCGACGATATAGCCGATCAGGGTTTCCGGAGACCACTCGTCGAATCGCGGAGCCGATCCCGGCGCCGACAGCGCGCGTCTGAGCGCATCGAGGACCTGTTCCACATCCGCCTGGCGCTCCGCGCAGGCCTCGGCGAGCGAACGGCGGCCGCCGCAGCAGAAGTCGATCCCGAATTCATGGAAAACAGCTGCGGCGCGAAAGTCGCTCTTGACGATGTCGCCGACCGTGGTCTCTCCCGTCACGTGCATCCCTGACCTCCTGCGGTTCACGTTAGCGAGGATGGGGGGATGCCGGTATGACGAGCATCATACGCGCGGTCCGCGGTCCGCGGTGCGCAGTCCGGGGGCGTGGGAGAAACGTCGACTTATGGACGCCGAACTTCGAACCTGGAGTTCATAGTTCGGAATTCATAGTTCGGAGTTTCTGTCGGGTTTCCCGCACCCCGCACCCCGGACCCCGCATCCCGGACCCCGGCCTACGACAGCCCGAACTCCTTCATGCGCCGCCACAGCGTCACCGTGCTGATATTCAGCGCCTTCGCCGCGCGCTGCCGGTTCCCGTTGAACTGCTCGAGCGCCTTCATGATCAGCGCGCGCTCGTTCGCCCGCAGATCCAGCGTCCCGGTCATCGGCACCGCCGACGTCGGCGACACCACTTCGGGCGGGAGGTCCCGGCGGCGAACCGTCGGTCCATTGGCCAGGATCACGGCCCGCTCGATCGCGTTCTCCAGCTCGCGGACGTTGCCGGGCCACGGATAGTTGACGAGCGCCGTCATCGCATCGGCCGATAGCGAGGTCACATCCTTCTTGACCCGCTGCGAGGAGCGGCGCAGGAACTCGTGCGCGAGCGCCGGGATGTCCTCGCGCCGGTCGCGCAGCGGCGGCACCGTGATGGTGAATCCGGCCAGGCGGAAGTACAGGTCCTCGCGGAACTCGCCGGTCGCCACCGCTTCCTTCAGGTCCCGGTTGGTCGCCGCGACCACACGGACGTTGACCTTGATGTTGCGCTCACCGCCGACGCGGCGGATCTCCCGTTCCTGCAGCGCGCGCAGCAGCTTTGCCTGGATCGTCGGCGCCACCTCGCCGATCTCGTCGAGAAACAGCGTGCCGCCGGCCGCGACTTCGAACAGCCCCGCCTTGTCACGCACCGCACCGGTGAACGCCCCGCGGGTGTGTCCGAACAGCTCCGACTCGAGCAGCGTCTCGGTCAGCGCCGCGCAGTTGACCGACACGAAGGGGCCGGTCGCGCGCGGGCTCTGGTCGTGAATGAGGCGGACGATGAACTCCTTGCCGGTGCCGCTTTCCCCCTGGACGAGGACGGTCGTGTCGAGGGGCGCGACGCGGGCGGCGAGTTCGAGGACGTCCTTCATCGCCGGACTGTTGGCAATGAAGTTCTTGGAGGCCGCGTGCCGCGCCACGCGCTCGCGCAGCAGGTCCAGCTCGCGCTCGCGCCGCTCGATGGCACGCTCGCGCCGCGCGAGTTCCGCCATCTGCCGCTTGGCGGCGGCGCGCAGGCGCTCGACCTCCTCGGCGAGGTCCGCCCCCTGGAAATCGAAGCGAAGATCGGCGAGCGCCGATCCCCAGCTCTGCGCATCCATCCCCTCGACCTGGCAGCTGCGCCCGCCCTGGCCGGCACAGGTCCGCTCCGAGAAGTAGATCTCCTGACCGACGCACGCGCTCGCGTAGCCGCTGATGTAGCCGACGAGCGACCAGCAGACGGGATCGGCTGAGCGGCCGTAATGGTGCAGGTGCTGCTCCGCCTCGTACGAGCGTTCCCACTCGACGCTGGCGACGAACCGGCCGCTCTCGTCGTCGTACTCCGCTTCTTTGACCGTGGAACGGACGATGCCTTCGAGTGTGTGGAGAACGGTTCCGTTACGGATGGCTTCGATGGGATCCGCCGCCGGCTGGCGGTCGCGGAGCGTGACGGCATCGTGATAGCCGTCGGCGTAGCCGAAACGCAGGAGGAGGCGCCGCGCGGTCGCGGCGCCGAGGGTTTCGATCAACTCCTTGCGCAGCAGCCCCATGGCCGCCGCGCTCAGGATCACGACCCGCTGCTGGTGCAGGCGGATCGTGCCGTGCTCGGGATCGAAGTCTATGAGTTCTGCGAGTTGGAATCGTGGCGCAGGCATCGCAATGCAGCTGTCGCCACTGTACCCCACTCGGTCACACGCTGAGCGTTTCTCCTCGCGCGGCGGCGCGCAGGTCCTGCAGACTGGCGGTTCGCCCTAACTGATTGGCCTGCGCCCCGTCGTCGGTGCCGAGGTGACAGTAGATCTCGACGCCATTGCCGTCCGGATCCGAGGTGTGCACCGACCAGCTGTCACCATAGTCCACGACGTGGGCCCTGGCGCCGCCGAGGCGTTCGCACACGCTGACCAGCGCGGCGAGCTTGTCCACTTCGAATCCCACGAACCGGGCGCCGACGGAGACCGGCAGAAGCGGACTCTCCGAAGTGCCCGCGTGAAGCGCCACCTCGTTCCGGCCGTCCGGCGACGAAAGCGACACCTGCCCCGGTTCGCGTGACGCGATGCGAAGGCCGAGGACCCTGGTGTAGAACCGGCACGCGCGATCCAGGTCCGAGACCCGGAGATGCACGCGGCCCAGGCGAGCGCTCATAGACTCGCCCCCTGCGTCTGGGCGCCGCGCGAGCGCAGGAAGACCAGCTCCGACGCCCGATCCCCAAAGACCTGCGCGGCTTCACGCCAGAGCGCCGCCGCGTCTACGTGCGGGCACTCGTCATCGCACCCGTCGGGCCGGCGCGCGGACCGCTCGTGGGCGACCATCGCGTCGTGCCAGGCGCTCAGGCGCTCTGCCAGCTCGATCGCCTCGGGGGTTCCCAGCGCGTTGCCGATCATGCGGTAAATGTTCATGAAGACAGACCTCCACCCGGATTGACGTCCGGTCATTTGGAGGACGTGCGAATGGCGGGCCAGAGAAAATCCCCGCGTATTGCGGAGTTTCCCGTGCGGGCCCGTTTCCGCCTGAAAAGCAGTCTTTCAGCCTGAAATGGTCTTCTGAGGGGAGATCAGACAATTTCGGGGGTTTCCGGCGTCCAATCTACAGGGACCTTTCGGCCCGCGGATTGCTCAACAATCCGGCAGACAATCAGGAAACGGAGGACCATTCCATGGACATCCCGATCAGCATCCGAAACGAATTCGATCCGTCCGAAGCGCTTGATCAGCACATCGCGCGGCGACTCGAGTCGGCCATTCGTACGCACCAGCGGTACGTGCAGCGAGTGGACATCCGGTTGTCAGACGTGAACGGGCCCCGCAAGGGACCGGCTGACAAGGTAGCGCTGATCGAGATCGCCTTGAAACCCTTCGGGGAGATCGTCGCGCGGGCTCAGAACGCGGACGTGTACAAAAGCGTGACCGAAGCGGCGGCCAGGGCCAGACAGGCGTTGAGCCGCTACGCGGGACGCCTCGAGCGCCAGGTGCGCCGGCCGCGGACCGCGCCCATCGCGACATGATCCCCCGACGTGCGGGGCTGTTGACACCAATGCAAATCTACGTTGCCGGCGTGGCGCCGATCCTCACACCACAGGTACGCGCCTACGCGGAATACAAGGTCTTTTCCCGGCTCGCGCCGCTGGCGCGGAACGTTGACATGGTGCAGGTGGTCGTCACCGAAGCGCCAGACGAGGATGGCGGTGCGGTCTGCGCGGTGACGGCGGATCTGGGGGACGCGGGTTTCGTACGCACCCGCGTCCGTCGTCCGCAGGCCACCGGCGCGATCGACCTCGCGGCCGAGAACGTCGCCCGCGCTGCCGCCCGCCGGTTGACAGGAGTGCCCGGTCCCGCCTGACGCCCACCCCCGCCGGCGTGATCAGAGGTCCGCGGGCGGGGTGAACGGGACGTTCCGGCGGGCCGCCATCTCCCGGCCGACCGCTTCCAGGTCCGCAGCGTCGAGCGCCTGTCCGGCTGCCGGGAACAACTCCTGATCCTCGACCGCGATGTGGCGGCGGTAGAGCCGCTCCAGGGCAGCCAGGTGCTCGCGGAGGTTGCGCGCGTCGCCCGCCCGGAGCGTGCCCATGCGCAGCCATCGTTCGCAGATCAGATTCACGGCATCGTGATGGTCTTCGGCCACGCGATGATCCGCCTCGAGGGCATCGAGCCGCGCGAGCGCCGCTTTGGCCGCGGGATCGTCTGAGGAGCGGAGGCGCGGAAACAGGCTCTCCTCCTCGTCGGCGGAATGGCGCGGCGCCGCGGTGCGGAAGTACTTGAGCGCTCCCGTCAGGGCATTCTGGTCGGCTGCCGACAACTCCGCGCCACGTCGAGCGTCCGCAATGGTGACGAGCACCTCCAGGAACCGCTCGATGCGGCGATGGCAGTCGCTGAGCAGCCCCAGCGGCGCATCGAATCCGTGATCCACAGGTCCGCCGATCTTCACGAGCATCCGGTCACACCTCCTTTGCCAACTATGACAGATCGCGATCGCGCCGTTCTTTGCGGACGCGCAAACTCAACGGCGGCGTTCGCGGCGATCATGGGGCATGTCTACGACGAGCACGATCGCGCCCGCTGAAGCGCACCCCCTCGCCGAACTCCTCACGCCGGCCCCGCACGGGATCGCCAGCCGCATCCTGTCGAAGAACAACGGCGGGAGCATCACGCTGTTTGCCTTCGACGCCGGGCAGGGTCTTTCCGAACACACCGCGCCGTTCGACGCCATCGTCATGGTCCTCGACGGGCAGCTCCTGCTCACGATCGGCGGAACCGAGGTGACCGCCAGACCGGGAACGGTCGTCCGCATGCCCGCACACGTCCCGCACGCGGTCGATGCGGCCGAACCCTCGCGGATGATTTTGACGATGCTCCGGGAGCCGAAGGGATCATGAACTGGAGCACGGCGGAAACCGTCGCCGGGTTCGCGGGCTCGCCGCCGAACGCCACGCTCATGCGGTTCGCCGCTGCCGAGCGGGGGAATCGGGACGGCGTCCGTGTGCTCGACATCGGATGCGGCGCGGCGCGCAACGCCGTGCCGCTCGCGCTCGACGGATGGGAGGTGTTCGGCACCGACAACTCCTGGCCGATGCTCGAAGCGGCCGCCCAGCGCCGCGACGCCCACGGGCTCAACGGACGCCTTCACCTTGCGGTCGCGACGATGGCCGAACTGCCGGTGCGCGACCGGTGCGCCGATCTCATCGTGGCGCACGGCATCTGGAACCTCGCGCGATCGTGCGACGAGTTTCGGGCCGCGCTGCGCGAAGCCGCCCGCGCCGGCAAACCCGGTGCGGCGCTGTTCCTCTTCACGTTCTCGCGATACACCCTGCCGGAGACCGTCTCCCCCGTTCAGGGCGAGCCGTTCGTGTTCACCCAGTTCTCGGGTTCCCCGCAGTGCTTCCTCACGCGCGACCAGCTCACCGCCGAGCTTGCCGCTGCCGGCTTCCAGCCGGATCCAGCCGTCCCGCTGAGGGAACTCAACCGCCCGACGGGCATGCTCCGCTCACCGGGCGGTCCCGTCATTTGGGAGGGTACGTTCCGGCTTACGTAGTGGCCACACGCCGCCCCCGCATCCCGCATCCCGCACCGCGGACCGCGGACCGCGGACCGCGCATATGACGCCCGTCATAGGCGTATTTTTCGAGGAAACCGATACTCCTTGTTGCATTCATTCACAAGGACAGTAACTGGAGGACGGTGATGAAAAAGCTCCTGATCGTGGTGGTTCCGCTCGTGATTTTCACAGCGGCGACGATCGGCGCCTGCAGCCGGAGCACCACTGGCGGGCAGGCCCAACTGCTCGAACTCGCCCAGGCGCGCGGGCTGAGCCCGGAAGACGCGGCCCGCGCGATCAAGACATTCGTCGCTCCGGGCGGGCGCGACGAATATTTGCTGTTCGCCTCGGGTGGCCATTCCGGCCAGGTCCACGTGCTCGGCGTCCCCTCGATGCGCCTGCTGAAGACCATCGCGGTGTTCACGCCGGAACCGTGGCAGGGCTACGGCTACGGCGCGGACTGGTCGGAACGATCGCTGGCCGGCGGCAGCCAGGTATCGCACGCGAGCGGCAACGGCAACGGATTGACGGACCCCAACGGCCTCGGTCCTAAAGAGCCGCTTCGCTGGGGTGATTCGCACCACCCGGCGCTCAGCGAGACCGACGGCAAGTACGACGGGCGCTGGCTCTACATCAACGATCGTGCGCACGGCCGCATCGGCATGGTCGACCTCTCCGACTTCCGCGCGAAGCAGGTCCTCCAGGTCCCGAACCTTCAGACCTCGCACGGCGGCATCTTCGCGACGCCGAACACGCAGTACGTGCACATCTCGTCGAAGGTGCCGGCGCTCAAGGCGTGGAACGCGAGCAAGGGTCAGACAGTCACGCTCGACGATCACCTGAACCGGTACGCCGACATCTATCGCGGCTACTCGACATTCGTCGCGGTCGACCCGCAAACCGGGCGCATGGATCTGAGCAAGAGCTTCCAGATCGAACTGCCCCCCTACACGCAGGACCTCGCCGACGCCGGCAAGGGCGCCAGCGATGGCTTCGCCTTCATCAACTCCTACAACGTCGAGATGGCGACCGGCGGCATCCAGCAGGGCAAGCCGCCGATCGAGGTCGGGGCGTCGGAATTCGACTTCGACTACCTGCACATCATCGACTGGAAGAAGGCCGAGCAGGTCGTGGCGGCCGGCAAGTTCAGCGAGTTGAACGGGATCCGCGTGATCTCGCTCGAAACCGCGGTGGCCGAAGGGCTGCTGCACCTCGCGCCCGAACCGCGCAGCCCGCACGGCGTCGACGTCGCGCCGCGGGGAGACTACATCACCGTCTCCGGCAAGCTCGATCCGCACACGACCGTCTACAGCATCGATCTGATCAAGAAGGCGATCGCCGAGAAGAACTTCGAAGGCAAGGACCGCTACGGTGTGCCGATCCTCAAGTTCGACGCGGTCGTCGCCGGCAAGGTGGAGCTTGGCGCCGGCCCGCTCCACACGCAGTACGACAACCAGGGGAACGCCTACACCAGCCTCTATCTCGAGAGCGCGGTGGCGAAGTGGACGCTCGGCGAGCCGTATCACCCCGCCGACCAGGCGTTCAAGCTCGTGGACAAGGTCTCGATCCACTACAACGTCGGCCACCTCGCCACGGCGCAGGGGGACACGATGGATCCGCACGGCAAGTACCTGATCTCGATGAACAAGTGGTCCATCGACCGCCACACGAACGTCGGTCCGCTGCACCCGCAGAACTTCCAGTTGATCGACATCTCGGGCGCGAAGATGGAACTCCTGGCCGACATGCCGATCGGCTTCGGTGAGCCGCACTACGCGCAGCTCGTGAAGGCCGACATCATCCAGCCGCACAACGTCTACCCGGCTGGCGTGTCGCCGGCATCGAACGAGAAGAGCCCCAACGCGATCGCCACCGAGAAGGACGCGCGGATCGAGCGTCGCCCCGGCGTGGTCGAAGTCTGGATGAACGTCGTCCGCAGCCACTTCACGCCTGACATCGTGACGGCGAAGGTCGGCGACCGGATCATCGTGCACCTGACGAACACCGAGGGCACGCCCGATGCGACGCACGGCTTCGCGGTGCCGACCAAGAACGTGATGGTGAGCCTCGATCCGGGCGAAACGACGACGGTCGAATTCACGGTCGACCGGCCGGGGACCTACAGCTACTACTGCACCGAATTCTGCTCGGCGCTGCACCTCGAGATGCAGGGCTGGCTGATCGTGGAGAAGTGAAGAACGCCAAACTTCAAACTCCAAACTCCAAAGAACACTCTGGAAGTTTGGAGTTTGAAGTTTGGAGTTTGAAGTTTGGAGTTTGAAGTTTGGAGTTTGGAGTTTGAAGTTTGGAGTTGACGATGTCGTTCAAGAGCACCATCGGCCTGCTGATCACCCTGTTGATCGCAGCAGCATGTGGTTCGGAGTCCGGCGGCCCACCGGAGATCGTGGTGGATCGGACGGCCTGCAGCCACTGCACGATGCTGATCAGCGAACCGCGATATGCGGCTGCCTACCAGACGGCCGGCGCCGAACCGAAGGTGTTCGACGACATCGCCTGCCTGCTCGAAGCAGCGCGGAAGGAAACGGCGACTGGGTTTCGCTACTGGTTCCACGACGGGAACGACGGAACGTGGATCGATGGCGACGCGGTGTTCGTGGCTTCGCCTGAGTTCCGCACGCCGATGGGCGGCGGCATCATCGCGTATCGCGACCTGGCCGCCGCCGAACACGCGGCAGACCAGTATCGCGGCCGCATCCTGCGATCGCTGCCGGAACTCTTGAAGGAGAAGGGAGAACAGTGATGACTCGAGCGCGCGCGATCCGGTGGACTGCAGGCCTGTTCGCTGCGGCGCTGGTCGCGCTCAGCGCGCAGCTGCCGCTGTGGACCATGAGGATGAAGGCGCCGCAGTACCCGAAGGGACTGCAGCTGCAGGCCTACGGCACGGAGATGATCGGCGACCTGCGCGAGATCGCCATCCTCAACCACTATATCGGCATGCCGCCGGTCGAAGCGCCGGCGCTGGAAACCGCGATGTTCCCGATCGGGATCGCCGCGCTGGCCGGCCTCTGCCTGCTGTCGCCCTTGAACAAATGGCTGCGGCGGCTGGCCATTCTGGCGACCGCGGCAACGCCGGTCTTCATCCTGGCCGATCTTCAATGGCGGCTCTACGTCTTCGGGCACAGTCTGGATCCGAAGGCGCCCATCCGGCTGAAACCCTTCACGCCGCTCGTGATCGGCGAAACGGCGATGGGGAACTTCGTCTCATCGGGAATGATCTCGACCGGCTTCGTGTGCCTGGTGGCTGCAGCGATCGTTTTGATCCTCGGAAGCCGCTTCAGCCGCCGGCTGGAAACGCGGGGCGCGGTTCCTGACGGCAAACGCAAGGCGGCCGCCATGGCGGCGGCCCTCATGTCCTTCGTCGTTGCTCCCGCGGCGCTGGCGTCTGCACAACCGGCCACCCTCCTCCAGGCCCGGATCGACGCCGCGCCGCGCGGGAGCACGGTCACGGTCCCCGCGGGCACGTATCGCGGCGGCATTGTGATCCGCGGACCGCTCACCGTCATCGGCGAGCCCGGCGCCACGATCGACGGCGAGGGTCGCGGCAGTGTCGTGACGATCACGGGTGACGATGTCGTGTTTCGCGGCTTCGCGGTCCGCAACAGCGGACGCGAAGTCACGGAGGAAGCAGCGGGGATCAAGGTCGCCGGTAACGGCCACCGGATCGAATCGAACGACGTTCAGGAGGTGTACTTCGGGATCCACATCGGCAACGGCGCGAACGCAATCGTGCAGAACAACCACATCCGCCCCGGCCAGAAGCACGGGGCGCGGCCGGGCCACGGCATCAGCGCCTGGCACCTGCGCGACAGCCAGTTCCTCGGCAACCGGATTTCAGAGGCGCGCGACGGCATTTATCTTTCCTTTACCGATCGCCTGCTGATTTCCGGAAACGTCGTGAGCCGCTGCCGGTACGGGCTGCATTCGATGTACTCGCAGAACGCGCGCTTCGAGGGGAACGACGCGACGAATAATCTCCTCGGCGCCGCCCTGATGATGTCGGACCGCCTCGAACTGCGCGGCAACCGGATCCGCCAGCATCGCGATGGCGCTGCCGCGTACGGCGTCCTGCTGAAGGACATCGGCGACCTCGTCGCCGAAGACAACCAGATCACGTCGAATCGTGTCGGGATCTACGCCGAAACGGTGCGCTCGGACTCGTCGCGACGCGCCATCTTCAGGCGGAACCTCATCGCCGGCAACGAGATCGGGCTCGCGCTCCAGAGCACCGCGGCCCTCACCTTCACCGGCAACCGCATCGCCGAGAACCTGACGGACGTGCGTCCGCTGGGGCGGCAGCTGTCCCCCGAGATGCGCTGGTCGAGCGACGGACGCGGGAACTCGTGGGGCCAGTACCGCGGCTACGACGCCGACGGTGACGGCATCGGTGACGTCCCCCACCGCGTGGAAGACGCGATGGACGCGCTGATCCGCAGGAACCCGCTCGTGCAGGCGTTCCTCTATACGCCGGCGCACCTCGCGCTCGAGGCGGGCGCGCGGATGTTCCCCCTCTATCGCCAGGCGCCGATTCTCGTCGATGAACGGCCGCTGATGACGGTGTCGAGATGATCACGATCAAGGATCTGTCGAAGCGGTACGGCAAGCGGGAAGCGCTTGCGGGCGTTTCGCTGACGTTGAACCGGGGCGAGATCACGCTGCTGCTCGGCGCCAACGGCGCCGGAAAGTCGACGCTGCTCCGCTGCCTGCTCGGCATCACGAGCTTCGAGGGATCGATCTGTGTGGACGGTCACGATCCGCTGACCGCCGGCCGCATCGTGCGCTCGATGATCGGCTACATGCCCCAGACCGGCGGCCTGCATGCCGATCTGACCATCCGGGAAACGATCGATCTCTACGCCGACATCCGCCAGGCTTCGCGCGATCGCGGAACCCGGCTCGTCGAAGAGGCCGGCCTGGGCGCGCATCTCGCCACGAAGGTCGGCGAACTCTCCGGCGGGATGCGGCAGCGGCTCGGCTTCGCGCTTGCGCTGCTCAGCGATCCACGGATCCTCGTCCTCGATGAACCGAGCGCCAGCCTCGACGCCGCGAGCCGCCGCTGGCTCGCAGCCCGCTTGCGCGCCGTCGCCGACGAAGGACGCATCGTCCTCATCTCGACGCACGCCGGGCAGGAACTGCTCGACATCGGCGATCGTTGCATCACGCTGGAAGACGGCCGCGTGATCAGCGCTGAGGAGGCGGGGACTCGGGACTCGGGGCTCGGGGTTCGCGCCGGGGGGACAAGGTCCGCAGCCGGCCGGGTCATCCCCATCATCAAGAAGGAACTGCGCGACGCGATTACGAGCCGGTGGCTCATCGCCTACTCGGTGGTGCTCGCGGCGCTCGGCCTCGCGGCCACCGCGACGGGACTCGACAGCACGTCAGGCCTCGCGATCCAGGCGTTTGGCCGGACGACGGCGACGCTGATGAATTTGTGCTTGCTGCTCTCGCCGCTCGTCGCCGTGCTGATGGGGGCGGCGTCCATTGCCGGCGAACAGGACCGCGGCACGCTCGAGCATCTGCTTGCGCAGCCGCTGACCCGTAACGGACTGCTGCTGGGCAAGTTCGCGGGCCTGGCGATCGCGCTCACCGCCGCCACGTGTCTCGGGTTCCTGCCGGCCGGTGTGCTGATCGCGGCCGCGACCGACGTCACGATGCTCGGGCACTACCTGCTCTTCCCGGCGATAGCGGGTCTCGCGGGCCTCGCCATGGCCGGGATCGGGCTGCTGATTTCGGTCACCAGCCGTTCCGCCGTCCAGGCGCAGGGAACCGCCGTGTTCGCGTGGTTTGCGTTCGTCCTGCTCTATGACCTGGTGCTGATCGGGTCGTTGGCGGTCAGCGGAGTGCCCGCCGAATGGCTGGCCGCCACACTGGTGGCCAACCCGATCGATGCGGCCCGCGTGCTCGGCGTGCTGGCGCTCGAACCCGACCTATATTTGCTAGGACCGGCAGGCGCGTTCCTGACGGCTACGTTCTCACCAGTCGGAGCGGCGGCTGTGCTGCTCGCGGCGCTTGCCGTATGGTCGGTGGGACCGGTGCTCATCGCGGTGCACCGGTTTTCAGCCCCTTTGAGGAGGATAGGTTCACATGAAGACAAGAGGATTCGCGCTGCTGCTGGCGACAGGTGCGCTGGCGGTCGCGATTGCGTGCACGTCGGAACCGGGGTCGCCGGCATCCGGAGCTGACACGCCGGCGGCGTCGGCGTCCACGGCATCAGCGAAGGTCACGCCCGCGATGATCGAGCACGGACGTCAGCTGTACAAGGCGAACTGCGTCGCCTGCCACGGTGAGACCGGCAAAGGTGACGGGCCTGGCGCCGGCGTGCTGAAGCCGCCGCCGCGCGACCACACGGATCGCGAGTACATGAGCACGCTGACCGATAAGGAGATCGCCGACATCATCAAGATGGGAGGCGCCGTCAGGGGCAAGCCACTGATGCCGAGCCACCCGCAGTTGAGCGGCGACGACCTGGACGCGCTCGTCGCCTACGTGCGCTCGCTGAGCGAGCCCGCCGGTCAGTGAGCGGGCAGGCAGCCACAGAAGCAACACAGAAGAAACACGGAACCTTCAGGCTCGATCCGGTCGGCCGCGACTGCGGGTGGCGACCATCCGGACGCGCCGAAGGCGCGGGCGAGGAGGCGTGAGCCCGCGTAGACAAGCTGCTCTCGATCCTTCAGCAGCTTGTCCGCGCGAGCTCGCGCCTCCTCGCTGGCCGGCCCTTCGGGCCGGCGTCCGGATGGTCGCCAATCCCGGCGCGCCTCACAGATCGCCGGCTGTGAACATCGCCGGCTTTCCACCCAGGCGCTGAGGCTACGGCAGGCCCTCTGCGTTCCCTGCGCCCCACTGCGGTGAGCGTGGTGACAGGCTGCCGATAGCCCCTCCGCTGCCGCAAGTTCAGGCCTGTGGCTGTCGCTCATGAGCGGCAGTTAGATAATCGATCACGTCCGCGGCTGAATACGTATCGCGTCCACGCAGGAGCCGGGCAATCTCCATCAGGCCGGCTCCTGCGGTCACGATCGCGGGTTCGATTCCCTTCTCCCGCACCTGGCCGAGACCGACGGTGGCGAGCAGACCGTTGCACACGCACTTGCGTCCGCGCGTCTCCTCGATCGCTCCCCCTTTGCGCACGTAGTCAGCAACCGGTTCACCCGGGCAACGGTAGCCGAGCGTTCCATCCGGCCGCCGGTAGGCTTCACGCAGATATCCGAGATCGCACCGGCGCGTGCGGGCTTCGTAGACCGGCGCCTCGGACAGTGTGCCGTCCACCTGCACGACCTTGAAGGGAAATCCGGTAGGCGACGCCAGCGGATCTGTGATCACGCGCACGTCCCCGGACCGGACCTTCGAAAGGACCGCAGCCCGAAGCGCCGGATCCATGCCTGACTCTTCGCAGAAGGCAAACAGCGTCCCGACCTGAATGCCGGCGGCGCCGGCCTGCTTCGCCTGCGCGAGCCCGCCAGGTTCGCCGGAACCGCCCGCCAGCCAGAACGGCAGTCCGATCTCGCGCATCCGCGCGGGATCGACAGCATCTCTCGGACCATAACTGGGCTCCCCTGCCTCGTTCAGGACCATGCGGCCGCGCGGCGGAGCGTTGTGACCTCCGGCGACATGGTGCTCGACGACGAAGCCGTCCACGCGGCCGCCGTGGCGAACGAGACTCGCGGCCAGCGTCGACGACGAGACGATGGCAAGGAAGCGCGGACGGTTCAGCGCGGCAAGACCGGCAGTGCGCAGCACCGTGGATGGGTCGAACGTAATCGTGAAACCATCCTCGGGAGAGGCACCGGCCACGTGCAGGGGGACCTCGACGCGGGCATGACTCAGAAGGCCATCCAGCATGCCGGGGATCTCGCGCGGAATGCCGGCGCCGACGAGCACGTAGTCCACCCCCGCGAGCAGCGCGCCGTAGAGAATCGAGGGGGTCGGCAGCTGGACCTTCTGCAGAAAGTTGATGCCGACCTGCCCCTGATGTCCCTGCTTCGCGAGAAACACTTCGACGAACCCGGAAAGGACAGCAAGCGAGTGCAGCCGGCGCGATGAGCGCGCGGCAAACATTGGCACGCTCTTGAACGGCGCATCGTCGGCCTTCCCGCCCGGCACGAAGTACTGGTCCAGCACCGCGCTCGCGAGGTCGCGATCCGGGAACGCATCGATCGCGGCGCGGATTTCGCCGCCGGGATCGCCAAGCTGAAGGCGCCGTGCCAGGACGACGTCCAGCGCGGTGCCGGAGACGACGCCGAGATGCCCATGCGCCGAAACCGCGCGCGCCAGCCGCCAGCTGGATACCGCCACGCCCATACCGCCTTGAATCAACTCTGGTAGTTCTGTGGTTCCGTCGGAGGACATCTTTTTGAGACTAGCATCCGGTTCGCGGTGTGAACGTCACACTTCTGTACTCGTCGTCGCGGGACGGTACGTGTCGATCGGCGGTGTGAACGTCCTCTGCGGCCGCCGCGGTGTATGTGGTGGCAGGCAGCCGGTAATCACCCGGCAGCACCGACTTCAGGACGGTGGCTGTCGCTGATCATGTGCGCGGGCTCGTAGGCGCACAGCGGATCACTCCCGAACGCGGACCCGGTCGCGGCAAACGCCCGCGCGCGTGAGCCGCCGCACACACGGCGGAACTCGCACCGGCCGCACTTTCCTTCCAACGCGTCGGGGTTCCTCAACCTGACGAACAGCTCGTGTTCCCGGTACGTCGACACGAGCGAGTCTCGGCGGACGTTGCCGCATGTGAGCGGCAGGAACCCACTCGGGCAGATCTGTCCCTGGTGATCGATGAAGACGAACCCGTTCCCGTCGGTGACGCTGCGCTGCGCGTACTTCAGGCGTGTGGTCTCGCCCCGTGATCCGCGCTGGAGCCGGACACGCTGGAAGTGCGGCGCTTCGGTGGTTTTGACGCCGAACGGCGCCTCCAGCGCGAGATCGTGCAGGAACTCCAGCAGCTCTTCACACTCCTCCGCCGTGATCTGCTCGAGCGCGGTGCCGCGGCCAGTCGCGATCAGGAAGAACACGGCCCAGAGCACGACCGGCAGCTCACCCATCCGCCGGGCCATCTGCGCCATGTGCGGAAACGTGATCCGTGCGACCGTCGTGTTGATCTGCAGCGGTATGCCGAGGTCGGTCGCCGCTTCGATGATCCTCATCGTCCAGGCGTAGGACCCGCGGACGCCGCGGAAGCGATCGTGCGTTTCGGGATCGGGACCATCGAGGCTCACTGCGATCCGGCTGATGCCCGCATCGCGCAGCTCCTTCAAGCGAGGCTTCGTGACCGCCGCGGTGCCGCTCGGCGTCAACGCAACCGTCAGCCCCCGGCTCACGGCGTGCCGTACGAGTTCGGCGAGATCCGGCCGTCGCATCGGATCGCCTCCCGTGAGCACGAACAGCGGCGGCGGATCGCCGAAGGCCCGGACGCTGTCGATCAGCGCCGCCCCCTCGGCCGTGCTCAGCTCGAACGGATTCCGATGAGGGATGGCATCGGCGCGGCAGTGCAGGCACGCGAGCGCACACGCCCGCGTCACCTCCCAGATCACGATGAACGGCTTCTCGGCGAAATCGAACCGTGGACGTGCGATGGCCTGGGTCGACATGGTTTCTCGACGAGTATGCCGGCCATCCGTCCGCCGGCGCATGACGGCCGTCATATGGCGAACCGGTCCGCGGACCATATCGTGGCCTCACGAGGGAGGACCTGTGCCTGTTGATGTCGCGATCGTCGGTGGTGGAATCTCAGGACTCACGGCGGCACGCACCCTGTGCGCGCGTGGATTCGCCGTCCGGCTGATCGAACGCGAGCCGGCGTGCGGCGGTGTCATTCATACGGATGCCGTGGACGGATTCGTCATCGACTCGGGACCCGACACGCTGCTCGCCCACAAGCCGGCAGCCCTCGCGCTCGTGCGTGAACTCGGACTCGAAGGCAGCCTCGTGGCGCCGCATCCGCGCCGGACGACGTATGTGGTCAGGGATGCGGGGCTGCGGACGCTGCCTGAAACGTCAGCGCTGGGGCTCCCGACCGGATGGAAGACGGTTGTCGACGCCACCGCGTTCTCGCTGCGGGGAAAGCTCCGGATGGCTGCCGAACCCTTCATCCGCCCTGCCCCGCCTGCCGATGACGAGAGCATCGCCTCGTTCGTACGGCGCCGGTTTGGCCGCGAAGCGGTGAAGTACGTGGCCGAACCGCTGCTGGCCGGCCTGCATCGCGGCGATCCATCCCGTCTGTCGATGCGGGCCCTGTTCCCGTTCCTCGCCAGAGCCGAGCGTGATCATGGCAGCGTCACGCGCGCGTGGCAGAAAATGCCGGCGCGCAGCGGCGGCGGCAGTGGATCGATGTCCCTGCGCGAGGGACTCTCCCAGATTCCCCGCCGGATGCAGAGCGATCTGCCTCCGGACGTTCCGATCACCGCCACCGCGGTCGTCGGGATCCAGCGATCCGGAAAGGAGCACCGTGTGCTGCTGCAGGACGGACGCGAGCTGAGGGCTCGGGCACTGCTGCTCGCGACACCGGCGTACGCCACGGCGTCGCTGGTCTCCTCGCTCGATGCGGAGCTTGCCAGGCTCTGCGCGACGATCCGCTACGTGCCGGCGTCCGCGGTCGCGCTGGGCTTCAAGAGGAGCGATATTGCCGATCACCTCGACGGATGGGGATTCGTCGTGCCCGCGCGCGAGCGTCGGCGCGCCGTCAAGTCGGCGAGCTGGGTCTCGTCGAAATGGCCCGGACGGGCGCCGGGCGATCACGCGCTCCTCCGGCTATCCCTCGATGCCAACGTGACGATCGACATGCCCGACGAGATGCTCGTGGAGTGGGCGCTCGCGGACCTGCGGCCCCTGCTGCGCATCAGCGGTGCGCCGGTCCTCTCGCGCGTCTATCGTCGTCCTCGCGCAATGCCTCAACTCGAAGTCGGCCATCTGGACAAGATTGCCGCCATCGATCGACGGCTTGCGGAGCATGGAGGATTGTTCGTCAGTGCTGCGGGATTCCGCGGTGTCGGCCTGCCGGACTGCATCGCCGACGCGCAGAAGACGGCGGAGCAGGTGGAGGCGTGGATCAGGATGTGCGCTGCCGCGTGAAACTCCGAACTACGAACGCCGAACTACGAACTCACTTTTCTTAGTTCGCACTTCGGAGTTCATAGTTCGGAGTTTCGGCGTTCGGAGTTCATAGTTCGGAGTTCATAGTTCGGAGTTTCGGCGTTCGGAGTTCATAGTTCGGAGTTTCGGAGTCTCAGAGCCGCAGCCCGTGCCAGAAGCCGGCTATCTCGATCGACCCGCTGGCGCATGCGGCGGATGAGCGAAAGCGTCAGGACCGCGACGTCCGGCGATTCCGGCGTCGTCTCCAGCAGCCACTCGAGCAACTCCAGGTCTTCCCCGATCTGCTCGTGTTCCGCGCGCATCTCCGCCTGCACGACTGGATCGAGCAGCGACGACAGCACCGCCAGGGCCTCTTCCTGCCGCGCCGCGAAGGCGAGAAATGCCTTCCCAGCGAGTAGTGTTTGATGAGGACTCGATCGCAGCTCGCCGATGCGCTCTTCGAGCCGGACCTGTTCTGCGATCAACGCCGCGAGCACGTCCTTGCCGATCGAAGGCATGGCGAGAGAATAGAGGACGGTGCGGTACCGCTCCTATGACAGGGGTCATATAGCGAGTTCCGCCCGAAAGCGGAACCTACGACACGATGAAAGAGCTTGCACCGTCCTCAGCCATCCCACTCGCCTACTACGTCGTCGCGCACGCCGGCCTCGCGCTGGCGTTGCTGGTGCTGGCCGTCGATCCGGCGCTGCCGGGCGCTTCGTTCTATCAGCCGCGCATGGTGGCGCTCGTCCACCTCGTGACCATCCCCTGGCTCTCGGGATCGATCCTCGGGTCCTTCTACATCGTCGGACCGCTGGCGCTGCGGGTCCCGATGGCCGCCGGCAAGGGGGACTGGATCGCGTTCTCGT
This sequence comes from Vicinamibacterales bacterium, assembly GCA_036401215.1. Lineage (GTDB taxonomy): Bacteria > Acidobacteriota > Vicinamibacteria > Vicinamibacterales > 2-12-FULL-66-21 > JACDCA01. The sequence goes on along the minus strand of DASWVN010000133.1, from coordinate 1,086 downwards.
CGTTCGTCCTGGGGACGACCGGGATGGTGGGGCACTTCTGGATCAACACCTACGACGGGATGGCCTGGTCCGCGGGCCTCGTGTCCGGTGCGATCGCCTGGGTCGCCGTCCGCGCCTGGCGCGGGCTCCCCGGGTCGCCGGCGCCGTGGCCCGTCTCGCTCCACGTCGCGCTGGCGTTTTTCAACATCCTGGCCGCGGCGGCGCTCGGGATCCTCATCGGCTTCGACCGGACGCGCGGCTTTCTCGGCCTGTCGCCGCTCGCCGCGATGTTCGCGCACGCGCACATCGCCGCGGTCGGCTGGGTCACGATGATGGTCGTGGGACTGTCGTATCGGCTGATCCCGATGATCCTTCCGGCTGCGATGCCGACCGGGCGACAACTGGCGCTCAGCGCGGTGCTGATCGAGACCGGGCTCGCAGTCCTCGTCGTGGCGTTGCTCGCCTGGCCCGCCATCGTGCCGATCGGGGCCCTGCTCATCGTCGGCGGTCTCGGAGCGTTCGTCTCGCGGATCCGGAGGATCGTGAAGCGCCGTCTGCCCCGTCCGCCGGCGCTCCCGCTGCGCGACTGGTCCACGTGGCAGACGCACGTCGCGTTCCTGTGGCTGCTGATTGCCGCGGTCCTCGGCGTGGGTCTGAGCTTCGGGATCGGCGGTGCGTCGACGCTGACGCTCATGTGGGTCTACGGTGTGGCGGGGCTGGTCGGGTTCCTCGCGCAGATCGTGACGGGGATGCAGGGGCGGCTGGTCCCGTTCTACGCGTGGTATCGCGCGTTCGATGCGCGGAATGGGCCGCCCGCCGTGGCCGCCAATGCGCTGCCGGCGCCGCGGTTCGCCCGTCCGATCCTGGTGCTCTGGGCCGCCGGCGTTCCGCTGCTCGCGTTCGGGCTGCCCGCGGAGAGTCACGTGGCGATCCGCCTCGCGGCGCTGTCGCTATTGGGAGGTGTGGTTCTGGGTCTGGCCTACATCAACCACATGCTCCGAGCGGCCAACCCAAAAACCCAGGGGTCAGACCTTGAATTTTGAATTTCATGATTTTTGATGCCAAGTTTTCCGGGCATCAAAAATCACGAAATTCAAAATTCAAGGT
>DASWVN010000132.1:0-9864 GCA_036401215.1 Vicinamibacterales bacterium | reverse complement strand
GAGCACGCGCGCCAGCTCGATCAGGAATGCGGTGCTGGATCCGGCGTCGTTGGCGCCGACGAACTCGAACTCCTCGAACAGCTTCGTGTCGTAGTGGCCGGCGATGATCAGGCGTCCTGAGGTGGAGGCACCTGGAACAGTGGCAATCAGGTTCACCATCTTCACGGATCCGACCGGTGTGTCGGCCTCGAACGCCTGCTCCTTCGTCTCGATCCCCAGCGCCTTCATCTGCGCCTTGATGTAATCGCGCGTCTTCTGCGCGCCGGGCGAGCCCGCCGGACGCGGACCGATGGCCACGATCTGCTTCAGATGCTCGAACGCGCGCGCCGAGTCGAAGGTGACCTGCGGAGAGGGCGTCGCTTCTTCCGACTGCGCAGACACGCACCCGGTCGAGGCGATGACGAACACGGCGGCCATGATGAATCGCACGCTAACTCCTTGTTTCAAGTTCCTGGCGGATTTCGTCCTCGGTCAGCACACGGGATGACGCTTTGGCCCTGGCGAAGATCCGGTCGACCGCGGCCTCGTCAGCCTCGATGCCGCGGCGCTCGAGCCAGAACAGGACGTTCGACCTGCCCGACATCGGGCCGACGTCGACTTCCTGCCCGCGCCCCACCATGCTGGCCGGCACGCCCGAGTACACGGCATCGACGAGCGCCATGTCCTTCTTGCGAAACGCCTTGATCACCGCCGCGGCGTGGACGCCGGTTGCGGTCCTGAACGCATCCCGCCCGAGCACCGGATAGTTCGCGGGGATCGGTACTCCGGTCGCCTCGGAGACGACCTGGCAGTATTCGCCGAGCGCGGAGAGATCCCGCTCGATGTAGCCCATGAGCACCAGGTTCACGAGCAGCGTATCCATCGGCGTGTTGCCGACCCGCTCGCCGATCCCGATCGCGGCGCCGTGCAGCCGCGTCGCGCCGGCCTCGAGCGCCGCGAGCGAGTTGATCACCGCGAAATCGCGGTCGCGGTGGCCGTGCCAGTCGATGCCGACGGTGGCATCGCACTCGTTCACCACCCCGGCGACGAATTGGACGACGGCAGCCGTGCCCGCCGGCGTGGCGTGGCCAACGGTATCGGCGATGCAGACCCGCGAGGCGCCGGCCCGGATCGCGGCCGAATACAGCCGCCGCAGCGTGTCGGGATCGGCGCGCGTGGTGTCCTCGGTGACGAACATCACGGGGAGCCCCTCGCCGACCGCGAACGTGATGGCTTCCTCCGTGAGGCGCAGCAGCTGATCGATCGTCCAGCCTTCGGCGTACTGCCGGAGCGGACTCGATCCGATGAAGCAGCAGCACTCGATCGGGATCCCGACCTTCTGTGAGATCTCGGCGATCGGCTTGATGTCGGCGATCACCGTCCGGGCCGCGCAGTTCGCCTTGACCCGCAGCCGCTGATCGACGATCTCGCGCGCGAGCCGCTCCACGTCGGCCACGACGTGGGGGCCGGCGCCGGGGAGGCCGATGTCGGCGGTGTCGATGCCCAGGCGGTCGATCAGGTGGAGGATCCGGAGCTTCTCCTCGATCGAGGGCGTACGGACCGAGGGGGACTGCAGTCCGTCGCGCAGCGTTTCGTCGTCGAGCATCACCTCGCGGCGTTGCGGCGGGGTGTCGACGGTGTTCCAGTCGTAGATGAGGGAGTTGGGAGATGTCATCGCGAATCATCCGGGCGCCGCAGCGCCCGTATGGTGATCATACCGGCCAGCATCACGACCGATGCCCAGAAGGTCGAGATCCAGACCGCCTTGAAGATCGTCCCGTCGAGGACGGTCGCGATCCTGATGTCGGGGCCGCGGCCGGCCTCGTGGAGCGCGCTGCGGAACAGATACTCCTTGATGCCCTCGATCAGCACCATGTCGTAGACGCCGTTCCAGAGGACGATGGCGAGAACGACCCAGAGGCCGGCGAGGTAGCGCTCGCGCCTCGACAGCCGCTGCACATCAGCCTCCGTAGCGAAGGACGAGCGCGGTGATGTCGTCGCTCTGCGCGGCCCCTTTGGCAAAGTTGCGGACGTCGGTGAACAGCGTCTCGAGCATCTGCTGCGGGTTCACGTCCTGGTGCTTGCGGATCACGTCGACGATCCGCGCTTCCCCGTACTCTTCCTCTTCGGCCGAGAGCGCCTCCGACACGCCGTCACTGAACACGATGAGCCAGTCCCCTTTCGAGAGGTTGACCGTCTCCTCATCGAACGACGCGCCCTCGAAGAGCCCGACGATCGGTCCGCCGCACTCGAGCCGGCGCACCGAACCGGACGGACTCACGATCAGCGGCGGATTGTGTCCGGCGTTGCAATACGTGAGCGAACCGTCGTTGCGCAGGCACCCGTACATCAACGTCACGAAGCGCGACTCGATCCCGCGGCGGTACAGCGCCAGGTTCACGCGGCTGATGGTCTCGGCCGGCCGGGCGCTGCTCGCCGCCTGCGCGGCGAACATCCCCTGCATCATCGCGCTCAGGAGCGCGGCGGGAGGCCCCTTGCCGGCAACGTCGCCCAACGCAAAGCCCATGGAGCCGTCCGAGAGGTCGACGTAGTCGTAGAAATCCCCCCCGATCGAACGGCACGGGATCGTCGCGGCCGCGGCTGCGAAATAGGCGCCGCTGCGGCCGATCTTGGGCAGGAGCGCCTGCTGGATCTCGGCGGCGATCCGCATCTCCTGCTCCATCCGCGCCTTCTCCATCGTCTCTCGATAGAGCCGCGCGTTCTCGATCGCCACCGCTGCTTCCGTCGCGAACGTCTCGAGCGCGGCGCGTGTCGAGCTGGACAAGAGGACGCCCTTCTCGCGGCTGTCGAGATACAGCACGCCGATCCGGCGCTCGTCGTCGGCCGCTTCCGCCGTATCGACGTAGCGAACCAGCTTCAGCGGGACGCACAGCACGTTCCGGATGCCGAGCGCCACGGTGCCCATGTGCACGTTGGCCAGCTCGCCGTCGAGCAGGTCGGCCACGATGCGCGGCGTGCCGGTGCGGAAGACCTCTTCGGGGATCTTGCGGCTGATGGCGAAGCTGCTGCCGGACAGGGTCTGGCGGCTGCGTCCGCGCGCCATCTTGAATTCGAGTTCGGTCGTGCCGCCCGACGAGAGCATGATGAACCCGCGCTCGGCGCCGCTCACCTCGATGGCCGAATCGAGCACGAGCGACAGCACGTCGTCGAGCACGCGCCCCGATCCCAGGGCGCGGAGCCCCTCGAGCAGCGCCGTGATCTGGCGCAGGTCGCCGATGGCCGTCGTCGCGGACTTCTCGGACGGCGCTTCGACCCCGTCCACGAGGAACACGAGTTCGGCCCCGCCGCTGCGGCCAAGCCGGATGCGATCTCCCGGCACGAGCACGCGCTCGGTGACCTGCTCGCCGTTCACATAGGTGCCGTAGCGCGAGTTCTTGTCGCGGATGACGATCTTGCCGTCCTCGGTGACGATGTCGGCGTGGTCGCGGGAGACTTCGCTGCCGGCGAGACGGAGATCGTTGGTTTCGCGGCGTCCGATCTCGAACAACGCCTTGTTGATGTCGACGACACGACGGCCGAGCGCGTCGTTGACCTCGAGGCGCGCACCCTTCGCCAGATCGGGACGTGACGCAGAAGTCATCGGCGCCTCACGATTCGAAGAATGAACACGACCAGCGCGGCGCCGACGAGCACCCCTGCAATCGTCTGGTAGGTGTTCGGATCGGACGCCGTGCGCGAGGCCTGGCCCATGTAGAGTGCCAGCAGCAACAGCAGCGCTACGACAACGAACCCGAGCATCGAGCTGCGCTTCTGCCGGATGTTGGCAGGCTGGCGCACCGGCTCGGTCGTGCCGGCCCCGCAGCGGTAACAGACGATCGCTTTGTCGGCGATCTCCGTCCCGCAGTGCTTACAAAGCATCAAGGGATTCTATCAAGTTCACCGCGGGTGCGCGGTCCGCGGTCCGCGGTCCGCGGTGCGGAGTCCGGGGTCCGGGGTCCGGGGTCCGGGGTCCGGGGTTCGGGGTCCGGTACGTACCGCACCCCGCACCGCACGTCGCACCCCGCACGTCGCACGTCGCACGCCGCACGTCGCACCCCGCACGTTGCACGCCGCACGTTGCACGCCGCACGTCGCACGTCGCACGTCGCACGTCGCACCCCGCGCCTCAGAACTTCAGCGAGTACACAACCTTGAAGTTCCGGCCCATCTCCGGAACGATGTCCTTGATCAGCGAGAGATGGTTTCGGTACAGCTCGTTGGTGGCGTTGTCGAGACGCGCGGTCACCGTATGCACCACGTCGCCGGATCCGAAGGAATAGGCACTGAACAGGCGAAGCGTTCCGTAGCCTGACGTCGGCGTCTCCGCGCCGAAGACACGGTCCTGCCCTGCGACCGCGACGACTTCCCCGCCAGCCTGGAACGCGTTGCGCTGCCAGTTCAGGCCGACCCGCGTGCGGAACGGCGGGATCCGCGGCAACGGACGGCCGGCCGACCGCAGGTCGCCCCGCACGTAGTCCAGCCCCAGTTCCATCCCGAGTCCCCGTCCCAGTTCGACGTCCGTGTGCGCTTCGAACCCCTGGAGCAGGCTGTCGGCGCCGGTGAACTCGATGAAGCCGAACTCACCGTGATGATGGCCGTCCTCCTCCTCGTCGCCGGCATGCGTCTCGTGCCCGAAGCGTTCGTCGAACTCCTCTTCGCTGAGGGGATTGCGGAAGATGTAGTCGTCGATCGAGTTGCGGAAGTAGCTGATCTCGCCGCTGATGCGGCTCGACCGCCAGCGCAGCGAGACGTCGAAGCCGAGGGCTTTCTCGGAATCGAGATTCGGGTTGCCGATCTCGAACGCGAAATTGCCCGGATGCGGACCAAAGAAGTACAGCTCCTCGAGCGCCGGGTTGCGCGCGGCACGCGCGAGGCTGACCGCGACCGTGAGCTTGTCCTGCGCCGCCGCCGGGCGGAACAGGAGCCCGACGGAGCCGGACACGTCCGTGAAATCGCGCGACGGGAGGTTCTCTTCGGGATCGAACGAGGCGTGATTGAGCCGGCCGCCGAACTGCAGCGTCAGGTGCGGCCAGGTCAGCTCTTCGTACAGGAAGAACGCCGCCCCCTTCTCGCCGACCGGCGGCGACAACGCCTCCGCCCCGACCGCCGAGAAGTTTCGATTGAGCAGCCATCCCCCGACCGTGCCGGTGAGACGGCCGGCCGCACGGTGGCGGAGCAGCAGGTTCAACTCGTCGGTGTCGTTCTCGAACCTGGTGCTGATCTCCCCGCCCACCACTTCTTCGTGCCGGTAGCGGCGCGAGGCGAAATCGGCGCGAACACCTTCTATGACACCCGACAGATTCGAGAAGCCGACCTTCGCCGACACCATGTGACGCCGCGGCGTCAACTCGACCTGCCCTTCTTCGATCACGGGCACGCCATAGCGTGTGTCGTCGTAGCCGTAGCTCATACCGGCAAAGCCGTTCGCGCCGGTCCAGGCCGCGCCGACGTTGCCAAAGCCGGAGCGCGACTGCGTGTTCTCCACCGGTCCTCTAGGCGTCTCGAAGTCCCCGTTCCTGCGGCCGCTGCCACCCGCGTGCAGGGCCCAGCGGCCGTTGCCGACACGAATATCGGCCGCGGCGCCTCCGTCGTTGGCCGCGGTCCCGAAATCGGCGACGAACGCGCCGTGGAAGTCGTTGACGGGAGCGGTCGGGATCGTCTCGTTGATCATGTTGACGAGGCCGCCGATCGCGTTGGCGCCGTAGAGGAGCGTCGCCGGGCCGCGCACGACTTCGATCCGTGACGCGCCAGCCGGATTGACCGTGACGCCGTGATCTCCCGACTGGCTCGAGAGGTCACCGACGCGCTGGCCGTCCTCGAGGATCAGCACGCGGTCGCCGTCCAGCCCGCGGATCACCGGACGCGACGGTCCGGGTCCCAGCGACCGCTCCGCGACACCCGGCTGTTTCGCAAGTGTCGCGCCGAGGGTGGATTCCAGCTCCTTCGTGAGTTCCTGCCCGGCCAGGACGGACGTCGCCTGGTAGGACTCGAACGGATCACGGGCCGTCGGACTCACCGACACCACCTCGGTGTAGTGCACCTCCGCGTCGAGCAGGATGTCGAGCGGCGCGGGCGGCGTCCGCCCGACCGTCACGTCCACGCGCAGCGGCATCATGCCCGGCGCGACCACGATGAGGTGATGCTCCCCCGGCGGAACGTCGGGAATCGAGAACCGGCCGTTGCTGTCGGTGCTCACGACCAACGGCGTCCCTTCGATGAGGATCTCCGCCTTCGGGACCGGCTTGAGGTTGCCGGCCTGTCGCACCTGCCCCGAAATGGTGGCCGGTTGCCCGGGCGGCTGCGGCACCGCTGCCGGCGCCGGCGCCACCGCCGGGAGTGCCACGTGCTGCGCTCCGGCGGCCGTCGCGCCCACGAGCAACATCGGGATGGCAGAGATCAGGCTCCGCCGAACGATTGGAAACACCACGAACTCCTTCCTGAACAAACAGAGAGGCTGTACGCGTGGACCCGATCCCGGGATCGGGCACGTCGTCACGCGTGTGACCGTCAGATCCGTCCGGAAGGAGGAGCGCGGGGAGGAAGGTGTGTGAGCGCCGGATCCAGCCACGTGAACGAGGCGGACCCGATCAGAGCCGAACTCGCATCGGCGCGGACCGGCGTGACCGGACCACTCGAGAACTCCGGGTTCAGCAGGCGCGTCCAGTGACAGATCGCGCAGTGCTCCGGATGGCCCGCTTCGTCAACGGTCGTGAAGACGTGCTTCGACTCGTCGTGCGCCTCCGGCCCCGGCACGCAGAAGTCGTCGTTCCGCGACGGGTGCGGCAACTGGACGAACGACGTCAGCAGCAGGACGGCCGCGATCGCTCGCGATGATTGCCGCAGCAGGCGCAAGCTCATCCCACTCAGATTAGCATACGGGTGTGTTCCCGATCAGCGACGTCATCCCGTCACGCACCCGCCCGGTCGTGACGATCGGGCTCATCGTGGCGAACACGCTCGCCTACATCTACCAGTTGCAGCTGGACCACCGGGAGCTGCAGTTCCTGGTCTACGAGCACGGGGTCGTGCCGGCCCGGTTCTCGTACCCCGACATCATCACCAGCATGTTCCTTCACGGCGACTTCCTGCACGTCGCCGGGAACATGGTCTTTCTGTGGATCTTCGGCGACAACGTCGAAGATCGTCTCGGCCACGTCGGCTACCTCTTGTTCTATCTGGTGTGCGGCACGGTGGCGGCACTCGCACAAGTGGCCGCGAATCCCCTCTCGCTCGTACCGATGATCGGCGCCAGCGGGGCCATCGCCGGCGTGATGGGCGCCTACTTCCTCGTCTACCCGCGTTCCCGGATCCTGACTGCCGTGTTCCTGCTGCTCGTCCTCGACATCGTCGAGATCCCGGCGATCTTCTTTCTCGGCATCTGGTTTCTGCTCCAGCTGGTCCACGGGGCTTTGACCACTGGGCTGGAAGGGGGCGGGGTGGCCTTCTGGGCGCACGCGGCCGGCTTCGTGACCGGGGCCCTCGGCGGTCTCTACATCAAAGCGCGGGATCGCAACGACCAGGAGTACTGGAAAGAGGCCCGGTAGTCCGCCGTCCGCGGTGCGCGGTGCGCGGTCCGGGGGTGCGGGGTCCGGGGCCTGTCCGCCGTAGCGCGTAGCGCGAAGGCGGATGCGGGGTGCGCCGGACCGCGCACCGCGGACCGCGCACCGCGGACTGCGGACCGCGGACCGCTATACTGACTTGGTGAGCGGTTCGCTCTTGCGGCTCGTCAGTACTGTTCTTTTGCTCGTGGTCAGCGCCGTGTCCACGGCGCGTGCCATCTGCGTGCTGCCCTGCTTCACCGAAACAGCCCCCTCAGCAGCGAGCCGCAACCACTGCGAGCATTCCGCGTCCGCCGCGACGACCGCCATCGATGGCCATAACGGCGCCTGCCACGCGTGTGACGATGTGGGGATCGACCGCGCCGACCGTGTCTCCTTGCGCAACAGCACGGCCGCGTGGCTCGCAGCGTCGGCAGACGTCAGCGTTGCTCACGTCTTCGGCGAGACGTTCGATCTCATCGGCCATTCGGGTCCACCGCCAGGCCTCCTCATCCCGACCTCCATTTCGGTTCCGCTGCGCATCTGATGGCGCGGCCTAAAGCCGCGCCCTACGTACGAACCGGCGCGGCATAAAGCCGCGCCCTACGTACGAACCGGCGCGGCGTAAAGCCGCGCGCCCTACGGATGGGTACGTAGGGCGCCCCTTTCAGGGGCGCCGTGTATGTGTCAGAGGACATCCATGGAGACTTACCGTAAAGCGACTCGTCGTACGTTCGTGAAGGGGCTCGCCGCCGGCGGGGCGGCCGCTGCCGTAGCGCGGTGGCCTGTGCCGATTCATGCGGGACCCGCACCACTGAAGCCGACCGTCGAACTGTCGGGAACGGAGTTCGACCTGACCATCGGCGAGACGGCCGTGAACTTCACCGGCCGGCCGCGGACGGCCTATACGGTGAATGGGTCGCTGCCGGCCCCGCGGCTCCGCTGGCGCGAAGGAGACACCGTCACACTCCGTGTGACGAACACGCTCGCGCACGAAGATGCGTCGATTCACTGGCACGGGATCCTGCTGCCGGCCAACATGGACGGCGTCCCCGGCTTGAGCTTCAGTGGAATCCGTCCGGGCGAGCAGTACGTCTATCGCTTCGACGTCCGTCAGAGCGGCACCTACTGGTACCACAGTCATTCCGGCTTCGACGAGCAGAAGGGCATCTACGGGGCGATCGTCATCGATCCGATCGAACCGCCGCCCGTGACGTACGACCGCGAGCACGTGATCCTGCTGTCGGACTGGACCGACGAGGACCCGCGCCGCATCTTCGCCAAGCTGAAGAAGCAGTCCGACTACTACAACTTCAACAGGCCGACGGCCGGCGACTTCTTCCGCGACGTCCGGCAGCACGGGCTTTCCGAGGCGCTCGCCGGACGCCGAATGTGGAACGAGATGCGGATGAACCCGTCCGACCTCTCCGACGTGACCGGTTACACCTACACCTACCTGATGAACGGCACGACGCCGGCCGCGAACTGGACGGGCGTGTTCGCGCCAGGCGAGCGCGTCCTGCTCCGGTTCATCAACGGTTCCGCGCAGTCGTACTTCGACGTGCGCATACCGGGATTGAGGCTCACCGTCGTCGCCGCCGACGGCCAGTACGTGCGGCCCGTCGATGTCGACGAGTTCCGCATCGCCACCGCCGAGACCTTCGACGTCATCGTCGAACCATCGGGCGCCGAGGCGTTCACGATCTTCGCGCAATCGCTCGATCGCACCGGCTATGCGGCCGGCACGCTGGCGGTCCGGCAGGGGCTGCGCGCCGACGTCCCCCCGCTCGACGCGCCGCAGCGTTTGACGATGGCCGACATGGGACATGGCGGGCTCGACGATCCGCACGCGGGGCACGCGATGCCGGAGCCGCAGACGCCGGCCGATCCGCACGCCGGGCACGACATGTCCTCGATGGGCGCACACAAGCAGGCGCATCCCGAGAGCGAAAAGGGCAACCCGCTCGTCGACATGCAGGCGGAGGATCCCAGGCCGCGGCTCGACGACCCGGGTGTCGGCCTTCGTGGCAACGGCCGTCGCGTGCTCACCTACGCTGATTTGCGCAGCGCGTTCGACGATCCCGATGGCCGCGAACCCGGCCGGACGATCGAGCTGCATCTTACCGGGCACATGGAGAAGTTCGCGTGGTCGTTCGATGGACTCAAATTCTCCGACGCCGAACCGATCCGCCTGAAATATGGAGAGCGGCTCCGCATCGTGCTCGTCAACGACACGATGATGTCGCACCCGATTCACCTCCACGGAATGTGGAGCGACCTCGAGGACGAGCAGGGGCGGTTTCTCGTCCGCAAGCACACCATCGACATGCCGCCGGGCACGAAACGC
>DASWVN010000131.1:0-3535 GCA_036401215.1 Vicinamibacterales bacterium | reverse complement strand
CGGAGCACGTTCGTCGTAGGGCGTGCCGTCCTTGAACAGCTCCACCGGTCCGATCCGAACCGCCGCGCGCTCGAGCGAGAACGCGGATCCGGACCTGCCCATCACCGCGACGAGCCGGCCCCAGTTCGGATCGCCACCGTGGATCGCGGTCTTCACCAGCGGCGAGTTCGCGATCGCGCGCGCCGTCTGTCGTGCCTCGTCATTCGACGCCGCACCGACGACGCGGACGGTGACGAGCTTCGTCGCCCCCTCGCCGCCGCGGACGATCCCGACCGCGAGCGGTTCGCACACCTGACGGAGCGCATCGACGAGGATCGGGTACTCGGCTTCACCCAGCGTCACGCCTGATGCGCCGTTTGCGAGGACGAACACGCAATCGTTCGTCGAGCATTCGCCGTCCACGGTGATCGCATTGAAGGTGTCGTCGCAGACTTCCTTCAGCGCGCGCTGGAGCAACGCCGGCTCCACTTTCGCGTCGGTCGTCACGAAGCCGAGCATCGTGGCCATCAGCGGCTCGATCATCCCGGAGCCCTTGGCGATCCCACCGACCCGGAACGTGCCGGCATCCGAATGGACCTCGAACGCCGCCTCCTTGGGGAACGGATCGGTCGTCATGATGGCGCGCGCAGCCGACGGGCCGCCGTCGGGTGAGAGTGAACGAACGGCCTCGTCGATGCCGCGCGCGACATTCGTCATCGGCAGCTTCACGCCGATGACACCAGTTGATGCGACCAGCACAGCGGACGGTTCGACCGACAGCGTCTTCGCGGTGATCCCGGCCATCGCCCGCGCGTGTTCCATGCCATCCGTGCCGGTACACGCGTTCGCGCAGCCGCTATTGACGACGATCGCGGCGATCCGGCCGCCCGAACGGTTCATGTGCTCGCGCGAGACGAGCACGGGCGGCGCCTGAGCGAGGTTCGTCGTGAACACGGCTGCCGCTGACGCCGGACCGTCGGAGGCGATCACGACCAGGTCCGGGTTGCCGTTCGCCTTGATGCCGCACGCAATCCCCGCCGCGCGAAAACCACGCGGAGCGGCCACGCTGCCGGGGACCTTCTCGTAGACGTCGCGCATTTACGCCGGGACTTCTTCGAGATACAGCCGCTCGATGTTGTGGCGGCGTCCGGCAACCGTCCGTCCGCCGTAGATCACCGCCGCGGGCTGCTGCGGACCGATGAGCGCGCCGCTGCGAAGCGGAAGCGTCACCGCGTACTGGCCGCACTTGCGGAACTGCGAACAGGTGCGGCAGTCACGCTCGATCTTCTCGGGCACCCACATGTGCGGCACGATCGTGAACCCGAGCCGCACGAAATGGGACGGATCGTGCGTGAAGGCGCACAGGGTGCCGAAGCCCTTGCTCCCGCCGAGCGAGGCGAGCCGGGCGACGAGCTGAGGCCCGATGTGTCGTCCGCGCGCGTGCTGATCGACGACGAGCGAGCGGACCTCCGCGACGCCGGCGCTCAGCGGCGCCAGTTCCGCGCAGCCGACGACCTGTCCGTCCGATTCGGCGACCAGGAAGCGAGGCGCGTTGACCGTCACATCCTCGAGCGAACGGGGCAGCAGGTGCCCGGCTTCGAGGTTCTCCACGATCAACCGGTGGATCGCCGGCGCATCGTTCGGACCGGCGTGGCGAATGGTGACGTTCATGCCTGTGCTCCCTGCGTGGACACCTTGATCGACTCTTCGAGAATGGCGAGCCCTTCGTCCAGCTCGCTCGCGGTGATGACGTACGGCGGCAGCAGCCGGATGACGGTGTCGGACGTGCGATTGACGAGCAGTCCGCGCTCGAGTGCGGCCTGGACCACCGGCGCGGCCGGACGATCCAGCTCGATCCCCCAGATCATGCCGGCGCCGCGGACGTCCTTGACCGCCGTCAGCCGGCTCGCCATGTCGCGGAGCGCGATCTCCGCATGACGCCCCACCTTCGAGACGTGCTCGAGCAGCCCGTGCTTCGTCAGCTCGTCGAGGAACACGAGCGCCGCGCGGCAGGCGAGCAGGTTGCCGCCGTAGGTGCTGCCGTGATCACCGAACGACGCCGCGGCAGCCACCCGTTCCGAGAACAGCGCCGCCGCGACCGGCACGCCCGCGCCGAGCGCCTTGCCGACGGCCATGAGGTCCGGCTCCAGTCCGACCGCCGACGAGTAGAACGCGCGGCCGGTGCGGCCGAGACCGCACTGCACTTCGTCGGCGATGAGCAACGCGTCGGTCCGCCTGCAGCTCTCCCAGATCGCATCCGCCATCCGCTGCGAGATCGGCCGCACGCCGCCTTCACCCTGGATCGGTTCCACGATGATCGCGGCCGTATCGGCCGTGACCGCGGCCTGCAGCGCGTCGGGATCGTTGGCCGGGACGAACACGACTTCGTCGAGCAGCGGACCGAACGGCGCGCGGTAGTGGTCGTCCCACGTCACCGAGAGCGCGCCCATGCTGCGGCCGTGGAAGGCGTGCTCGAAGGCGACCAGCCGCTTGCGCGGCGTGCCGGTCGAGTGCCAGTAGCGGCGCGCGAACTTGAGACACGCTTCCACCGCCTCCGCGCCGCTGTTGCAGAAGAACACGCGATCGAGACCCGAGAGCGTCGTCAGGCGCGACGCGACCTCCGCCTGGAGCGGATGGAAGAACAGGTTCGACGTGTGCAGCAGTTCGGACGCCTGCTCGGCGATCGCAGCGGCCAGTTTCGGATGCGCATGCCCGAGCGCTGCCACGCCGACACCCGAAACCAGGTCGAGGTACGAGCGCCCGTCAGCCGTGTAGAGGCGGCATCCCTCGCCGCGCTCGAAGACCACGGGGTTGCGCCGATAGACCTGGAGGATGTTCCTGGCTTCGGTGCCGATGACGTCAGTCGTGACAGCAATCATGTTCATCCTTCTACGTAAGCGGCGCCGAGGACGCGAGTTCCCGCCGCACGGTCGAAATCGATCGCACCGCGTCCGGACACGATGGCGACGTCGCGGACGCCGCACGTGAGTGCGCCGCGGCAGGCCGTCAGCTTCGCCACCATTCCGGAGTGCGCGACACCCGAGGCGATCATCCCGTCGAGCTGTTCCGGATTCAGCGCCTCGATCGTCCGGCCGTCCCCATCCAGCACGCCGGCCGTGCCGCCGGCGATGAGCAGCCGGTCCGCGCGCAGCATGCCGGCGAGATGGCCGGCCAGCGTGTCGGCGTTGACGTTCAGCAGCGAGCCGTCCGCCGCGACGCCGATGCTGGCGATCACCGGGACGTAGCCGAGCGACGTCAAGTCCTGGAGGAGCGTGACGGGCGCGTCGACGGGCTGGCCGACGAGACCGAGATCCACGACGGAGCCAGCCGCGGTGGTGAACGCTCCAGCCTTTTGCGACAGCCCGATACCCGCGTCGGCGCCGGTGAGCCCGATCGCGCGCACGCCCGATGCGTGGAGCGCAGCCACGAATGCCGTGTTCGTCCGTCCGGCGAGCACGGAGACCACGGTCTCGAGCGCGGCGGCGTCGGTGACGCGGAGGCCGTCGACGAAATGCGGCTCGAGCCCGCGTGCGCGAAGCTCCGCATCGATCGCGCG
>DASWVN010000130.1:0-22215 GCA_036401215.1 Vicinamibacterales bacterium | reverse complement strand
TCCGCGGGGCTTCGCCCCTCGGACTCCCCTAGACGCGCCCTCGCTCGCCGCTTCGCCGGCTCGCTCCGGTCGCGTGGCTCGCTCGCGGCGCTCGCTCGCACGAATCCGCGGGTGGTCTGAGATTGGCTCTAGTTGGACCGGCGGGTACGCAGTTTGTGCAACGCCCGCAAGAACCTCGCCTGTCCCGAGGCGAGTTCGGCGCTTGCTCTCAGCGCGCCGACGCTTGCTCTCAGCGCGCCGACGCGCGCTCCCGCGCCTGCACGCCACGCACCGCAGCCGCGATCATCCGGTTGACGGCGGCGATCGACAGACCACCCTGGTCGACGGACGGAATGGTCGCGAACCCGATGGCCGACGCCTTGGGGTACCGGCGGAAGATTTGCTCGAACAGCCGCGCGAGCTCTTCGCTGGACGGCCCGCCCGGCACCTTGTTGCCGTGCCCCATGACCTCGCGCGGATCGAGCACGTCCATGTCGATGTGGACGTAGAGCCGGTCCGAGATCGCGTTCAGCCGGTCGAGCTGTGCGAATACCGCAGCGCTGGCCCTTGCAGGTCCTCGACGCTTACCTGCTCGATCATCGAGTCATCGAGCAGCCGCTGTTCGAGCGGATCCGTCAGTCGAACGCCGCCCATCACGACATGTCGGTCTGAGAGAGGCGGGTCGAGTTTCGCATCCAGCCGCATGCGTTGCAGCGCGCGGCCCGTGGCAACCGCCGCCGGCATCCCCCCAGCGATCCGCTGCGCGTCGTCTCCGGGGGTGTTGAAGTCAGGATGCGCGTCGAGCCAGAGCATCCCGACGCGGATCGGCTCGAGCGTCGGCCCGGATCGTTGAAGTCCCGCGACCAGGCCAGGCATCGAGGGGCACGTGGCGAGCAGGCCGACGGTCAGGTTAGCCTTCGCGCTCGTTCTTTGAGACCAGATCCGCGAAATGACCGAGCGCGTAGCCGAGGCACTTCCAGCGGCCGTACTCGTCCTCCTCTTCCACCGGGAGACGCGCTTCCTGAATTCGCACGACGACGCCGCGATCTTTTGAGAATCTTCTGGATCCCTCCCTCCGCCATCGTCGTCGGCCCTTTCGACGTCCCCGTCGGCGAGAAGGGCTGTTTCGCAAGCGCGACACGCACGCGTCCGTCAGGGTCGGAGTATTTCTGCGCTGACGCACCCGCCGCGGTCAGTGCGAGTGCGGCGAGAGTGAGCAGGATCGTACGCGACAGCGTGTTCATCAGGTTCTTCAGTCGATTCTCAGGGCGGGCGCCATCGCTGATTGTCCGCGTCGAGCGCTGTGATGACTTCTGAGACAAAGGCAGAATGGTCCCACGCCTCGGGATATCGTGTATGTCCAAGACGAACGATGACGACCCTGCGGTTTGGGACGATCGTCACGAACTGCCCTTCATGGCCGACCGCATGATACGTCCCAACGGGAAGCGGTTGGTTGCTTCCGCGATACTCGTCCGGAATCTGCAGCCAGAAATGCGCACCGTAGCGCTTGTCCAGATCCGCTGGCGCAGGTGTCGTCGAGTACTCAACCCAGCCCGCCGGCAGCACTCGCTCGCCATTCCATACGCCATCCTGCAGATACAAGGTGCCGAACCGAGCCCAGTCACGCGCCGTGGCATACATGTACGAAGAGCCGACGAACGTCCCGGAGGCGTCGGTCTCCAGGACGGCGCTGGACATTCCGACACGGTTGAACAACGCGCGCTGCGGAAATTGGAGGTGGTGCGCGTCGTCGGGCAGCACGTTGCGGATGACGCGGGCGAGAATGTTGGTCGTGCCGCTCGAATACCGCCAGTCCGTGCCTGGCGCGGCGGTCAGGTCTTTTTGAATCGCGAGCATCGCCGAGTCGCCGACGCCCAGCAACATGCGCATCACGTCTGAACGCGGACTCGTCATGCCTTCATCGAACGCCAGACCACTGCTCATCTGCAGCAGGTGGCCAAGCGTGATACTCGCGCGGGGATCGCCGGCGCGGTTCCATTCCGGAATGGGCACTGGTCCCTGGAGCGTCAGCAAGCGTCGTCCGACGAGAATGCCGACCAGCGCGTTCGTGACACTCTTGGTCATCGACCAGCCGGGCAGCGCCGTCTCCCCGTCGATCCCAGGGGCATATCGCTCGTAGACGACATGCCCGTCGTGCACGATGACGACAGCGCGCGTTCGACGACGTCGTCGGGGATCCGGCTCGGAGAACGCGCGCGACACCACCGCGTCAAGCGCCGGGGCAGCCGGCCCCTTCGGCATCGGTGCGGCGTGGGCTTGAATACTGCCGACAATCTCTGAAGCGTTGGCCGGCATGCGTGGTGGAATCAGACCGTCGAGTGCCAGTGCACAGCCAAGTCCTTCGCGATAGACAGCCGTGCGACTGACGACGCCTAACCCGGTCGCGGTGACCGACTGCGCCGCCATGTCGACTGTGGATCGTATGTACCGCAGTGCCGCGAGATCGTCGGTCTGGAGTTCCGCGAGGACCGCGTCGGATGCCTGACTGGAGACAAAGACCCCGGAGCAGAGCATCTTCGCCTTATAGGCGACGCCGAGGGTCAAGATCGGGATCGCGCGCCAGGTCGCAGCAGCCAGGGCAACGACGAGAATCGTGCAAGCGATGAGTATTCCCCGACGTCTGATGTCGCGCATCGGTCAGTGAGGATGGACGAACGCCGGGCGGATGTCGAGAGCAGCGCGAGTCACCGCCACATCTCGGGGATCTCGAGGTCACGTCGCGTGACGGTGTCCACCCAGCTGTCCCTGCCGGGGGATCCGAGCCGGCCGTCCTTCAGCGCGAGCCGGACGTCGACATACGGAGGATCCGCCGCGTTCGGAGCGCGATGCACCTGCACCCGGAAGTGGATATCTGCCGTACCTGCCTTTGGGCCGGGAGCAACCATCCCCTGTTCAGCAGGAACCACGCCGCTCGTCCGCTTCGAGCAGTCGTTGCCCGGCTGCCACCACCAGACCCCGCCGGGATCGTTGAGATCCACCGCGATGCAGAGCCCGGAGCCGACACCCACCTCGATCGGCGTGACCGTCACGACGTAGCTCCGGTCGGATTCGTCCGGCGCGCGGCTGGTTCGCGCGCATCCGACCAGCACGAGCCCGAACAGTAACGGAACGATCGGACCCGAAGCGCTCATGTGCGCCATGGTAACGCCGAGGCGGACGTCCCCGGCGACGCGATCGTCGCTCACGCGGCGCTCATGCCGTGCGTAGTACACCAGCGCATCCCAGCCTGTACCTCGATCGACCGCGTCCACTCGCGGTCCACCCCCCCCCATGGCATGCCCCTATCCCCAAGTGCCGGCAATTCAAGACAGTGGCTGCCGTCGCGAGATCACCGCTCCCCACCCCGCGCCTCGATCAGCCGCATCGACTCGCGGCTGACGAAGATCTTGTCGACGAACCGCTCCCCCCAGCCGAGCGGCGTCACATCGCGGTACTCGCGGAGCGGTCCGCCGCCATGCCCCTCCTCGAGACGGTGGCGCAGCGACGCGCGGACGTTCGGATCGGCGCCGCGGTCCAGAAGCAGGCGCGTGAAACGCGCGGCGTCCGGCTGCCCCTTGCCGTAGTTCACCCAGAAGTTCCGCTGCGACACGACCGTCGAGAAGAGCGCCGTGTAGCCGCCGAACCGGTCGCCATCGATCGCCGATCGCACGTTCGGATCCATCCCGCGATCGAGCAGCCACTCGGCGATCTCGAGTTCGTCGAAGTATGCGGCGATGTGGAGCAGGGTCGTCCCGTGCACCGGCGTGCCCTGCGCGGTGTGCGGATCGCGTGAGCAGGCGGGCGCGAGCGAAAAGACGTCGGCTTTGTCGAACGTGCGCGTGAGGAGGTCCGGATCACGCGCGAGATGCGTTTCGAGCAGATCGATACGGCCGCGATGGAGCGCCATCACCGGCGTGTCGGGAGCTTCGAAGCCCTGCTCGATCCACATCTCGAGGATGCGGTGTTTCGCGGGCGGGTTCCGGCTGTCCGTCCCGAGCAGGTGCTCGATCGCGTTCGTGTCCACGCCGTGTGGACCGTCGACGCGCGCCCCCAGCGCGAAGAGGACGGCCGTGCCTTCGACGCTGAGCGTATAGGCCGGACCGGCGAATCCCCATCCGATGGACGCGGGCGCCGGCCGCCCCGACAGCTCCCAGATCAGGCGCACGGTCTCGGCCTTCCCCTGGAGCGCCGCGCGCCCTGCCGCCGGCTCGAGATCCTTTGCACCGTGCTCGTAAAGAACACGGATGATGCGGTCGCGCCCGAGGTTCGCCGCGTACGTCATCGGCGGCCCCCAGTGACTGTCGGTCCGGATCAGGACGTGCTCGTGGAGGAGCGCCGGATTGCGCGTGATGAGCGTGCGGACGGTCTCGAGATCATCACGCCAGATCGCGTCCGCGAGCCGCACGGCATGGGCGAGGCGCGTCCAGCTGGAGGTCTGATAGCTGCGCGCGAGCACGAGCTGTGCGTCGCTCAGTTTCGCGGCCGTGGGTTCGATCGGCTCGGGATGGTGCTCGCGCAGTTCGGCGACGGCGTTCGCCTCCCCCGCATGAATCGCGCGAAGGAGTTCCCTGGCCTGGCGTTGAAGCTGGTCGAGATCGGGACGGACCGGCAGGCGGCGGACGGGCATGACGAACCTCCTCTGATGTGCCCGGGGTCCGCTGGCGTCGGGCGAAGGAGGATCGCGATTCGCGTCCAACGTTATTCGATCTGCTCAGGTGGACTCGGTCCTGCCCGCGGACGGGAGGCGCCCTGCGCGCCGGTCACAAGGTAGCACCGGGCGGCAGGTGGGCACAAGCGGACTTCACCACGCTGGCAGACATTCCGGTCAGTCGTGGTGCTGCTGGTATCCTTGTGCCCACACACCGCCCCTCCCATGGACTATCTCCTCGTGTTCGTTGCCGGCGTCGTATCCGCGCTGCTCGCTGCCCGCATGCGGGACAGCAGCACTTCTCAGGTGGAAGAGGCCGTTCCCGGTCTTGGGCTGCAGGAGATCGAGTCGTCGTCGGCAGCCACTCCCGGCGAGCGGAAGTTGGAAGCCAGGCTGCGGCGCCTCCTCGAATTGTCGGGCCCTCTCGCCACGGTCGGTGACGCCAGCGCGCATCCGCGCGACCTCGAAGCGGACGGAACGTTTCGAGAGGCGGTCACAATATTGAAATCCGGGGACGTGCCGATCGGCACGGTGATCGACTACGCATCCGGGGCGAATTACGTGCTGGCCGCGGCAGCGTGGGCGGCGCTCTGCGACCGTTCGGATCGTGAGGCCGCAATCGAGCGGCTGACGCGCCAGTTCCAGCACCTGTCACCGTGGCCGGTGTATTACGCGCTCAGGTTTTTCGCGCGGGTCAACGAGCGGCCGCCGGTCGGCCGGCTGGTCCTCCAGACGCAGGATTACTGGCTCGCGCATCCGCTGATCACCACGATGTTCGCCGAGCACTTCTCGGAGCGCACCGGCCTCGGCGACGCCGCCGAATTCGGTAACGCGCTGGCGGAGGTCGAGGCAGCGAACACGACGGTGGCCGAGGGCCTCCTCCGCAAGATCGACCACCCGATGGCGCAGGCGCTCCTCACGACGCTCGAGGGCTGGCGCCGCAGCGCGCTCGACCGAACCTACCTCCGAACGGTCGGACGATTCATGGATGACGACTCGGAGCACAGGCTGGTTCTCGAACACGACGGGATTCGAGAACAGCTGGCACGAGCGGAAGCCTGCATCACGAACCAGCCGTTTCGATCGATTCTCGTCGTCGGCGAACCGCGCTCGGGCAAGACCAGCTTCGTGCGGGCGTTGGCGTCGCGGGCAGCCTCGCGGGGCTGGAGCGTTTTCGAAGCCGGTGCGGCCGATCTCATGGCCGGGCAGCAGTACTTCGGGCAGCTCGAGGAACGGCTGCAGCGGCTGACGACCGAGCTGGCTGCCGGCAAGCAGGTGCTGTGGTACGTGCCCGACTTCGTGCAGTTCGCCTCGGGCGGCCGGCACCAGTATCAGGCCGCTTCGCTGCTCGACCATGTGCTTCCCGCGATCAGCGCAGGCAAGCTGGTCCTCTTGAGTGAAACGACGCCGGCCGGACTCACGAAGACACTGCAGAACCGTCCGGCGCTCCGCAGCGCGCTGGAGCTGGTACGGCTCCAGCCGATGACGGATGCGGACGTGGACCGCTTCATGCGCGAGTGCAGCGCACGGCTCGCCGAGGTCACGCACGTCGAGACCAGTCCCGAGGCGCTCGAAACCGTGACCCATCTGGCGCGCCACTACTTCGGCGCCTCGCACATGCCTGGAGCGGCGATCGATCTGCTCAAGCGGACGGCTCAGCGCGCGGCTACCCGTGAGACCGCGCGAGTGGAACGGACCGATGTCCTCGATGTGCTGTCGCAGCTGACCGGCATCCCGGCGCTGGTGCTCGACGACCGGGAACGCCTGGATCTCACGACCCTGCGGGCGTTCTTTGCGGCGAGGGTCATCGGGCAGGACGAAGCACTCGGCGCCGTCGTCGACCGGATCGCCATGCTGAAAGCGGGTGTCGTTGATCCCGGCAAGCCCATCGGCGTCTTCCTCTTCGCCGGACCGACCGGGACAGGAAAGACCGAACTCGCCAAGACACTCGCCGAGTTTCTGTTCGGCTCGAGCGAGCGGCTGATCCGTCTCGACATGAGCGAGTTCCAGACCGCCGAATCCACGAAGAAGATCGTCGGCGACGCGGATCAGTATGCCGACGTGCAATCGCTCACGCACCGCGTGCGAAAACAGCCGTTCTCGGTCCTCCTGCTCGACGAGTTCGAGAAGGCGCACCCGAATACGTGGGACCTCTTTCTTCAGGTGTTCGACGACGGCCGGTTGACCGATGCGACCGGCCAGACGGCCGACTTCCGCCACTGCATCATCATTCTCACCTCGAACCTCGGCGCGAAGATCCCGCAGGGCCTCGGCGTCGGCTTCGGCTCGACGTCCGCCGCGTTCTCGCAGGAACAGGTGATCAAGGCCGTTCACCAGACGTTCCGTCCCGAGTTCGTCAATCGGCTCGACGCGGTGATCGTCTTCCGTCCGCTCTCGCGCGAACTGATGCGGGGCATCCTGACCAAGGAACTCCGGGGGGTGCTCGAACGGCGCGGCCTGCGAGACCGCGAGTGGGCCGTCGAGTGGGAATCGTCAGCGCTCGACTTCCTGCTCGAGAAGGGCTTCTCTCCGACGATGGGTGCGCGGCCGCTCAAGCGCGCCATCGATCGGCACGTGTTGGCGCCGCTTGCCGCCACGCTCGTCGAACATCGCTTCCCCGAAGGGGATCAGTTCCTCTTCGTGCGAAGCGACGGCCGCGGCATCCAGGTCGAGTTCATCGATCCCGATGCACCGGAGGAACCCGCCGTCACCGAGGCGCCTGGTCCAGACCTCCAGACGCGCATCTCGCTTCCACGCATGATTCTGCAGCCGGCCGGCAGCGAAGAGGAGCAGGCCTCCCTCAGTGCGCAACTCGCGCGGTTCGAATCAAGCCTGTCCGAGGAGTCATGGCTGGCGGTTGAAACGACGCTGTCGAACGAGATGCAGAGCCCGGGATTCTGGGAGAGTGCCGAACGTTTCCGCGTCCTCTCCCGCTACGCGCTGTTGGACCGGGTGAAAGCGGCGATCGAGACCGCGAGAGGGCTGGACGGACGGCTGCGGCGGTCCGCCGCCAATAGCAGATTCCCCCGCGATCTGGTGGCACGGCTCGCGTCACAGCTCTACGTCATCGAGCACGGGATCGAGGACGTCCGGTTGAATTCAGCCGTGGAAGTCGTTCTTGCCGTGCAGCCGATGCTTGACGCCTCCGACGATTCGTCGACGAGCACGACCTGGTGCGAACAGGTGCTCCAGATGTATCGCCGCTGGGCCTCGCGCCGGCACATGCTGATCGAGTTCGTGTCTGGCCCTCCGCCGTCGCCGGCGCTGGCAATCATCTCGGGCTTCGGGGCGTCGCGGATCCTGTCAAGGGAAGCGGGCCTCCACGTTCTCGAATACTCCGATACGAAGGAGCAGGTCTCCCGGGCGGTAGCGCGTGTGCGCGTCGCGCCCACCCCTGACGGTGCTTCGGACGGCTGGCAGCACGCGGCGTTGCTGGCGGTGCTCGACGACACCGCACCAGCGGCTGCGGTGGTGCGGCGGTATCGGCTCGAGACGTCGCCGCTCATCCGCGATGTTGCGAGCGGCTGGCGCACCGGGCGCGCGGACTGGGTGATGGACGGCCACTTCGATCTGCTCGCGGACGTCCTGCCGCGCGAGTAGCTTCCAGGGAGTGGCTGCCGCCGCGAAGCCGCTTGTCGCGCGCGACGGCCCCACCTGTGAACAAACCCGGCGGCTCCGCGCGTCACCTGGTTGTCCCAACACTGATTCACCTATCTCTGGAGCACGATGCGGACGTTGACGACACCCGCGGACGGATCGACGTGGTATTGAAGCTCCGCGGGTTTGCCAGTACGGCGCAACGGGGCAAGTTCTTTCGCGGAAAACTCATCGGCGTGAGATGCATCGAAGATGTCGCCCGGCTTCAGACGCCATCGCTTGGATAGCGTCTCCCCATCGCGCTCGGAGAAACCCAGGACTTCCAACGCCCCCATCCGGAACTGCCGCCCCTCAGTGACATGAATTTCGAACACGGCACGTCTCTGCTCATCGTTGAGGCGAGGGGTCAGCGAGGTCTGCGCCTGGACATACCCATTCCGGCCGTACGCCTTTGCTACCTGACGAAGACCCGATTTGATTTTGACGAGGTCGGCCAGGTCGCCGGATCTCATCCCGAGCAGCTTGTCGAGCGCGTTCGCATCGAGAGCCACGTTGCCCTTCCACTCGGCCATCTGCCAGACGTAGGAAGGTCCTTCGTCAACGCTCAGTTGTAGCGACACCCCATCACACGAGTCGTCGAGTGTCGTCGTTGGCGACTCGAAACTCGCGCGCCAATACCCGAGATGGCGGTACGTGTCCGTGAGAGTGGCTGCCGTCATGCTGCTGACGTAAAAGCGCGAGTAGTCCTGGCCGACGAGCGGCGCCACGTTGGATGCGAGTTCGCGCAGGGGGCCTGGTGACACACCTTCGAAACCGACCTTGCAGATCCGGGGGCTCGGGTCTGCCACTTTGAAGATGAACTGTAGCGAGTCGCTCCCGACAGCGGTCTGGGGCATGAACCCCACCGAACCCGGTATCTTGCGACTGTCAAGGATCGCCTGGAGTGCTCGGGTGATGTGATCCGGCACGTCTTCGTTCTGTGGGACGCGACCGTCGAATGACGGCAACGCCTCTCGCACCGCGCCGAGGAGCTGCGCGTCGGAGAACCAGACAAAATTGTCGAAGATAACGGGTACATTCCGCTCGGCTTCGACCACGTCGAACGTGACCGTGAGCTTCCCCGCCATCGTCGTGTAACGATACTCGACGCTCTCGAACAGGCCGGATCGCGCCAGGCGTTCGGCCGCAGATTGCAGCGTCGCCACCTGGACGGGCGTGCCGACGGCCAGGCCTGACAGCTTCGCGACATCCTCCCGCGTCATCCGCGTCGTACCGGCGACGTCGATCGCAACCAGCTGTGCCTCCGGCGATTGAGAACCCGGCGTCTGTTGGTAGGCTACGCCCGTGACAAGCAGCGACAAGAACACGCCGGCGACAAGGGACATTGGCATACTGACCCGGTATTGTAGGCGGCGGGCCATTAGTTTCAGCGGCGGCATAGAATGCCGCGCAGAATGGTGAAAACTGGAGACGTCCTGTATCTGGCCGCTGCACTCATCGCCACGCGCATCCTTGCCGCCGACGTGATACCGCAGGAGACCCATCGCCTCCTGCTGAATTCGAAAGCACCAAAGTTCCAGGCGCAAGCGCCCGAACGATCGATCGTTCGGCTCGAAACCTCTGTCGGGACGATCGACATCGAGGTCCTGCGGGCGTGGGCTCCTCGCGGAGCGGACCGGTTCGTCGCGCTGGTACGTCATGGCTACTACGACGTCACGCGCTTTTTTCGTGTGAGGCCGGGGCGCTGGGTCCAGTTCGGCATCAACGGCGACCCGGCGATCGCCCGAGCCTGGCGGAACGAGACGTTCCCCGATGATCCGTTCGTGCAGTCCAACACGCGCGGCACGGTCGCGTTCCCGTTCGCCGTCCCGAACGGCCGTGCGACGCAGGTGTTCATCAACACCGGCGACAACTCGGCGTCGCACGACAAGGAGCCGTTTACGCCGTTCGGCCGTGTGGTGTCAGGGATGGCGGCGGTGGATGCGATCAACGCCGAGTACGGCGAGGGGCCAGAAGGGATCCGCGCCGGCAAGCAGGACGCGTTCTTCGAGGGTGGAAACGCCTGGCTGCTCCGCCAGTTTCCGCGGCTGGATTACATCCGCGGCGCCAGCGTGCTCGCCCGCTGAGGTTCATCCCGTCGCTGTCGCGAGGCCCGCGTCGACGGACTCCGGCCGTGAAGCCGGATGGCGACACATCAGCGCCGGCCGCCGAGCAGTCCGGAGCGGAAGAGGAAGTACATCAGCGTCAGCAGCGTGCTGACTGCCGCGGCAACGTAGGTCAGCGCAGCGGCATTCAGTACCGCGTCGACGCCGCGGCGCTCGTCCATCGTCACGATCCCATGCTCCAGCACGAGCGCCTTGGCGCGGTTGGAGGCGTTGAACTCCACCGGCAGCGTCACGATCTGGAACAACAGCACGGCCGAGAAGAGGACGGCCCCGATCAGCACCATGTTCTGCGAGGCCAGGAACAGGCCGAACAGCATCACCATGTAGCCGATACTGGAGCCGATATTCGCGGTCGGCACGAGCGCCGATCGCACCCACAGGGGCGCATAGTGGCGGGCGTGCTGGATCGCGTGTCCGGCTTCGTGGGTGGCGACGCCGATCGCGGCCACCGAGTTGGAGTCGTAGACCGGCTCAGAGAGCGCCAGCGTCTTGGTGACCGGGTTGTAGTGGTCCGAGAGCATGCCCTGCGAGCGCACGATCTTCACGTCCGTGATGCCGGCGCCTCGCAGCAGCTCCTGAGCCGCCTGCGCGCCGGTCAAGCCGCGCATGGATCGCACCTTCGAATACTTGTTGAAGGTGCTCTTGACGCGCATGCTGGCCCACAGTGAGAGCGCCAGGCCGGGCCCGATGAACAACAGATAGAGTGGGTCGAAAATCATTGCCGCCAGGTCCTCCAGGACAACTGTAACCTACTAATCGGACGCCGAATCTGATCCGGGGGTTCCCAGCTTCGAGGCCGGCCCGGAACCGATCATGCAGGTGCTGACCGTCGCAGTCCCAGCACCCGTTCGAGGCGGTCGAAGTTCTGCTCGTTAGCCTGCTGTACGAACTCGCGGACACGCGCGGGCTCGGCCGCCGACGCGAAACGCATGCGCCAGCGCAGTCGGGTACGATCCGCGTCGAGGGGGCCGAAGGTCATGTGAACGAGCGCTCGAAACGCTCGTGCGTGGGGGCCGCGGACGGGGCGCCCCGCCCCGCGCGGAGGCGCCAGCGCCGTGACACGTGCTTTTGGCGCCGAGCACGGGGTGGGGTGTCCGCGGCGGGGGCCCCACGGTCAGCAGCGTTGATCGATCTTCGCAGTTCGAAGTCGTGCCCGGCCTGGAGATGCTGAACCACGACCCGCTCCGGGGGACGGACCTCGATGAACCGCTGACGCATCGAGCAGTCGCTGCCGTCCTCGGCCCGCATGACGAATTCCCACCGGCCGCCGGCGCGGAACTCGAAGATCTCGAAGAGGTTCACGGAACCCTGCGGCCCCCACCAGCGGGCGAGGACTGCGGGTTCCGCGAACGCCTCGAAGACGGTCTCGGGAGGCGCCGCCAGAACGCGCTCGGAGAGGATCTCGTGCTCGGACTCTATCGACGGCATGCCGAATGATGGCACAGCCGCCTATCGGCAGACGATATCCCCATCGTCGATCGCGCGTCCGATCAACGCACCAACCCCGGCGCCCAGAACCGTCCCGAGGGTCTTCGAGCCTCCCGGGGCAATGATGTGGCCCAGCACGCCGCCACTGATCCCGCCAACGATCAGGCCGGTGGTCCCGTCGTCGCGGCGGCAGTAGTAGCGATTGTCGGATCCACGATAGATCCGATCGTTCCTTCCGAGCCGGCGAGGCGCGTAGCGGCGATCATCGCGGCGGTAGTAACGTGCCGGGTCCCAGTACCCGACACGCGCCTCCCGGCGGTCGCGACGATCCTCACGGCGGTCCCACTTGTCCTCACGCCGATCCCGCCGATCCTCACGCCGGTCGCGCCGGTCCTCGCGACGGTCCCATTTATTTTCGTAGCGGTCGCGACGATCCCTGCCCTGCGCCATCGCCGGAGCCGGCAGCACGCCGACGAACGAGGCGAGCAGAACTGCGACCGTTGCCGCTTTGATGCGATTCATAAGGTCTACCCTCCGGAGGTCACGATTGACCTGACGGGCTGAAGGGCAAGTGACGTGCCGCATCTCGACAGCAGATCCAGCCGATTTCTGGCACTTTTCCGCGTGCTGTGCTGGCGTGGCGGCGCCTGCGGAGGACAGAAGCGTACTCTCGAACGAACGACGGGTTGCTACTGCGCGGCGAGCGCACTGACGGTCACGTAATAGCCGTCGGGATCGCGAAGCGAGAACTCGCGCGTACCGGTGTGCGGGTTCACGTGCGGTTCCTCTTCGAAACGGGGAGTGAGCGCCCGGGCCCTCGTCAGTGTCTCGTCGAAGTCATCCACGCGGAAGAACAGCAGTAGCCCGTTGCCGGGCCGCCCGTGATCCGGGCTGGTCAAGGGCGGATGCCCGTGCGCGCCCCACTGATGGACGCACAGCAGCACCGTGCCATCCGTATCGAGGATCTGTCCGAAGTCGTCATGGGCCGGCGCCGTCTCGCGTCCGCCGAAGAGTGCCTGATACCACCCGAAGCTTGCCGCCACGTCTTCGACACCGATGATGGTCCAGGTGCGTTTCATCCGAACTCCCGTGCTACGCCGATCGCACCCATCGCACCAGCTCGGCGAGCGACGGACGCTTGCCGGTGCTCAGGATCCCGACGCGGTAGACCTTGCCGGCGACCCACGCGATCGCGACGATGCCGATGGCGAGCAGCGTGAGCGAGATGGCCACTTCGAGTGCGGGGATCTGCGTGGACGCCATCCGCATCGGCATCGTCACCGGCGAAGTGAACGGGATCAGGCCGAGCGCGATGGCCACGCCGCCAAGCGGCGCGTTGAGGATCGTTTCGAGAAACAGCATCGGCGCGATCATCGGGATCAGCGCCAGGAACTGCACCGACTGCGCTTCCTGCTCGCTCGTGACCGCGGCCCCGACGATGGCGAAGATGGACGCGTAGAGGAAGAAGCCCAGGAGGAAGTAGAGGAAGAGCAGGACGCCGGTCGCCGGCGCCACGTTCAACGCCTGCAGCATCGGCTCCGGCAGGCTGAATCCGCCGCCGAGTCGCGGCGAGACGTTGACGACGAGCGCCGTGATCGCGACCCAGATCAATACCTGGACGACAGCCGCCGATCCGACGCCGATGATCTTGCCCGCCATCAGGGCTGACGCGCGGATCGTGCTCATCAGCACCTCCGCGATGCGGTTCGTCTTCTCCTCCAGCACGCTCCGCATTACCGCCACGCCATACAGCGTGGTCATGATGTAGATCAGAAAGGCGACGATATACGCGGTCAGAAAGGTCGAGAGTGCGCCGCCGCGCTGCTCTCCTCCCTCGGTCAGCCTGGCTTCGTCGATCTTCACCGGCGCGACGAGCGCCGCCACTGCCGAAGCATCGATGCCCGACTCACGCAGCCGTTCCGTCTGGACGGCGCGGGTCCCGGCGCTCCGCAGCTCGCGGACGACATCGAAGCTGACCCCCTTGCGGGCGCGGAACACGATCGTGCCGGTCTGCAGAACATCCGCGGGGAGCGCGATGTAGCCGTCGAGTGCCTCTGACTCGAGACGCGGCGCCAGCCGCTCCCGTGCCGTCGCGATCGGCGCCTCGACGCGTTCCAGGCGATACCGGTTGGCGTCATCGGTTTCAGGAGGCGCCGTCAGCAGCCGCTCGAAGATGTCGGTCACGCCGGCGGGCGCCTCACTGACGAGCGCAAGGTCCCACTGCGTTCCGCCGCGTCCGACCAGTCTCGGCAGGAAGATCAGCGCGATCATCAGGAGCGGGAACAGCAGCGTCCCGACGAGGAACGACTTCGAGGCGACGCGCTCGCGAAACTCGCGCCTGATGATCAGCATCGTTTCACGCACCGCTCACCTCCGGTCTGCGCTCGGCCACTTCCGCTTCGCCGACCTGCGCGACGAAGATCTCGTGAAGGGACGGCTTCACGTGCTCGAATTTCGCCACGTCGAGGCCTGTGACCGCGAGCGCCGAGAGGACAGCCTGGACGTCAGAGGCCGCGGGGAGATCGAACGTCCAGCCGTTTCCGGATCGCTCCGCCCCTGGAAAGCGGCGGTTCATGAACTCGAGCACGGCGGGCGTCGTCTCGTCGAACTCCAGGCGATAGTGCCGTCCGGCATGACTCCGCCGGATGTCGCGGAGCGCGCCATCGAGCACCTTCCGCCCCCTCGCGATGATGCAGACCGAATCGCACAACTGTTCCGCCTGGTCCATGTTGTGCGTGCTGAACACGACCGTCCGACCCTCGCGCTTCGCGCCGAGGATGGTGTCGCGCAGCACTTCCTGGTTCACCGGGTCGAGCCCGGAGGCCGGTTCGTCGAGGATCAGGAGGTCCGGTCCATGGACGATGGTGGCCACGAACTGGACTTTCTGCTGCATGCCCTTCGAGAGCGTCTCGATCTTCGCGTGCTGCCACTGGCCGAGCCCCATCGTCTCGAGCCAGCGCGCACCGGCCGTCCGCGCATCCGGCTCGGACATGCCCCGCAGCGCGCCGAAAAAGACCACCGCGTCGAGCGCGGTCATCTTCTTATAGAGCCCGCGTTCTTCAGGCAGGTATCCGACCCGGCGCAAGACGGGTGGATCCCGGGCGGGATCCACGCCAAGCAGCCGGATCGTGCCAGCGTCCCGCGCGATGATGTTCATCACCATCCGCAAGGTCGTCGACTTGCCGGCGCCGTTCGGACCGAGGATGCCGTAGATGGTCCCTGTCGGGACCGTCAGGCTGAGCCGGTCCACCGCGAGGTGGCCGACATACCGCTTCGTGACGTCTCCGAGTTCCAGTGCGTGCGTCATCGGTGCTGATGAGAAGCGCTGATCCCAAAGCGATTGGCGGTGTCCCCTTCGAAGTCGAACTCGATCATCACCGCGGGACCATCGCTCGCGACCCAGCCCTCGTGGCCGGCTTCGATGCTGACCGCTTCGGGCGCGGTGAACGTCCGCCGGCAGCCGTCCGCGAACTCGACGCCGATCGCTCCCTCGATGATGAAGCCCACGTGCGTGTGCATGCAGCGGTCGGTGCCGACCGTCGGCTTCATGTCCCGCGACCAGCGAAAGCCGGCCGGATAGATGACCCGGCGCACGCGTCCTTCACCGACCCGCGTCATCTCGACGCGCACCCCGTTCACGTCCCGGCGCTCGGCGCCGTTGACCGGCACGATTCCATCTTCGTTGGCCATGGCACTCTCCTCAGGTCGACGTCTGCGGGGCAATGATGGCATCCGCCGCGGTGTCGTGCAAACGGCTGTTGGTCCTGGTCACAACGTCCCGATCGGACGCACATCGGTCGCCACGGCCCCGACGAATCGTTCGTCGTGCGACACGACGATGAGTGCGCCAGGGAACTGCACCAGTGTGCGTTCGAGCGCCTCCCGGGCGTCGATGTCGAGATGATTGGTCGGCTCGTCGAGCAGTAGCAGGTTGGCGCCGCCGACCAGGAGGGCGGCAAGCGCCACCTTCGCGCGCTCGCCACCGCTCAGTTGCCCGATCGGCTGCCGGACCTGGTCAGCGCGCACCCGAAGACATGCCAGCAGCGTTCGCACCCACGTCTCGTCGGGATTGATGGCCAGGCAATACGCGAGCGGCGAGACGCCGGGATCCAGGTGCTCCCCTTCCTGAGAGAAGTACCCGATCCTGGTCCCGGTGCCGAGGGTGACGACACCGGCATCCGGCCGCTCCAGTCCCGCGATCACTCTGAGCAGCGTCGTCTTACCGGATCCGTTCGGCCCCGTCACCGCCAGCCGTTCGCCATCGCCGATCCAGAGCGAAAGGCCGGCAAACAATTGGCGGCCTCCCCAGGCCTTCGACAGCCCTCTGGCAGTAAGCACCGATCCTCCCGAGCGCCGGACGGCGGCGAAGTCCAGCGTCGGAATATCGGGATCCACCCGGGGTTTCTCGACCGGGCCTGCTCTGACGATGCGCTCGCGGAGGATACGAGCCGTGCGTTGAACGCGCGCGGCCTTCGCCTGGTAGAAGTCGTGGCCATGTCTGGCACCCGCCGGCGCCCGCTGCACCCGCGATGCGACCTTCATCCGTGCCTCGGCTGCCCTGGCCACCGCGGACGACCGGCGTTGCTGCTGCTCGTAGCGCTCCCACGCCTGGTGCTCCAGCAGTGTTCGCTGCTCACGATAGAACGCGAACGCGCCTTCGAAGACCGTGAGTCTGCCGGCGCGAAGCTCGAACGTTCGTCCGGTCACGGCGTCCAGGAATCCACGATCGTGCGAGACGATCACGCAGGCTGCGGATGCCTCCGACAACCAGCGCTCGAGCCACTCCCGGGTCGCACTGTCGAGGTGATTGGTGGGCTCGTCCATGAGCAGCAGGTCCGCCGGTGCGGCCAGCGCACGGGCGAGCGTGGCACGCGCGCGCTGCCCGCTCGAGAGATGGCGAACCGGCAGCGTGCGTTCTCGATGGTCGAAGCCGAGACCTTCCAGCACACGCTCAACCTCGACCTCGAGCGCGAACCCACCTGCGGACTCGTAGTCGGCGAGTCGGTCGGCGTACCGCAACGCCGCCGTCTCGTCGTCAAGACACGCTTCGAGCCGGCGCACCTCCCGCCGCAATGCCGTCAATGCGGCATCCGCGTTCAGGACGAAGTCCAGCAACCGCTCGTCGTCAGGCGCCTGCACCTCCTGGCGGACGTGCGTGATCCGCAGACCGGCGCGACGGACGAAGCGTCCCGCCGAGGGCGCACGCTGACCGCTGAGGATCTGCAACAGCGATGTTTTGCCAGACCCGTTCGGACCGACCAGCCCGATGCGGTCGCCGGGACTTACATTGAAGGAAACGTCGTTGAACAGCCAATCCGGCTGCGAAGGGTGGCGAAAGGCCAGCCCGGATGCTTGAAGCAAGCTCATACCATTCCTCTCCCGCGGGATGCGGGGTAGATTCACGCGCGCCGTCAGGTGCGCGGTGAGTGGATGGATGGCTTACTTCTTCATCGGCCTTTCGTTCAGGACGGAATGCGCTCGCGCGCTGTTCACTCGATGATCGCAAGCGGACGTAAGGGTGTCAACCGGCCGCAGCGCCGTCCATTCTCTTCCCCGCGTTCGGTGGCAATCGGCTCTGGCTCGAAAGAGTGCTCGACGGGAACGCCCTCCGCCACCTACGATGGGCAGTTGGGCACCCGATGTTCTGGCGCCCTGTTTGGCTGGGGCAGCCGAGACGACCGCTTCGCCTCGCGCTGCCCGGAAGGAGTATGTCCATGAGCCTTACGTTCATCACGTTGATAACGGCGGCGGCGCTGCTGGCCGGTGGGACCGTCGCCGGCGCGCAGACCGTCGAGGTCGTGGCCTCCGGCCTCGATAACCCGCGGGGGCTCGCCTTCGCGCCCAACGGCGACCTTTATGTCGCCGAGGCGGGGTCCGGCGGCAGCGAGCATTGTCACGTCGGACCGACGGGGCCGCGCTGCTTCGGGACGACCGGCGCGATCACGCGGATCGATCTGCGCACGGGCAATGTCGACGTCGTGGTCGCAGGCCTGCCGTCGCTCGGGGACTCGGGGCCGAATGCGCCGGCCGGGAGTTCCGCCTCCGGCCCGCACCACCTCGGGTTCCAGGGCGTCGGCAATCTGTACTTCACGATTGGCTTCGGCGGCGAGCCGGCGCTGCGGTCGGTGATCGGCCCGCACGCGGGAACGATGGCGGTCGTCGGCCGAGCCACTCCGAACGGGGCCTTCCGCGTCACCGCGGACATCGGGACGTTCGAGGAGAGCGTCAATCCCGATCAGGACCTTCCCGACTCCAATCCCTACGGCATTCTGGTGTTGCCGGGCAAACAGATCGTCGCCGACGCGGGCGCGAATGCGTTGTTCGAGATCCGCGCCAACGGCCAGATCCGAACGCTGGCAGTGTTCGACGAGCTGGCGGGTCCTCCGTCGCGCGACGCGGTCCCGACCGGGCTGGCCGTCGGACCTGATGGCGCCTACTACGTCGGTCAACTCACCGGCGGACCGTTCGCAACCGGCATCGCGAACATCTACCGCGTTCCGGCGGAAGGCGGCGAACCGGAAGTCTACGCCAGCGGTTTCACCAACGTCGTCGACCTCGCGTTTGGCGCCGACGGCAGCCTGTATGTGCTGCAGATCGCGAATCCAATTCCGAACTTTCCGGAAGGCGCGCTGATTCGCGTCGCGCCGGACGGCACCCGCACCGCGATCGACGTGCCGCTGTTCGCGCCCGGCGGGATCGCGATTGCAAAGGACGGGACGATTTACGTGACCATCAATAGCATCCTGCCCGGAGCGGGCCAGGTGCTCGCGATCAGGCAATAGCCAGCGCAGCGGACGGGTGACGGGCGGATTGCCGTGCGGCAGCCGCCCTCAACCCGCGAAGCCCACCCCACCGCGCAAAGACGCGCGGCGGGGACGCGGCCTGACCGCGTTGCTAACTGTTGTCGCCGTCCAGCAGGCCGCCGAGGCCGCCGAGAATCGAACCTTCCCCCTTGGCGCCGCGGCCCGTGATCCCCGGAACGGCGGCGACGATCCGGTTCGCGAGCCGGCTCAGTGGCAGCGACTGCAGCCACACGCGGCCGGGGCCCTGGAGCGTCGCGAAGAACAATCCCTCCCCGCCGAACAGCGCCGACTTGATCTTCCCCACGTACTGAATGTCGTAGTTCACCGAGGGCTGGAAGGCGACGATGCAGCCGGTGTCCACGCGGATCGTTTCCCCCGGCTGAAGGATCCGTTCGTGGATGGTGCCGCCGGCGTGCACGAACGCCCAGCCGTCCCCCTGCAGCCGCTGCATGATGAAGCCCTCGCCGCCGAACAGGCCGACGCCCAGCTTGCGCTGAAACGCGATCCCGACCGAAACGCCCTTGGCGGCGGCGAGAAACGAATCCTTCTGCGCGATCAGTTCGCCGCCGATGTCGGGGAGATGAACCGGGATGATCTTGCCGGGATATGGCGCTCCGAACGCGACCTTGCGCCGTTGGCTGCTGCGATTGAGGAACACCGTCATGAACAGCGACTCGCCGGTGAGCAGCCGCTTCCCGGCGCCGACCAGCGCGCCGAGAAAGCCCCCCTGCTGCTGGGATCCGTCGCCGAAGATCGTCTCCATCTCGATCCCGTCGTCCATGTACATCATGCCGCCCGCTTCGGCGACCGTGGCTTCGTTGGGATCGAGCTCCACTTCGACGTACTGCATGTCGTCGCCGAAGACCTTGTAATCGATTTCGTGCATCGAGGCCATGTGGTGTCAGTCTCCTCCTTCACCCGGCCGGAGCCGGTGGAACGGTCGTTCGCACTAGTGGGATAGACGTCAAGGATAGTGCAGTGAGGCGATTTCGTGCAGGGCGGATTGCTGGAGACCCGGTTTCGTCAACCTCCCGGGTTCCGGAGGTCACTTCTCGTCGGCCAGCAGGCGGCGGAGACGGGCGGCCGCACGCGCTCGGACGGCGCGCGGCATCGGCCGGCCGCGCTCGTTCCGGCAGAGGGCCATCACCGTGCGCAGCCGCGAGGCCAGCCAGCCGCAGCAGGTGCACGCCTCGATGTGACGCTCGATCGCGCGGCGGCGCGACGCACTGAGGTCGCCGTCGAGATACCGCGACAGCTCCGCGGCGAGGGCGCGGCACCGGGCGCTCGGGTTCCTGCTCATGTGCGTTCCTCCGTCAACCCTGCCTGGAGCTGCAGGCGCGCACGGTGAAGCCGCGCCTTGACGTTGTCTTCGGAGATCCCCAGCACCTGCGCAACCTCGCGCGTCGACAACCCTTCCATCTCGCGAAGGAAGACGACGGCGCGGTAGGCCGCCGGGAGGCCCGCCATCGCGCGCTGCAGCTTCCGTCTCAGGGCGGCGTTGGTCGCCAGCGCCTCGGGATCGCGGC
This sequence comes from Vicinamibacterales bacterium, assembly GCA_036401215.1. Taxonomy (GTDB): domain Bacteria; phylum Acidobacteriota; class Vicinamibacteria; order Vicinamibacterales; family 2-12-FULL-66-21; genus JACDCA01. The sequence continues at coordinate 2,066 of DASWVN010000130.1, read as the reverse complement.
CTGGATGCGCCAGGTCCCGCTCGAGGGGAGCGTCCCGCCCGGGCAGGATCTCATCGAGCGACTGCAGGCGGGTCGGCTCCCCAACCTTTCGGCGCCGCCCCATCAGGCACGCGTTCCGGACGGTGCGGTACAGCCACGCGCGGAAGGCCCGCGGGTCCCGAATCCGGTCGACGTGCCGGTACGTCTTGATCAGCGCCTCCTGCATGGCGTCCTCGGCATCGTCGCCGCGTCCGCACACCGCGTTGCTGAAACGCCAGGCCGCTTCCTGCGCCCGCATCAGCAGACGTTCGAGCGCGGCGGGATCGCCTTCGGCGGCCTCACGCACGAGCGCGGCGTATTCGTCGGCGCCCTGGGTTGAAGGATGCGGCCCTGCGGATTTGGTGACACGCCGACGCGCCGCCGGTGTCACCTTTTTTTCTGGCATGAATCCCTCTCAGCAGGATGATACGACGCACCCTCATCACGATCCTGCTGGCGGCCGCCGGCGCGGCGCCGGCGTTCGCCCAGGTTCCTTTGACCCTGGACGATGCGATCCGCCGTGCGCGGACGCAGAATCCGAACGCCCGCGGCGCCATCGCCGCGGAACGAGAGGCGGCGCACCGGGCCGCTGCGGCCCGGGCCGCCTGGCTCCCGCGAGTCGATTTCGTCGAGAGCTGGCAGCGAGGCGACCAGCCGGTGTTCGTCTTCAGCTCGCTCCTGTCTCAGCGGCTGTTCACCGAACGGAATTTCGCCATCGACGCTCTGAACCATCCATCTCCGATCGACAACTTCACGAGCCGGCTGGCGGTCGAGCAACCGCTGTTCGACGCAGGGATCCCGGCTCAGTTCGCGGCCGCGAACACGGGCCGGGAACTGGCTGCGGCCGAGCGGTCCTTCGTCGAGCAGCAGCTTGCCGCCGAAGTCTCAGCGGCCTACAGCCGGGTGCTCGTCGCGCTCGCGAACCTGCAGTCCGCAGAGGCGGCACTCCAGCGCGCCGAGGCGGACCGCCGCCTGGCCGGAGACCGCCGCGACGCGGGGCTGGCGACCGAGGCCGACGTGCTGCTGCTCGACGTCCACCTCTCACGCAGCCGCGAGCGGCAGATCCGCGCCAGATCCGACGAGCAGATCGCGCGTGCGCAATTGAACCGGCTCATGGGCGAGCCTCTCGATGCGGTATTCACACTGGATCCGGCCGCGGCGATTCCTCCGATTCCCACAACCGACCTGGCGGCCCTCGAACGGGAAGCGATCGAGAGCCGTCCAGACCTCACGATCGCCGCGCTCGGCGAGGAGCTTGCCGAGACGGCGGTCCGGACCGCGCGCGCCGCCTTCCTGCCCCAGGTCTCGGCGCAGGGTGGATGGGAGTTCAACGGCGGCGCCTGGGACACACGGGCATCGAGCTGGATCGTCGGCGTGTCGGCCCGCATCAACCTGTTTCGCGGATTCGCCGATCGCGCCCGTCTCGCGGAAGCGCGGGAAGCGGTCGAACGCCGCCGGACCGAACGCGAAGACGCGATCGCGGCCGCACGGCTGGACGTCCGCGTCGCCGCCGCGCAACTCGATGCGGCACGCGCGACGGAAGCCGTGGCACGCGCGGCGGTCGCGCAGGCAGCCGAAAGCCGCCGGATCATTCGCGACCGGTATGAAGCGGGCCTGGCGGATGTCGCCACGCTCCTGCGCGCCTCCGAAGGCGTCGTGGACGCAGACGCGCAACTCGTCGCCGCGCAGGCCGCCGTGCTCACGAGTACGGCAGCGCTCCAGCGTGCACTGGGAAGGCAGTAGAGAACATGCATTCGACGACTCGTTACACGATTCTTCCGCTGGCCCTGCTCTCGCTGTGGGGCTGCTCTGGAAGCACGGAAAGAGCCGCCGCCGAGAGCGCACCGCCTCTCCAGGTCGAAATCGGCACCGTCGCCTCCTCCGAACTGTCGGACACGTTCGGGGTCGGCGGTGTCGTGCAGGCGCGCACGGCCGCCACGCTTGCGGCGCGGATCCTCGCGCCCGTTCGGGACGTGCGCGTCGCGCCCGGCGACCGGGTCCGCGCCGGCCAGGTGCTCGTCGTGCTCGACAGCGCGGACCTCGACGCG